>JBILVV010000540.1:0-2768 GCA_044370255.1 Pirellula sp.
ATCGTGTGTTTGGAATCCTCGTCAACCGCATGATTCGATACAACCAATGTGAGTTCATGAAAGAAACCGAAGGGTTCTTGCAACCCAAGCGATTGCTCGATGGAGTTTTTCAATGGTGTCAGGATGGGGATGTTCCACAACTGATGCTGGAACATACAGCCGAGGTTGCGTTGAAAGTAAATGCCGCCGACGCAAAATACTTTATCGAATACAACGTCAAGCATTTCCCTGTCATGCGGCGAATCGGCGACGTTCCTCGTATGCAGAAGGCTTTTGATCAAGCCAAGCAAGAGTTGCTCCCACCTCTGAATTCTTCGGAAAGCAGTCAGAAACGCCGATAACTTCTTCGCGGCGGATATCCTTACTCCCGTACCTGCGCAATTGACGGCCTAGTTCCGTCCAACCACACTGGGATGGGTATTTGACACGAGCCTTCTTGTCTTTTGAGCATACGATCAGCATCATGAGAATTCCCGTCAGTCTTTTTGCTCTCAGCCTCGGTTGCCTCCTTCCGAACACGTTAGGAGGATTACTTGCTCAGGACCCGGCTGCCGAAGCTCCAAAAACCCTCGCCGATCGGGTCGATTCTGAGCTGGTAGGGGCGATCAAATTCCGGAGCATCGGTCCAGCATTCATGGCTGGTCGGATCGCCGACATCGCCCTTGATCCGAAACAACCCAACACATGGTACGTTGCGGTCGGTTCGGGCAATCTTTGGAAAACGACGAACGCTGGCACCACCTTCACTCCGATTTTCGACAACAAGCCTTCTTACTCGATCGGTTGCGTGACCATCGATCCCAAGCATAGCGATACCGTTTGGGTTGGTACCGGCGAGAATGTCAGCGGGCGTCATGTGGGTTTCGGAGATGGTGTGTATCGCAGTAAAGATGGCGGCCGTTCGTTCGACAACTTAGGGCTCAAGCAAACCGAGCACATCAGCAAGATCCTGATCGATCCTCGCGATTCGGACGTTGTGTTTGTCGCTGCCCAGGGGCCCTTATGGTCACCCGGTGGCGAACGAGGACTATTCAAATCGAGCGATGGCGGTGCCACATGGAAAAATGTACTCAGCAAAGGCCCCTACACGGGCGTCACCGACGTGGTGCTCGACCCACAGGATCCGAACACGATGTATGCAGCGACTCACCAGCGTCATCGCACGGTCTGGGCACTGCTCGATACGGGACCCGAATCGGGCATCTACAAATCGACCGACGGAGGAGAAACATGGCGCGAACTGACTCAAGGACTACCCGGTGGTGATAAAGGGAAGATCGCTCTGGGTGTCTCGCCCCAACAAAGCAATGTTGTCTACGCCACGATTGAACTCCCCAATCGCAAAGGTGGGTTTTATCGAAGTGAAAACCACGGCGAGTCGTTTGACAAGCGGAGCGACTTTGTATCCGGTGGTACCGGCCCTCATTATTACCAAGAGATTTATCTCGATCCCCATCGCTTCGATGTCATCTACCATGCCAACGATACACTCGTCCGCAGTCTTGATGGTGGCCGTACGTTTACTCCCATCGAAGGACGAGCCAAGCACGTCGACAACCACGCCGTCGTCTTTCATCCCACCGATCCGAATTTTGTGTTGGTCGGTTGCGACGGTGGCATCTACCAATCCAACGACTTCGCGAAGTCGTATCGATTCTTTCCCAATCTTCCAGTAACGCAGTTCTACAAGGTCGATGTCGATTACGATCTGCCCTTCTATCATGTGGTCGGCGGAACCCAAGACAACAACACCCAGTACGGCCCGGTCGCCACGCGTTACGTCCAGGGAATCGCCAACTCAGATTGGCAAGTAGTCCTCGGCGGCGATGGTCACGACAACGCCATCGACCCGACCGATCCCAATATCATTTATTGCGAGGCTCAGCAGGGTTTCATCCATCGCTACGATCGACGGACCGGTCAAGCGGTCGATATCAAGCCGCAACCGGGCGTAGGCGAGGAAAGTTTCCGGTTCAATTGGGATTCACCGATCCTGATCAGCCCCCACAATCCGAAACGGATCTACTTCGGCAGTCGTAAACTGCACCGCAGCGATGATCGCGGTGATTCGTGGACCACGATCAGTCCCGACCTGTCCAAAGGGATCGACCGCTGGACCTTGCCGATCATGGGCCGCGTTTGGGGGATCGATGCGGGGTTCGACATGCTCGCGATGAGCACTTACGGCAACATCACCTCAGTCAGCGAGTCACCGAAAGTCGAAGGCTTGATCTATGTCGGCACCGATGATGGGTTGATCCAGATCACCGAGGATGGGGGCAAGACATGGCGCAAGGTCGATCGATTCTTCGACGTCCCAGAGGGAGCATTCGTCAACGATGTCAAAGCCGACCGACATAACGCCGATACGGTCTACGCATGCCTCGATCATCACAAAACGGGAGACTACAAACCGTACGTCATCAAGAGTACCGATCGCGGCAAGACCTGGACCTCGATCGCGGCGACGTTGCCCGAACGCCATCTGGTCTGGCGCATCGAACAGGATCATGTGCAACCGAATTTGTTGTTTCTGGGTACCGAGTTCGGAGTCTTTGCATCAGTGGATGGCGGGAAGAAGTGGTTCAAATTTTCAAGCGGTCTTCCGACGATTCCGGTGCGCGATCTGGTGATTCAGAAGCGAGAGAACGATTTGGTTGCGGCCACCTTTGGTCGCGGGTTTTATGTGCTCGATGATTACTCCGCGCTACGCGAACTCTCAACCGAGCGACTCGACAAGGAATCGCACTTGTTCCCAGTGCGGCGAA
>JBILVV010000541.1:0-2758 GCA_044370255.1 Pirellula sp.
GAAGCAACCGGCGGCGCCACTCTTGCTCGGATCGGTTCGCCATGCCGCCTGCTTTTGATCTTGGCTTTCCAGACGTGTGCGCAACCATCCTTGGATGTAAAACGCGCGAACTGCTTGAATCTCACCCATTTCTCCGCTCAAGATCATCTCGCGCGCTTGTCGCACCAACGGATAGCCGGTGTAGTTATGCGTGAGAGCAAAAACTCCCTTGGAGCCGTCGACGACATTTGCCAGTTCCTCGGCTTGGGCCAGATCGAAGGTCATCGGTTTATCGCACACGACATGGAACCCGGATTGCATCGCCGCCTTGGCGATCTCGAAGTGGGTCGAGTTTGGGGTGGTGACCGATACAAAGTCGATCCGTTCACCCACGGGTTTCTTCGCCTCGGCTTCGAACATCGCTTGATAGGAGGGGTAGGCCCGATCGGGCGCGACATCGTAGTCGGGAGCCGCTGCGAGCGACTTCTCGGCACTGCTGCTGAACGCACCCGCGACGACGGTTGCGCGGTTGTCCAAGCAGGCTGCGATCGAATGGACTCGACCGATGAATGACCCCGGTCCTCCGCCGACTAATCCCATCTTTAGTTTGCGATTCAAAGGTCCATTGGTCATATCGAGGTCTCCGGCAGGGTGGAAGGAAATAAAACTGCATGAAACTACAAGTTTGATCTCCCATGTTCTACCAAACCGGTCCCGAGCGTTCCATGCCCGATCGACGGCCCTAGGACGTAGTAGATTTTTTCTTTTGGATATTGCAGACAGTTGGCGACCGAAGAGGTTGTGATCGACGATTGCTTGGTCGATATTTCGTCTTTTCGCCGATCCAAAAACCTGTAGCCGCAAATCCAATTGTTCCGCGTTGCCTCTTGAAATCATTGAATTCAGATCATGGTTTGGTCATCCGCCGCTTGGCTCACATCCCCTTACATTCTGGTTGCTATCGGAGGAGCGGTAGGGAGCGTGCTTCGATATGGCGTGGGTCGTTTGGTCGCTTCATGGTCTTCCAACTCACCCTCGATGTGGGCGACGGGGATGGTGAACCTAGTCGGATCCTTCGCACTCGGATGCATCGTCATGTCTGTAGGTGCCTCCCAGCGTGGGCATCCGATGATGCTGTTGCTTGGGGTAGGCATGTGCGGCGGGTTCACAACGTTCTCAACGTTGTCGATGGAACTCGCGGATTTGCTTCACTCGCGTCGATGGGATTTGGCCGCGGCTTATGGCTTGGGAAGCCTGATATGTGGATGGCTCGCATTCCTATGCGGTGCCTGGTTGATCGGCAGCATCGCGCGAGGAGGATCTGGTCCGATCAATCCATAAAGTCGATACGAAGATAAACTTCATGCGAAGCGAGTACCCGATGCGAGCGCGCCGTTTGCGAGTCAACTTTGTGAATCAAGATGGCCAGGGCCAGTCTGCGCCGAGACACTCGCGCTGTTTGGTTTGCAATTGCGCGATGCCCGATTTCGCAAGGCTCAGTAATTTCTGTAGTTGTTCTTCGTCGAAGGTTGCTTCCTCGCCCGTCCCCTGGATTTCGACGAACCGATTCCCACCTGTCATGACGACATTCATATCGACCTCGGCTCGCACATCACGTTCGTAATCCAAATCGAGACTCGGTAGCCCGTCCACGATACCAACACTGATCGCTGCAACCGAATCCGATAGAGGATACACCTCAGGGGGAGCACCCTTGAAAACGGAATTGACTGCATCGATCAAGGCGATCATGCCGCCGGTGATCGATGCAGTACGGGTGCCTCCATCTGCTTGCAGCACATCGCAATCGATGGTGAGCGAACGCTCACCGAGTTTTCCTAGATCAGCGATCGCACGAAAAGACCGGCCGATGAGTCGTTGAATCTCAGTTGTTCGACCATCGACCTTGCCGCTCCGTTCGCGACTTTTGCGTTGAGGGGTGCTCCCTGGAAGCATACTGTACTCGGCCGTGATCCAACCTCGACCGCGACCAGCCATCCATTCGGGTACCTTGGCTTCGATGCTAGCCGTGCACAGTACGACTGTGTTTCCGCAGCTATACAAAACGCTACCAGGAGTTTGATTGGTGAATTGCCGTTGGATGCGTATGTCGCGAATGCTGTTTGTCATGAATCGGATAATTTAAAGCTCTAAAGGGCGGTTAGCGGTTCCGGAGGCATTGGGTCGGTAGTGAATAGGCAACGTGACGCAGAATGTGCTGCCATGCCCCAACTGACTGGTCAATGTGATATCGCCTCCGAGCAATCGACACAACTCCCGAACGATGGAGAGGCCCAAACCGGTTCCGGTATGTTCGCGTGTGAGGGCATCGCGACCTTCGCCGGGAGAAGCCTGCCGGAATTTTTCGAAGATCACCTCGTGATCGCTCGGAGCGATGCCGACCCCGGTATCTGCGATGGTGATCGAGAACATCTCTTCGCTCGCGCGGTCGCACGCAATGGTGACCAATCCACCCTCGGGTGTGAATTTGATGGCGTTCGACAGGAGATTCGTTAAGATCTGCGCGAGTTTCGGTTGGTCCTGCACGACATGCAATTCGGATTGATTGGAATCGACTTGAAGATCGATGTTCTTGTCTTCTGCCATTTTTCGGAAGATCTCTGCTTGTGCTTGGATGACATTGAGCACGCAAAACTCCGAAGCTCGAACTTCCATTTTCCCCGCCTCGACCTTCGCGAGGTCGAGAATGTCATTGATCATCTCCAGCAACACTCGGCCGCTGTTCTGAATGTTGCTGACATAGCGGCGTTGTTTATCG
>JBILVV010000467.1:0-3710 GCA_044370255.1 Pirellula sp.
AGGAGCAGACCACTTCGCTTGAAGCCCTCCCTCGGGAAACTTGGTGGGAATGGATGCGGGCTTCCATTGATTGTCTCGATTAGGCCCCATCCATTGCGGCCAATCCTCCCCCCTGCCCTCCCCTGCCCCGATAGTTACGAAGGCACAGATGGCCAGAGCGACAACTGACCAGGCAGTTCGCAGCGTGTGAGCTGTGTAATAGGAGGGTTTCATGATGAGGTCCAGGAAAGGTCTAGCGTGATGGAAACGACGGTGATTTAGTCAGGCATCTGCCACAATGAGGAAACCATTATACATGAATTCTTAGTTCGCTTGCGACACCTTCCCTCGTGCGTCTTTCGCTCACGCTTCGGGTTACGACAGAATGTCATGGATCACGTGGCCGTGAACATCGGTCAATCGCATGTCGCGACCTCCGAATCGGAATGTGGAGCGGGTGTGATCCAAGCCGAGGCAGTGGAGCATCGTGGCGTGCAGGTCGTGGATCTCGCATTTGTTTTCGACCGCTCGATACCCCCATTCATCGGTCGCGCCGTGAACCGTTCCCCCCTTAATGCCTCCTCCAGCCATCCAGATCGAGAAGGCAAAGGGATTGTGATCGCGACCATCGGATCCTTGCGCGAAGGGGGTGCGGCCAAACTCACCCGACCAGACCACGAGGGTTGAGTCGAGCAGTCCGCGTTGCTGGAGGTCTTCGAGCAATGCCGCAATCGGCTGATCCACGGACATGGCATTCTTGCCGTGCCCTTCTTTAATGTTGCTATGCTGATCCCACCGATCGTGACCGACACTGGGGCAGGTCAGTTCGATAAATCGAACTCCGCTTTCTACCAATCTGCGAGCCATCAAACATTCTTGACCGAAAATGCGCGTGGGCTCAAACGGGTGATCGAGTCCATACATCTTGCGAGTGGCTTCGGTTTCCTGGGAGAGATCGCAGATTTTGGGAACCGCAGACTGCATACGAAAGGCGAGTTCGTAGTTTGCGATCGCTGATTCGACCGCATCTTGTTGACCATAAGTATCGAGCGTTTCGCGATCGAGGCTTCGCAAAAAATCGAGCTTGCGACGCTGCATATTAAGCGATGGCTCCAAGGGCTTGACATTCGCTAGGCTTTCTTGCCTAGGTTTGAGTACAGAGCCTTGGTAGGTAGCTGGAAGAAACCCGTTTCCAAAACAGTCCAAGCCTCCAGGGGGAATCAAACCTCCATTGAGGACGATGAAGCCGGGGAGATCTTGGCATTCGCTTCCTAAACCGTAGGTTACCCACGCCCCCATGCTCGGGCGGCCCTGCAACGCATGACCGGTGTGCAAGAAGTAGTTAGCCGATGTGTGCTCCGGAAATTTCGAAGTCATCGAGCGAACCACCGCAAGCTTATCGGCATGCCCGGCAATCATGGGGAACAAGCTGCTGATTTCGATGCCGCTCTCGCCATGCTTCGAGAACTCCCATGGAGATCCCATGACCGTCCCTACGTTATTGAATTGCGTGGGGGCGACGTCGAAGAATTCTCCGGGACTGCGTCCATGATACTTGGTCAAGAGTGGCTTGGGATCGAACGTATCAACCTGCGACACACCTCCATCCATGTAGAGGAAGATGACGCTCTGGGCTGTACCTTGGAAGTGGGGTTGAGGAAGTTGATCTGCAGCACAAGCGTTACGACGTTCTTCCTCGGCGAGCAAAGCCATCCATGCGACAGCCCCAAACCCGCTTGCGGATCGCATCAAGAAATCGCGACGGCTTACCACTGCAAATACTCCTCAAGGGATTCGCGGATCAATTCGATGCTCGGTTCATAACCGGTCCAAAAATGAAAATCGACCGCCGCACGATAAGCCATCAGTTCCAGTTCCTCGACGATCGGCACATCGCGTCCCTTCAGCCATCCCAAAGCACTATCGTCGAGTTGTCGACGACCATGAGTGCAGATGACCACTGGGGACGTCGCCCATGCGATTTGCTGTAGCCATTTCGCTAATGACTTGGACTTCCCTTGCTGCAAAGAGATCGGTTTGCCATCGAGTATCAGCGATCTCACCGGTCGCTCGAGCGTTGACAAGTCCTCGAGTCCGATCGATTGAACCCTGCTCGCCGAAGACCGTTCTGATGCCGCATCGAAGGTTAAGCTCTCAGAAGTCGTTGTCGTCTCAGGTCTCATTGTTTCCTCGCAGACTAGCACGCAAAGATCCCCCTCGAGCATCGGTAATTGAGCTTCGATCATTTGTGCGGTTTGCCTAGAGCCCATTACCAGGATCGATTGGGGACTCATCGTGCCGTCCTCTCGAAGGCTATGTCCACCCAGTCGAGCGCGCAGCAGTTGGACCATCGCCAAACCGAGGGTGTGATCCCCCACCCAGCCATCCTCTTCGCGTCGAGCCACACTCGCTCGCCCCAACAAAGAAGCTTCGTTCGAGAGGGACCCGAGAAATGCGAGGGCCGACTGTTGGAAAGGGTCTAAAATGGATGCACCAGCCATTCCCAAGGCCTGCACCCCTCGGAATGCCGCTTCAAAGTCAACGGCTTCTACCTCCGAGGTGAAAAATCGCCAATCAAGCCCCGCTTCGCGTGCGATTCGCGACATCACAAATTGGGTAGGATCTCCGGCCACGGGGTTTCCCAAGCAAGCGACCATCGGTTGTACGACGCGATCGATACTCATTTCACCTGACGGATTTCGCGGAGACGATACGGCGGTCTGCTCGGGACCAGCGAGTTGCTGGAGAGCCAAAGTTCATCGGGCAAAGCGTGTTTGAATTGGACTTCTTATTCTACTCCATACCCCAGCCAACCAACAGCCAAAACCGGCGAGGCAAAGGGGGCAAGACAATTCCAGTAAATTCGCCTACACTTAGGACTGACTGAAAACGTCAAAAACCGTGGCAGATCCTCCACAGGCGGATCTGCCACGGCCAAGGCGGCTCATGGATTTATCGCAGGCTCTCGGCTAAGTAACTATCCTTCTCCTTCATTTTCATCCAAAGACACCGTGGCAACGTACAAAACCAGCGACCTCCGAAAGGGTCTCAAAGTTCAGATTGATGGCGAACCATACCTCCTCAACGAAGTCAACTTCGTCAAGCCTGGTAAAGGGAATGCGCTCTACAAGTGCAAGCTCAAGAATCTGATACGAAACACGGTCCTGGATCGAACCCTCAAGGGTGGCGACGAGTTGGAGGTGGCCGATGTCGAAGAATTGGACACCCAGTTTCTCTACAATCAAGCCGGCACCTTCGTCTTCATGGATACCAAGTCGTTCGAACAATACGAATTGTCGTCCGACCAAGTCGATGAAAACTGGAAATACCTCAAGGAAGGGATGCCCGTGGCGATGGTGCTATTCAACGGCAATCCGATCACGATTTCCCCTCCATCGCACGTTACTCTCAAGGTATTGGAGACGGAACCAGGCGTTCGCGGCGATACCGCCACGAGCGTGACCAAGCCTGCAAAGGTGGAAACCGGTGGGGAATTCCAAGTCCCTGGTTTCATCAAGGAAGGAAACGTCATCAAGATCGATACGCGGACGGGCGAATACGTCGAGCGTGTCAGCATGGACTGAGGTCGCTATGGGCTACAGCCGCTCGTGGATCGCGTTTGTACTCGGAATCGCGAGCATGTTGTTCGCGAACTCCCCAGCGCAGGCACAGAGAAACACCCTCGATCCCTACGCGGTTGAACGCGAACGACTGGTTCAAAACGTCTTGAT
>JBILVV010000147.1:0-10714 GCA_044370255.1 Pirellula sp.
GCCATGACTTTGTGCCTCGCGAGTATGTTTCCAGAGCCTACCTCGATATTGCAATTCCGATCGGCGACCAGCAAACCATCAGTAGCCCCTACATCGTCGCTCTGATGACCGAAGCGCTGCAACCCAAGCCGACGGATGTCGTCCTGGAAATTGGCACCGGTAGCGGATACCAAGCAGCGATTTTGAGCCCCTTGGTGAAAGATGTCTATACGATCGAAATCAAGGAAGATCTCGGCCAACGCACCATCGGATTGCTCGAAGAACTCGGTTACACGAATGTTCATTGCAAACTCGGAGATGGTTTCCAGGGTTGGAAAGAACACGCTCCCTTCGACAAGATCATCGTCACCTGCTCGCCAGCCGATGTACCTGTCCCTCTCAGAGAACAATTGAAAGAGGGGGGCTTGATGGTGATTCCCGTCGGGGAACGCTACCAACAGATGCTCTACCTGATGCGCAAGAAGGATGGCAAGCTCGAGAAGGAAGCCTTAACTCCGACATTATTCGTGCCGATGACCGGAAACGCCGAGCAATCGCGGCCTGATAAGCCCGACGGCTCCAACCCAGTGCTTTTCAATACCAGCTTCGAAGAACCGCTCATTCGCAACTTCCATATACCGGGATGGTATTACCAATTCGGGTGTGTGCAGATCGAAGATGCGGAAGCCCCCGACGGCAAAAATGTCGTTCAATTCGAAAGCTACGATCCCAATCTTCCCAACATGCTCTTGCAAGGCATCCCGATTGACGGGCGGACTGTCAAAAAAATCAAACTCGGCGCAAATATATGGCTCAAGGATATCAAAGTAGGGCGAGACAAGGAGAAGTCTCCTTCGATCGCGATTCAGTATTTCGATGCCGAGCGAAATCGTATCGGCTATAACTACGTTGGCGGATTCAAGGGAAGTCGCAATTGGCGATACGAAGAGAAAACCTTTCCGGTTCCACCCCAAACACGCGAAGCGATCGTGTCGATTGGACTCTTCGGCGCCGAGGGTATCGCACGCTTCGATGGTGTCGTATTACAAGCTGTCACGAAATAGCGATTCTCTAGGAAGTTCCTGTGACAGACACCCCACCCCCTTCGACGGAAACCGAGTACGACACCATCATCATCGGTGCGGGAATGAGCGGGCTGGCCGCTGGCATCCGGCTCGCTATGTACGATCAACGAGTCTGCATCCTCGAAAAGCATTGGACCATCGGCGGACTGAATTCCTTCTACCGCATGAACGGCCGCGATTACGATGTCGGGCTTCACGCGATGACCAATTTCACCCAGCGAGGGGCTAAGAAAGGCCCACTAGCGCGATTGCTGAAACAACTTCGTTTCCGTTGGGATGATTTTCATCTGGCCCCACAGCGAGGCTCCACCATCGCGTTCCCAGGTGTCGACCTCCATTTCAACAACGATATTCGACTGTTGCAAAGCGAAATCGCAAGCAAGTTTCCCCACCAGCGCGATGCCTTTAACCGATTGCTCGAACGTCTCGTCGATTACGACGATCTGAAACAAGAGGACTTTGAATGCTCGACACGTGCAATCCTCAATGAAACCCTTTCCGATCCACTGCTCATTGAGATGCTCCTGTGCCCACTGATGTGGTACGGCAACGCGAGAGAACACGATATGGACTGGGGGCAGTTCTGCATCATGTTCCGCAGTATCTTCTTGGAGGGGTTCGCCCGCCCCTACAAAGGGGTTCGACTTATCCTGAAGAATCTCGTCCGACGATTTCGCGAGCTCGGCGGTCAATTGAAACTGCGAAACGGCGTTGCCAAACTTCATGTCGACGATCATCGCATCGCCGCAGTCGAACTGGAAAACGGCGTTAAGCTCTTTGCGAAACGGATCCTCTCAAGCGCCGGTGTCGTCGAAACCATGAGGATGTGCGATTCGCTCTCCGAAGAGAAACCGGTCAACGCCGGCCAGATGTCATTCATCGAGTCAATTTCCGTGCTCGACTGCCAACCCCAATCCTGTGGATTCGACAAGACGATCGTCTTCTTCAATGACAGCGAGACATTCCATTGGGAACGCTGCCGAGACAAATTATGCGATGTCCGAACCGGCGTGATCTGCTCCCCCAACAATTATGAATATGCTAGCGAAGATGGTGAACTCGACGGAGGCTTCGTTCGATTGACGACGATTGCCGATCCGGATCGATGGGGTGCATTAGAAGAAGGGGAATACCAGCGTCAAAAACTGAGATGGTACGATCAGTCCGTTTCCGCGGCGGTTCGATTCATGCCGGACTTCCGACGCCATGTGATCGATACCGACATCTTCACGCCTAAAACAATCCGTCGCTTCACATCCCACGACAACGGAGCCGTTTACGGGGCTCCGGAGAAGCGACTCGACGGGACGACCCATCTTGAGAATCTGTTTCTGTGTGGAACGGATCAGGGTTTTGTGGGAATCGTGGGAGCCATCGTCAGCGGCATCTCGATGGCCAACCGCCACTGCCTGGCGCAATCCTAGCTCTTCGCCATTGAGTAAAACCATCAAATTTGTCCAGGTTCCCTCAGACCTGTCATCCGGTTCTGCCGAATACAGAAAATGATGTAGAGGTACCCGTTGTCTTAGGTGCTATTATGCAGATCCAGTCTTCGCGATTTGGAACCCTCGACGTTCACTATTCCGACATGCTCTTCATGCCGCAAGGTTTGATTGGCTATGAATCGTGTCGCCATTGGGTTTTGCTTGCGAACGAGGAGAACGAGGAAGTTGCTTGGCTTCAGTCTGTGGCGCTATCCGATGTGGCCTTGCCCGTCATCAGCCCTCGCCGATTCCTCCCCAGTTACAAACTGCATGTGCATCGAAGAGACCTCGGGATGCTTCAAATCCATAATCGCGACAAGATCTTCGTATTATCGGTAATCAGCCGCTCCGGTGATAACCTGACAACGAACTTGAAGAGCCCCATCATTCTCAATGCGACTCAGCGACTCGCGACACAGGTGGTCGTAACCGACGACCAGCCGCTGGCACATCCTCTGGCACTTGTGGATAGCCATCGAATGCGGGCGGTCGCATAAGGGGCGTTACAATCGTCATATCTTGCCAATGAGGCAATTCCTCTCTAGGTATTCGGGGCAATTTGCCCGAGCCATCGGCATCCATAGGTGCCGCAGATCCAAGAGAGAGACAAGTTGGGATACAGCCATTTTCCGGCCCCTAACTTTCGTCATCGGTTCGTTACTTATTCGTGAGCATCGCCGCAACAACTACGGCTCCCGCAACCACCGCGGAGTCCTCGTTCGACAGCCCGCAAACCACAGACAGTCTCGCCTCGGGGATGTCCTGGATGCTGGTGATCAATATCCTGCAGCGCGGCATCGGTTTCGCACGTAATTTGGCGGTTTGCTATTTCCTGACGGAAGCTCAACTAGGAATCTGGGGGCTAGCGAGCAGCTTCTTTTGCTTGGCAGCACCACTAGCGGTTCTCGGTTTGCCAGGCACGTTTGGAAGGTTCGTGGAAGCCTATCGAGGTCGCGGCCAGCTGGCTCGCTTTCTCTTGATGAGCATGGTGATCGCGATGGCGGGTTACTTGGCGATCGCATCATCACTGGTCTTGTTTCATGGTTCTACTAGCAACATCATTTTCGGTGAGCCCCATTCTAGTCTCGACATGTTCATTATCGCATTGGCACTCGGGTGCATCATATCGTTCAATGCGATGACTGAACTGGTGAGCGGTCTGAGGTTGCCCAAGACGGTATCCACCATGCACGCGATCAATTCGATTGCTTTCACTTGCCTCAGTCTCTTTGGCCTGGTTTGGTTTCGAGACTGGCGAGTGTTGGTGATTGCCTTCGCTGGTGCTGCCGTGATGGGAATACTACCATCGATTAAGGTCTTGCTTCATTCGGATCAGTGGCGTCAAGAAGGCCAACAGGTTATCGCTTGGACAGAGATTGCCCAGCGAGTACTTCCTTTTGCGGCCAGTGTTTGGATCATAAACCTGCTCTGGAACTCGTTCGATCTCGTGGATCGATATTCGCTGCTGCACTTCTCGTCGGTGGAGATTCATGGGCAAGATGTGCATGCGTTGGTAGGTCAACTGCATAGCGGCAAATTGATTCCATCCCTGCTATGGAATCTTGCAGTGATGCTCGCTGGAATCGTACTTCCTTATTTGGTTGCCGACTGGGAGCGTGGACACTTCGATCGCGTGGTCAACTCGTTGAGGACCTCGATCAAGTTTGCGAGCTGTTTTTTCTTGTTCACGTCACTGGGAGCTCTTGTCGCTTCGCCATTCTTGTTCGGATTGCTTTTGCAAGGTCGGTACGCGGATGGGCTATCGATATTGCCCAAGGCATTGACAGTCTGTTGCTGGATGTCGGTCACTCTTTTTCTAAGCAACTACTTTTGGTGTGCAGAGCGTGGTAGATTGCTGGGAGTCCTCACGGCTATAGCGTTGCTGGCCGACATCGGATTATGCATTTGCTGGACCCCTTCGATGGGTCTACATGGTGCGATGAATGCGAACGTAGCAGCATGCGGCTTGTTTTTGGGTTTAGCGGTGTTCAGCTTGAGGTACTTGGGGGTCGCGATCGATACGCCCACGTGCACATTTGCCGCTGCGCCTGTCGCCTTGATCTTGGGCGCTCTTCCAGCGGCTTTGGTCTGCGCGGGATTGGTGGTTGCAGCGTCTCGAACCCACTGGCTGTTGAATACAGATGAGAAGCGGGCGATCGATGACGCAGTCGTTCCCCATCTGCAGCGATTGGGCTGGAAGATCACGACGCTCTGGGCCCGATGAATCCTACTTCGACGCTAGGATCGCAACTACCGTTCTGGATGCGAACTCGATTGCCCCGTATCTCGATCGAAACGAAGAAAGTGGCACGATCGTCGTCTCGTCCAAATGTTAGCCGAGATGCGCAAGCATCCGGGTGGAAGCGCACTGAACATGGCGACGTTTGCCACAGTTCAACCCGGCAGCTTGCGATGCTCGGCTAGTAATGCACTCGCTTAGTAATGCACTCGCTACGCCGGTGTATGAAATGTGAAAACGTTCGGGTGGTACGCCCAGAGGCCTTGCGATGGGCGTGGGTTCACCGCGTCGTGAGTAACTGTCACCTTTTTGCGGACGCTGTCACTTTCCCGACGGTTCGAGAAAGTCGGCTCGGAACGATGCATCGACGTTGACTTTGGTTCGGTCGATCAGATTCAACTCGACCAACGTATCGGCCAATTGAGTCCAACGTTCACGGCTCATCTGCCCGACACGACTTTCATCGCCATCTTTCATGCATAGAGGTTTGAGTGCTTCCACACCGAATTCTAAAGCCGGCTTTTCGAGCCCTTGTTTGTTCGCTTTCAAGATCACTTCATTGGCCTGTGCAGGATCCGACAGATATTTTACCCAACCTTCCTTCGAAGCTTGAACCATCCGTTTGCAAACATCTGCGTTCCCATCGACGTAATCGGAGGTCGCAACGAGCAAACTCGCATACGGGTTGTATCCGATATCCGACATCATCAACTGATTGACTTCCACACCCTGTTGCCGGGCCATGAACGGCTCGCTGAAGTTGTAGCCTTGGGCGGCGTATCCTGGACCGGCGACTAGCTGAGCAACGGATCCGAAGTACGGCGCGAGCTTGACCGAGTCATCGAGCAACCCCTTGCTCTTGAGAAACGGAATGTAGGGACGGGTTGAATCAATCTGCAGCGTGACATTCTTCAACTGTTCGAAGGATTTGATCCCGGAGTCAGCGCGGACCATGATACAACGTGGCCCATCCTGGATCGGGGCCATCAAAGCCACGAGCGGTACATCTTGATTTCTTGCGACTAGCACGTCGTCCGCATTAGCAACTCCGAACTGCACGCGTCCCAAAGTTAAACTTTGCGGAACGACGGTGTTCTTTCCTCCGGGTTGAATATCTACATCCAATCCGTACTTTTCATAGATGCCGTGAACCTGAGCGGCATAGAACCCGCCATGCTCCGCTTCGGGATACCAGTTGAGTAGCAGAGCGACTTTGGTCGCTTTCGTAGCATCTGTCTTGTTTTGGTCGGCTGTATTTTTCGCGGTAGCCGTTTCGGCTTTCTTGACGTTGGGGGCATCGCAACCCAACATCGCCCAGCACAAGCCTATCAATGCCAACGTAGGAGCGTGTAGTGATCGAAGCATGAGGATCTTTCTTCAGAGATATTCTGCCATAGGAATTCGCAATATCCTAGCAGATTGCCAAGTAGTTGCGAAAAACGAGGTTGGCTAACTATGGAACTCCCTTAAAATCCCGCCATGACAAGATCTTCCTCGTTCCCCTTCGACCTCTTGCAGTGCGATCCATCCACGGCCGCGCGCCGCGGACAGCTTCTTCTGACGCATGGAATGGTGCAAACCCCCGCGTTCATGCCGGTCGGCACGCAAGGGACGGTCAAGGGACTCACGATCGACCAGGTGGCGGCCACCGGCGCGGAGATTCTTCTCGGAAACACCTATCATCTCTCGCTCCGCCCAGGGAGCGCACTGGTGGCCGAACTAGGCGGACTGCACCGATTCATGGGATGGGATCGCCCGATCTTGACCGACAGCGGCGGCTTTCAGATTTTCTCCCTCGGTGACATGAATCGGGTCACCGAAGATGGGGCGACTTTCAAATCGCATCTCGATGGCTCCACGATCCATTTGCGTCCCGAGGATTCGATCCGCATTCAAGAGGAACTGGGCAGCGATATTGCGATGGTGTTGGACCACGTCGTCGCGCTCCCCAATTCGATCGAGGCGCTTCGCGATGCAATGGACCGTTCGATTCGATGGGCAGCGCGATGCAAAGAGGCTGCCACTCGAACGGACCAGGCCAAATTCGCGATTGTACAGGGAGGGCTCGATCCGGCTCTTCGTTGTCAGTGCGCAGAGAAACTGATCGAGATCGGGTTCGACGGCTATGCGATCGGTGGGTTGAGTGTCGGCGAACCCCCCGAAGAGATGTACCGCATCCTCGATGTTGCGGCCCCTGCATTACCCGTGGATCAGCCTAGATATTTGATGGGAGTTGGTCGACCCATCGACTTGATCGAAGGTATCGCTCGCGGGATCGATATGTTTGACTGCGTGATGCCTACACGCAATGGTCGCAATGCCCTTGCCTTTACCGCGAATGGTCCGCTCCGGATGCGGAATCAGTGCCATGCCCGCGACCCGAATCCGATCGAGGCCGATTGCCCATGTCTGGCATGTCGCCACAGCCGCGCGTACATCCGACATTTGTTCCAGGCGGACGAAATGCTCGGACCAACGCTTCTTTCGATTCACAACCTAACTTTTTACCAACGCCTGATGCAGCAGGCCAGAACCGCGATCGAAAACGGGACTTTCCTAAGCTTTCTAGCCGAGCAGCGATTACGATTGTCGGGTAACATTTCGTAAACACTTTTCTTCCTTAAACCTTTTCCAGGATAGGCGATGCCTCAACGCGTTTTGATTGTCGGTGGTGGTATTATCGGTCTCTCGTCGGCATTGGCCGCTGCGGAGCGAGGCATGGAGGTCACCGTTATCGATCGCATCTCACCACACGGCGACAACTGCTCGCTAGGTAATTCAGGCATGGTGGTTCCCAGCCACTTCATCCCGCTCGCCGCACCGGGTGTGATCTCGCAAGGGCTACACTGGTTGAGGGATCCGGAATCGCCGTTTTACATCCAACCACGCGTCAGTTGGGATCTGATGCAATGGGGCTTGAGGTTCTATCTGGCGACGCACGCGCAACAGGTCGAAGCTGGATCTCAACTCCTTCGAGACATGAACCTCGCTTCGCGAGAACTCTACCTTCAATGGCAAGACAAGGGAATCGATAGCCAATTGGTCAAACGCGGACTGCTGATGCTCTGCTCGACGCAGCATGGATTGGAGGAAGAAGGAGCCATTGCAACGAAGGCAAGATCACTGGGTATCCCGGCATCTGTCCTTACTCCCGAAGAAACCGCCTCGCTCGATCCCAACGTGACCTACTCGGTCGCAGGGAGTGTCTATTACCCGAAAGACTGCCATCTGGATCCGATGCGACTGATGTCCTCATTGAGATCGCGGCTTGAATCCCTTGGAGTCAAGCTTCTATATCGCGAACATGTCCTTTCATGGAAGAAATCAGGAGGCCGAATCGCGGCTGTCTGCACCAAGGATCATGAGTTCGATGCAGATGAGTTTGTTCTGTGCGGCGGTATTTGGTCCGACAGTTTAGTGCGTGAGTTGAAACT
Organism: Pirellula sp.; assembly: GCA_044370255.1. Taxonomy (GTDB): domain Bacteria; phylum Planctomycetota; class Planctomycetia; order Pirellulales; family Pirellulaceae; genus JBKCUI01. The sequence goes on from JBILVV010000147.1 coordinate 8,222, forward strand.
TCGTTTGCCGATGCAACCCGGCAAAGGCTACTCTCTAACTGTCCCAGACCCCGTCGAACTCCCCGCTGTTTGTTCGATCCTGGTCGAGGCCAAAGTGGCCGTGACTCCCATGGGACAATCGCTTCGATTTGGAGGGACGATGCAACTCGGTGAACTCAATCAAGTCATCGATCCGCGCCGAATCGCAGGGATCATCAAGAATATTCCCCGCTACATGCCTCGCTTCAAGCCGCAACACTTCGATGGGCTTCAACCCTGGTGCGGCTTGCGGCCTGTTTCTCCCGATGGACTGCCATTCATCGGCCGCACGCAAGCCTATTCCAATCTCACCGTTGCAACAGGGCATGCCATGATGGGCATCAGCCTCGGGCCTATCACGGGACAACTTGTCGGCGAAGTCCTCCGCGGAGAAAAGCCTTCGATCGACTTACGGCACCTATCACCGGATCGTTTTGCTAACTCATGAAAGTCCTCGTCACCGGCTCAAGCGGCCTGATCGGCTCGGCTGCTATTCGACATTGGGATCAAGCGGGCGCCGATTGCATTGGCATCGACAACGACATGCGTCAGGTCTTCTTCGGAAGCGCAGGTAGCACGCGCTGGAACCTAGAACGACTGCAATCCGAAATGCGTCGCTTTACGCATCATCAAGTCGATATCCGCGATCGCGATCGAGTCTTTGACTTGATGGCCAAAACGCAACCCGATCTCGTGATCCATTGTGCAGCCCAACCATCCCACGACAAAGCATCCCAGATTCCGATCCTCGATTTCGAAGTCAATGCGCTGGGGACTATGCACATGCTCGAAGCGACCCGTCAGTTCGCTCCCGATGCTGTTTTTTGTCACATGAGTACGAACAAGGTTTACGGCGACGCACCGAACGAGATTCCACTCGTCGAACAAGAGACACGCTGGGAATATGCGAGGCCAGAAGACTACCACGGTGTATCCGAATCGTGTCGCATCGATCAAACGCTTCATTCCCTTTTCGGGGCGTCTAAAGCATCTGCTGATATCGTGGCTCAAGAGTACGGTCGCTACTTCGGAATGAAGGTCGGTGTATTCCGCGGAGGTTGCTTGACCGGAGCCAGCCACTCCGGAGTCGAACTGCACGGCTTCCTATCGTATTTGGTCAACGTAGCTGTCCATAACAAACCTTACACCATTTATGGCTACCAAGGGAAACAGGTCCGAGATCAGATCGAAAGCTCCGATGTGGTGCGAGCGTTCGAGGCCTTTGCCGCCAACCCGCGTCCCGGTGCAGTCTACAATCTCGGTGGTGGCCGCGATAATTCGGCGTCCGTTCTCGAGTGCATATCGCTCATCGAGAGGATCAGCCAATACCGCGTCCAGTACACGATCAGCGATCGAAACCGGACCGGGGACCATATTTGCTATATCTCGGATTTGCGCAAGCTCCGTTCGGATTATCCTGGATGGAATGTGCGCATGGACTTGGAAACCATGGTCGGCAACATGATCGAAATGGAAGAACACAAACGCCGTAAATCATGAAAATATCCAAAGCTGTCGTTACCGCTGCCGGCCCGGGTCAATCCTCTCTACCGCTACAGCGACTGGTCGACCGAGATGGAATCGAAAAAACTGCCCTGGAAATGATTATCGAGGAGATCGCCGAAGCAGGTATCGACTCGATCGCCGTGGTCCTCAGCCCCGGCACAGAAGATGCCTTTCGACAAGCGGCTGGCAAATTGGTGGAACGATTGACCTTCGTTGTTCAATCCGAAGCCCGCGGATACGGGCAAGCCATCTTGTGTGCCCGAAATTATGTCGGAGACCAACCCTTTCTCCACTTGGTAGGAGACCATCTCTATCTGAGTCGGGCCGGCAAGAAGTGCGCTCAGCAGTTGGTGCAGGTTGCCAGCAAGCATGAGTGTACGGTCTCGGCTGTTCAACCAACGCGCGAGCAAATGCTCCCCTTCTTTGGCACCATCGGCGGGTTGCGAGTTGCCCAAGAAACCAATCTCTTTGAAGTCAAACGGGTCTTGGAAAAACCAACCCCTACTCTCGCGGAGCAGGAGTTGACGATCGCCGGGTTCCGCAATGGAACCTATCTCTGTTTCTTTGGGATGCATGTGCTGACCAGTAGCGTCCTCGACATTCTCGATCACTTAGTTGCCAGTCAATTTGGTCCGGTTCCGCTCGCAAATGCCTTGAATGAGCTCGCGAGTCGTCAGCGTTATCTCGCCTGCGAGATCGATGGCCAGCGGTACAACATCGGGGTCAAGTATGGTTTGCTCAGTGCGCAGCTCGCGCTTGGACTGGCCGGGGTCGATCGCGACCGTATCTTGACTCAATTGGTCGATTTGCTCAGCGTTCAACGCTAGAAACTGTCCAACGCTAGGAATACAGCATGAGAGCAGAACGCGCCAATGCCTGGATCGAAACCATCCTCGCCACCGAAGACACGCAACGCCATCGCACACTCGAGTCCCTGGCCTCGGGGCTCGATGCCCGAGGACTGCTCGA
>JBILVV010000061.1:0-16573 GCA_044370255.1 Pirellula sp.
CGGCGTCAATCCGACAACCTTTATCATCGCGTGCGGGCTCATATGCTCCTCGCTTCTATCTACCGCTATCTGCTTCCTCGTACGTTTCCCGAATCCTCAGCTGGCTTGTTACCCTACGAAGCCTATCGAAACATCCTCGAGCGCCGGTTTTCCGAAGCGATCGATGCGTTGCTCGAGGAGCAATATCGCGACGGCCCGACTCTGGCAGTGAGCAGCGCGCTAGCGAGGGCCTATCATCAACTAGGGATCCAAACTCTTGCCGATCAAGTGCGACGAAGCGTACGCACGGTCCGTGGCAATCAATGGATGTTTCGCATCGCTCATCCGGATGATCATCCCTTGCGATTGAACCCGATGCTCCTCCGGCCCGATTCGCTCACTGGAGATTATCCTGTCCTGTCTGAACGAACCAGTGTTCGCATGGACTTCTCGCACTCAGGATGGAGCGACATTTTCTTTTTGGGTATGGATTTCCCCGAAGGTGCCAAGGTCCTCAACGCGTCGATCGACCTGGGAGTCTACGGCCGAGATCGCGAGACGCGACCACCTGTCGAAGCCTATCTGCGCGTCATCGATCGACCGGTTCTGCGATTGGTCAGCACCGACTTGGGAGCCGAAGTCGAACTGACGCAAATCGATGAAGTCTTCGATTTTGCAAGAGACTACTTGGGCCTTCTCAAAGGAGCCTTGATCGCTGCAGGTATCGTTCCGCCCGCTATGGAAGGTTGCCGAAGATCGATGGCGGAGTTGCTCAAGACCGTCATCGGGCGCGAAGGACTCGGGTTGGAACTGGTCAGCAAGGTCAACGATATTCCCAAAGGATCTCGATTAGCGGTATCGACAAACCTGCTCGGTTGCTTGATCTCCGCATTGATGCGAGCGACAGGACAAGTATCGCGACTCGAAGGTGGGCTCGCTCCTGCCGATCAACGTTTGATCACGGCGAGGGCCATCCTAGGCGAGTGGCTCGGCGGCTCGGGTGGCGGTTGGCAAGACTCGGGAGGGATTTGGCAAGGGATCAAACGGATCGAAGGAGTGTTTGCTCAGGAGAGCGATCCGGAGTTTGGGATCAGTCGCGGTCGATTGTTACCTCAGCACACACTCTTAGCCGATGATGAGTTGCCCGCATCCGCTCGCAACGCTTTGCAGCAGAGCCTGATCCTCATCTATGGCGGGATGGCGCAAAACGTCGGCCCGGTGCTCGAAATGGTAACAGAAAAATATCTCGTGCGGGGCGAGCGCGAATGGCATGCACGTCTGCGTGCCCTCGATATCTTCGGACAAATCGTCGATGCACTTCGAAGTGGGAACATTCGCAAACTTGCCAGCTTAACCACCGAAAATTTCCAAGGCCCTCTTCAAACGATTATTCCTTGGTGTACCAACCACTTCACCGAATCGGTGATCGATGCATGCCGCGAAAGATGGGGAGATCGCTACTGGGGCTTCATGATGCTCGGAGGTATGTCCGGCGGAGGGATGGGATTCTTTTTCGATCCCGAAATCCAAAGCCAAGCGCGTACGTGGCTATTGGAAACATTGGTATCGATCAAGCGAAGTTTGGAACAGAGACTTCCCTTTGCCATGGATCCCGTTGTTTACGATTTTCGAATCAACGATCGGGGATCTTGGAGCGAACTGCTGCAAGGATCCCAAGCTGCGATGCCAGATAGCTACTACTCCATCCTAGCGCCAAAACTGATTCGCAAGGAAGTCAAGGAGCTCTCATCCCAATCCAAAAGGGATTTGATGCGGCTGAATGAATCCTGTTCTCAAGATGGCGAGCGGGCTCGAAAACTGCTCGATCGGATTCTGCCCCGTGCATCCTCCAATCATGATCACAAGCAATCGCTTCGAGATGTGCTCAACGAACATGGTTTCGATCGGGAACAGCACGAGCAGATCCGCGCGGAGATTCTAGCGGGCCGGATTGGACTGGCGGAAAACCGATTGCCTATCCAGACCGATATCCGCGATATCGCAACAACTGATTATGTCGATCTGCGAACCAGTAGCAAAAGCAGATCGAACATATCGAAACCCGGCGAGGATGCGTTACGCAACGGTCAGGTCGGTGTGGTAACATTAGCTGCCGGAGTCGGGTCGCGATGGACCGATGGAGCGGGAGTCGTGAAAGGACTTCATCCGTTCTATCGCTCACAAAAGAGGCATCGAAGTTTCGTTGAAGTTCATTTGGCGAAATCCCGAAAGACATCTCGCCGGTTCGATGCTTCGGTACCGCATGTATTCACTACAGGCTACCTGACTCATGCACCGATCGAATCATTCCTTCGCAACAACGAAGACTTTGGCTACCCAGGTGATGTTATCTTGTCCCCGGGTAGGTCGGTCGGGCTGCGAATGATTCCTACGGTCCGAGACCTGATCTACTATTGGGAGGAGATGCCTCACCAGGTTCTCGATGAACAGCAACAGAAGGTGCGAGAGAGTGGTCATGCGGCCATCGCGGACTGGGCCCGTTGGGCGGGAGAAGCGAGCGACTACATCGATAATCTTCCCGAACAGTGCATGCATCCGGTCGGGCATTGGTTTGAGATCCCCAACATGCTCCGCAACGGGACCTTGCATCGCATGCTCGCGAATCAACCACAGTTGCAGTATTTGATGCTTCACAACATCGACACCCTGGGTGCGAACCTTGATCCTGTACCGTTGTCGGCCCATATCGAATCGCAGGCGTGCCTAAGCTTTGAAGTCATCGGCCGGCGTATCGAGGATCGCGGAGGAGGATTGGCTCGTGTCGATGGCAAACTGCGGTTGCTCGAGGGGATGGGGATGCCGAGTGATCGAGATGAGTTCAAGCTTACCTACTACTCGTCAATGACAACATGGATCTCGATCGATCCATTGCTCGAAGTGTTTGGGCTGAAGCGTTCACAGCTTTCAGATCGCGACGCTGTCGACCTTGCAGTCCGTCGATTAGCGAGCCGATTACCGACCTACGTCACAATTAAGGATGTGAAAAAACGATGGGGATTGGGGCAGGAAGATGTGTTTCCGGTGACTCAGTTCGAAAAGCTTTGGGGCGACATGAGCAGTCTGTCGGATGTTCGCTGCAATTACATGGTCGTCGACACCTGCCGAGGCCAGCAATTGAAGGATCCCGCCCAACTCGATCCCTGGGTCCGCGATGGATCGGCCGCCTATGTGGATGCACTTTGCGATTGGGGATCCTGATCCCTATGCATGCAAAACGGTTTCGGTTGTGCCCACTTGCCAATGGGGATAAACTGTAAGGATCCATGAACGTCTGGCGCGAGAGTGTTTGAGGTTTCGTAGATGCGAAACCTCAGACCGCCGAAGGTGTAAAGTGTCCCACAAACACTCAGGCAAAAGGACCGCCGCGACCGAAACATGGACTCTGGAGAGCGGTTTTCTGCCTCGCAGATCCTGCGGCGACGAAAATCCACCGAAGGGGCAAGCACCCGCCAGCCAACGAGCGCAGGGTTGCGGATCTCTCAGGTAACAAGGACAGAGGGGCTAACCAACTATCGATCTATTCGATACCGATCCATTCGATCAGGAGCCTATCGCCGTGTCCTCATTCTCCCCGTTTGTTGCTCGCCATATCGGTCCGCGAGACTCCGACATCCAGCACATGCTCACCGAGCTTGGCTTTACGAGCCTCGATGAATTGACCGATGCGGTGGTCCCGCAAGGGATTCGATGGAACCAACCTCTTCATGTTGGACCAGGGATGAGCGAAGAGCAAGCGCTCGAATCTCTCAAACGGATCGCCGCCAAGAATCGTTTGCTCCGATCCTTCATCGGTGCTGGGTACTACAACACGATCACTCCGAAAGTGATCCAACGCAACGTTCTCGAAAACCCAGCGTGGTATACGTCCTACACACCCTATCAACCCGAGATCTCGCAGGGGCGTCTCGAGGTTCTATTCTATTACCAAACACTCGTTTCGGAATTGACTGGACTCGAGATCGCGAATGCATCGCTGCTCGATGAAGCCACTGCCGCAGCCGAAGCAATGGCACTGGCACATCGCACGGTCAAGGGAACGAGGTTCCTGATCTCGACCGCCTGCCATCCCCAGACCATCGAGGTGGTTCGAACACGCGCGATCCCGCTCGGGGTTGCGATCGAAACATTCGATGAACGGCAGCCGATTGAGGACTGGAAAGGAATCTTCGGTGTATTGATTCAGTATCCCGGGACCGATGGTTCGATCGTCCATCCCAAGGCGTTGATCGATCGGGCACACCAGAACAAGGCGTTGGTCGTCGTGGCGACCGATTTGCTGGCCCTCATGATGTTGCCATCACCCGGTTCATTAGGAGCGGACATCGCGGTCGGAAGCGCACAGCGATTCGGCGTGCCATTCGGTTTTGGTGGCCCGCATGCAGCGTTTTTCGCCACCCGCGATGCCTACAAGCGAACCATGCCCGGCAGAATCGTCGGTCAATCGATCGATCGGCACGGCAAGCCTGCGTTCCGTTTGGCATTGCAGACCCGCGAACAGCATATTCGTAGGGAAAAAGCCACTTCCAACATCTGTACTGCCCAAGCACTCTTGGCGATCATGTCCACCCTGTACGCCTGTTATCACGGTCCTGAAGGACTGCGAGCTATCGCGCGGCGCGTGCATGGTCTTACAAGCCGACTGTACCGATGTGTGATCCAGGCAGGACTGAAATGCCGATCGGATCGCTTCTTCGATACACTTGCTATCGTGGTCCCTCAAGGTGCTGATGCCGTTATGACTCACGCCGTGAATGCCGGCTACAACCTGCGTCGATTGGATGATTCGACCATCGGTATCAGCCTCGATGAAACAACGACCGAATCCGATCTCCAAGCCGTGGCCAAGATCCTCGGTATCGAATGGATCCCCGGCGAGTTCGAACCGCAACTGCGAGACGAAGAATGCCGCAACGATGTCATCCTGACTCAAGATGTATTCCATCGCTATCGGAGCGAAACCGAGATGATGCGGTATCTGCGGCGATTGTCGGAAATGGATATAGCATTGGATCGGGCCATGATACCGCTGGGGTCCTGCACCATGAAGCTCAATGCGGCATCGGAATTGACCCCGGTCACATGGCCTGAATTCAACGGCATCCATCCGCTCGTGCCCGCTGATCAATGCCAAGGCTATCGCGAGATGATCGACCAACTCGAGTCGATGCTGTGCGAGATTACCGGCTACGATGCGATATCCCTTCAACCCAATGCTGGCTCGCAAGGCGAGTATGCAGGTCTGTTAGCGATCAAGGCCTACCACGAATCTCGAGGCGAACACGATCGTGATATATGCTTGATCCCGAGTTCTGCACACGGAACCAATCCAGCCAGTGCACAGATGGCGAACATGCAGGTCGTGGTTGTGAAATGCGACGACCATGGCAACGTCGACTTGACCGATCTCGATGAGAAGATCGCAACCTATGGCAAGCGAGTTGCCGCGATCATGATCACATATCCGTCGACCCACGGCGTCTTTGAAGCCGGGGTCACGACCGTATGCGAACGGATTCATGCGGTCGGCGGCCAAGTCTACATCGACGGAGCCAACCTCAACGCCTTGGTGGGAGTTGCCAAGCCGGGGTTGTTCGGAGGGGATGTGTCCCACCTGAACCTGCACAAAACCTTCTGCATCCCTCACGGCGGTGGCGGACCGGGTGTAGGACCCGTGGGAGTTCGTGCCCACCTCGCCCCCTTCCTGCCTCGCGATGGAGTCCATCCAGAACGACAAGGTCCCTTGGTCTCAGCGGCTCCGTTCGGCAGCGCTGGTATTCTGCCTATTTCCTGGATGTACATCCAAATGATGGGAGGAGCGGGATTGAGACGGGCAACCCAGGTCGCCATTCTCAGCGCCAATTACATCGCACACAGACTGAAAGACTGCTACCCAATCCTCTACACGGGCGACCGAGGCTTGATCGCTCATGAGTGCATTTTGGATACCCGGCCGATGGAAAAAGAGGGGCATGTCGGGGTCGACGATATTGCCAAGCGGTTGATCGACTACGGGTTTCATGCTCCAACGATGTCGTTTCCTGTTGGCGGTACGCTTATGATCGAGCCAACCGAAAGCGAATCTCTGGCAGAACTCGATCGATTCTGCCGTGCAATGATCATGATCCATGGGGAGTACCTACAGGTTCTCCAAGGTGTCTGGCCAGCCGACAACAATCCGCTTCATAACGCACCCCATACGCTCGACGTGGTATTGGACGAACACTCTAAGCTTGCCTATCCGCGAAGGCTCGCCCTATGCCCCGACCCGGAGTTACCGACAACGGTCAAGTACATCCCACCTGTCGGACGAGTCGACAATGTCTACGGCGACCGAAATTTGGTCTGTGCCTGCCCGCCTATGTCAAGTTACGAAACCGAGAAGGAGTCGGAGTTGGCTCCCGCCCTCAGCCCTTAGCATCTCATCGTCGGGACTTGAATTTTTTAAGCCGAGCGCATTCATAAATCCACACGGGCGGAAGCGGTTTCGCCTGTTCGGTACGGAATGGAATCCCATTTCGAAAAGTGAGCGGCATCGATGGAATCCATCCCCTGCAATATGCATTCCGATCCGGATTGCACCTGTGAGGCATGTGTTCCAGCGTGCACGCCTGTTCGCATCGAAGAAGACCAGCCACTCCATCGTATCGCCGAGGTTAGGACTCAGCAGGGGTTATCTCTCCGCGCGATCTCGCGGAGGACCGGGATCGACATCCGAGACCTCAAACAACATGAGGTATCGACCACTGATTTGAGCCTACGGGATCTATTGCGGTGGGCGGCAGCCTTGGACGTTCCGGTCGGCAATTTGCTCATAGACCGAGATCATGAGCTTTCCAATAGCGTGCGAGATCGAGCGGCGCTCGTCAAGATCATGAAGACCGTGGTTGCTATTCAGGAAATTGCGGCATCGCCCCGTGTCGCGCGATTGACCGAAATGCTCCGCGAGCAACTGCTTGCGATGATGCCAGAGCTCGCGGAAGTCGGCGGTTGGCCCAACTACGGTAGCCGTCGCCCTCAAGACCATGTAGGCCGGATTGCTGCCAATCCTATCAACGTCGACAACCTGTCGCTGGAATAGGCAACTCTCCTATTCAGCGTCCGTCCCAGTGTGTCCCTAAACTTCTTAGGTCATAAAAAATAAGAGCGAGCTCTTATGAACCCGCCCTTATTTGCACATCGAGAGTAGACGAAACTGGAGACGCCTTCCGCTCTACTTCGCTCGATTATCAACTCAATTCCGGCAAGGGGAGGACACACCATAGACCAGGCTTGTCTTTCTCATCCTCTCCCGATGAGAATGCCCAGTCAACTGCCGCCGCGTAAGCGGCATCGGTGTTATCCGGTTCGCTCTCTCCAGCGGAGGGTATCTCCGAATTCCTTGACGATTGGAGATTGAGTTGATTGATTACAAACAACACATCGAGCGGGCTGATGTAGCCATCGTTGTTGGTATCGATAAAGCTGTTGCTGAGCAACGATTCCCCTTGGGCTGCAGCAGAAGGAGCGAAGTCACTGACCGCACCGCCACCCCGTGAATTGAGTAGGTTGATCAATACCAGCGCATCGAGAGGCGTGAGGCTGTGATCTCCATCCACGTCGGCAGGGGATGCGGTGTTGTGCATCCGAGCGAAAATCGGAGCGGGCATTTCGAAGCCAATCCCGTTGCCGCCGTCATCTTTGCCAGGAAACTCGCTATCCCCCTCGTTGTCTCCATCCGCTCCTGGATCGCCTTCCCAATCACCGTCAGGGAATGGAGAAACAGCTGGTCCTTCAGTTCCATCGACTTGTTCACCACCGTCCGTAGGTTCATCTGCATAGAACCATATCCCATCGCGAAGATCCAGATGGATGTCCGGATCATCTGGGGATTTGCTGTCGGGCACACCGTCTCCGGGAGCACCAACATCAGGTACGCCGCTGTCAGGAACTCGACCATCAGGTCCGCCATCGGCTCGTAACTGGCTTGTGATTACGAGACTGTAGCCGACCGACTCGCCGCTGACGTCGCTCACGACTAAGTAGTACTTGCCAGCTTTCAGTTCTGGCGTTTCGATCAGATTGCCCTGATCTCCTTCGCCGTACTGCAGGCCTGCTGCATCGAACAGAGCGATTTTGAAGCCAGCATTGTCAACTCGGTATGCCGATCCGAAGATTTGTACGGGTCCGGTTTGAAGCATCTCAAAAGCGAAGACATCTTTGTCGCCCTTCCCGACGATTTCTCCATCCGTCCAGGCATAGCCATTGCTCGTATCGAGAACCGTCGCGTCCGGACCGATCTCATCGGCATCGTCTGGTCGCGGAGTTACTTCTGGAAAGGTCGGTGGCTCTGCCGTCCAAGCGGAAACGCGGAGGTTGTACTCCGTCAGTTCATCCGTAGGACTTGAAATCTCTAGGGCGTATTGCCCCTTTGCTGATCCGACCAAGCTGATCCAGCCTTCGGAATCGAACAACGCCCCCTGTACCTCCTGGCCTGCGGCATCCAGGACCCTAAATTTCAGCGATTCGCGTCCCTCAATCTTCCAAGCACCGGTGGAAAAGGAGTTGCGATCGGCCATGTCGATGCGAAGGACATCGACATCCCCTGCGAAGTCCAAGGCTCCGCGAATATCCGCAAACCCAGAACTGATGTCGATGTTCGGATCGGTCGGGGTATCCAAGATATCCCCAGCCATCAGGCTCCGCGACTCTAGCAATTCGTGTCGAAGCGTTCTTGAAAAGCAGTTGTTTTTTCGGTTCCTGCTTTTCTGTTGATAATGATTCATCTGTGTTTTCTCCCTGAGAATAGTTTTGTCGAGGGTATGGTATTCCTCGACCGGATCGAGCAACTTCGGCTACGAATTCGAGCTATTTCTCAAGGTTGAAAGACGCTTCAGATGTAACGGTTTTTCTTCATCATTATGATGTTTCAGGATTCGGCTGGTTTCTTGAAGGGTGATTAAGGCACCCGCCATGATCATGCCGAGCAACTGCTGAAGGGTACGAGTTTTAGGAGCCCGTATTTCCGGCTCTTTTGCGTTGCGCATGAGTGCCCATGGGTTCGCATCTGCTTTTGAGCCTTCGCCCTCACCGCTATCCCCCCCACCCGCTCTGCTCGCCGTTTCCGAACTCAGTAAATGACTGACCAGCATGGCGACTACCTTTTTGGTTGTGTCATTTTCACTTTGCCCCTCCCGTCCCCTTTCAAAGGGCAGAGCCTCCCAGCGTTCTTCGAAGAGAGGCAACGCGTCGTCATCTACTACCTGCTGGATGGATGGTTCAGAGTATGAATTCCTCAGTTTCGACATGTTGGCCTTCGTCTGCAGCGGGCTAACAAAATAACGAGGCGGGGTATTTGCGGACCATTTCGGTAGAAGCGAGTTCTCAGGGATCGAGTTCTCCGAGAAGTCTGTAAATGCTATATCGATCGAACTAAATCGTTGCATCTCGGATGTTAATGACAGACCACCCGAGACAGAGTAGCCCGAATCGCGCGAGGCGGCAGGTTCAACCTGGATCGAATCCCTTTCGAGATTCCAATCCAAACCATTTCTGTTGGTTGCCGAAACAGCGTAGGGTACCAGTCCCGCAGCAGAGTTGACGCCAGCTTTTGCGAAATCCGAAGACGGATCTTGTTGAATGGTGGGCTCGTGTTTGTCTTCCGTCTGAGGCGTGGGCTTGGGCTGCAAATCCTTTCCTTTACCGTCTTTCCCCTCGAGGGTTTCGACATCGCTGCCAGTCGAACCCCGGGGAGGATCGATCCACAAGGGCGGCAGCGTATTCTCTTTGTCTAGATCCCCCCCAGGGGGGACGACCTTATCCTCCTCGAGAGTCTCATCGATCGGGGAATAGGAAATCGGATCGGTCCCATCCACGGACTCGTCTCTGTGAAAATCATCAACAACCGTATCGTCAATCCCGATTACATCGACCACGTTATCGAACGAATGGTCCACATGATCGTCAATCATCGCATGGTGGAATTCAGCAACTTGATAGCCTTCAACAGTCCCTATTTCCGTGGTTACATCATGCAGGTCGCTGGCCATGCAAAGGCGTTGCTCAAAGCATTCCAATCTTGCGATCAGCTTTTTTCGTAGTTTCGTTGCTCGCTTCATGTTGTGGATCTCATTGGCAATTACGAAAGGCCATCGCTTTCGGACACAAACCTCGGCTTGCCTTTTTCCTCATCTCTTTTTTGCCTCGCTTGCAACTCATCGAGGACCCCGAGGTTTCTCGTAATACGGTTCAAAAAATGAGGTATCTCAGGCTGTGCGGGAAATTTCATCTGTGCAGATAGCAACAAAGCCTTCGCTTCCTCAAAGCATTGTCGTGCACGATCGTGGTTGCGATTCTCTAGATGCAACTGAGCCCAGTTGTTGTAGCATGCTGCCAATTCCACATGCCCTTTCACATAATCGGGATAACGTTTGAGGACGGAACTCAGTTCGTCGAACGCTTGCTGGAATCGTTGTTCAGCTTGGGCTAGATGTCCTTGCTTTCTTTCAGCGATCCCCAAATTACTTTGCACGACAGCGACCAGCATACGATGGGATAATCGAGAGTGATATGACATGCCGCACTCGTTTTGGTTTTGAACGGACTGCTGCAGAAGCTCGGCCGCTTGCGCAGGATCCTGATCGAGAACGATGGATGCGTGATTGTTCAAAGCAAGGGCTATCTGATGCAGCAGCGGAGCACGGTCGCTGGCAGAGACTTGCTCAAGCGATTTCTCGAGTTCTTCGACCGATTGATTCAATAATTCGATCGCCCGCTTCGGGTTGCCCGTCTTGACATGAAACGAACTGATTTCAGATCGCGTCTTTGCAAGTTCCTCCAGGCTCGCGGGATCGCGGTCCTGCGAATTCAATGTCCCATCCAGCAGCCCAATGGCTGAGTCGAAATGAGAACGAGCCGATTGCATATCGCCCAGTCGACTTTGCAAGATGGCCAAATCGCGATGGCATGCAGCGATCGCGATAGCATCTTCGGAGTTCTGTTTCTTGAGCGATAGGACATGCTCCCATCGCCGAAGTGCATCCTGATACCCTAGTCTTGCTGCTTCCAGATTACCCAGTCGCTGCGATACCGACGCTAGGCGATGGGCGGCCTGGGCTGCCTGGCGGGTGAGTGCAGAGTCATGCTCCGAGTACTTGATTAACTGGGAATAGTACTCGGACGTCTCCCAAAGAATATTTCGCCGAATTTCTTCGGTTCCTGGGATCCCCTCGAGTTGATCTGCGAAATCCGAACCGAGTCGATCCACAATGAGATGCGCATTGTTAGCAAACATCTCCGCTCGGTTTCGCTGTTGCATGATGATCAAGGCAAAGGAGATAGATCCGATCACCAGCAGTAGGACCACCATCCCGACCGCCGCCACCCATTTCTTTTTGCGCAGCGCCCATTTTCCAAATCGATCGGCGATCGAAGGCCGGCGAGCGACGATCGGCTGATGGTGGAGAAATCGATGCAAATCGTCGGCTAACTCCCCCGCAGTGGCGTAGCGTTCGTCTTTCTCCCGGGCCATGCACTTGGCAATGATGGTCTCGAGATCGGCGGGGATCGAAGGATTGCTCGACCGAACAGACGTCGGCTTGGATCGTTCAATTGCAGCTAGCACTTGGTATCGATCGGAACCATCAAAGGCATGACGGAGAGTCAGCATCTCGTACAACGTCACACCGAAGGAGTAGATGTCTGCACGATGATCGACGAGGTGGGAGCGGCCGTTGGCTTGTTCCGGACTCATGTAGCGCAGTGTTCCGACCAAGTCCCCGTCGATCGTAACGCTTTGGCCATCTTGGATGCGGGCGAGACCGAAGTCGGTCAACCAAAAATTGCCTTGCCGATCCACCATCAAGTTTGAGGGTTTGATATCTCGGTGAATGATTCCTCGGGAGTGGGCGTAATGCAGTGCCTTGGCGACTTCCGCCATCTTATGAGCGATCTGCCGTACATAATTTGCACTCTTCAGAGTACGTCGGGTGGATTGAATCGCGGTGGGTGTGGAATCGACCCGAACAGCGCTTTGTACCGTCGACGTGGAATCTATCCACATGTGCTCCGAGATGCTCCCTTGTTTGAGCGAATCCAAGAACGCTTCCACGGTTTGCCCGTCGATGTACTGCATGCTGTAGAAATGCAAGCCTCGCTCATTGCCGACCGAATAAACGGGCACGATGTTGGGGTGATGCAAACTCGCGGCAGCCTGTGCCTCGGTATGGAATCGCGCGATTTGGTTGGGATCGAGAACCGCTGCAAAGGGAAGCATCTTCAAGGCCACACGTCGTTGAAGCGATCGCTGTTTGGCCAAATAAACAACTCCCATTCCTCCTCGGCCAATCTCCTGCAGGATCTCGAAGTCTCCCAACACCATTCCTTGATGAAAAGACTTGTGGGAGAAGGCAGAGATCGAACTGGATTTGTGATGGCTGGGAATGGCGCAGAGCGCATCAATGTCGGCTATCATGCGCTCGACATGAACCCGAAGTTCCGGATAGTCACAGAGGAGCGGTTCGAGGGATATCGGATCTCCACACTCTACGCTTGTAGCATACTGCTCGAGGATTTCGGCTAGGCGCTCCTGCAACTCTGGCGATAGTGCGTCGATACCTGGTTGAAATAGCGAATCGATCATCCGTTACCTTCCTGTGCTCGAAACGGAGGTTTCTCGTAGCTTCTCAATAGCTCGCATCCAAATCATGCGGACTGCGCCACTGGTCTTGTTCAACCGCTCCCCAATATCCTTGAATGGCAAACCTTGGATATGCCGAAGAATGATGACCTCGCGATGCTCCTCAGGAAGTCGTGAGATAGCATCCGAGAGCCGAATCAGCGACTCGTGTCGTTGAATATCGGAACTGACCGATGGATTGGGAGCGGCCAAGAGAGCTTCGAGTCTTGCCGCCGATTGATCCGCACGCCCTTTGAGATCCTCCATCGACAATTCCCGACGCATATCCCGTTTGGCGGTCATCAAATGACACTCGATGGCTCGCTTCAAGTTGTTGATGAGTATCGTTCGCAACCATCCACTGAACTCCGCAGGGGACTTGCCCACAAACTGAAGAAAGTCCCGATGGGCTTCGAGCAAGGTCTCTTGCACAATATCTGATGCCCCGACCCGTCTTTTGAGTCGATCATCCATTTGGGCATGAGCCAGCGTTTTCAAATAATTCATATAGGCGCCAAGAAGGCGACCAAGAGCATCAGCGTTTCCGCCCCGGGCTTGGCACAACCAGTTCTCGATGTTGATCACCGCCGAATCGTTCATATAGACCACCTGTTCGGACAACTCGTCACCCCCCCAAGGCAACGGATACCGACAGCACTGCAAATGTTAGGCCGGACGGCGAAAGCCCTGTCACGCATAGAGTGTTGGATTCCGAGAAAAATGGGGGCGAAAGCCCTCACCCCCCCATTCGGTGGGAATTTCTATTCGCATACCAGGGCACAGAGAAGGACTGAGAGTCCGACGCACACGTGAGATTCAGCGGCGTAAGTCCTTGTCTGAACGAAACTTTGGCAAAACAAGCTCGCAACGCTCCGATATGCTTCGCAATCAGACCGCGTTAATCCAACCTTGCGGATTGACCCATACTCCGAGAAAGAAGTCCAACTGGCTCCACCCGGAACTGTGGCGTTTTCGCTCCCTAGCCCCGAGGCGTACACGAGACGGTTGATGCCAAAACGCTACATCGATTCGCAACGCGAAGCCGAGAGATTGGATCCCTTGCGGCCGCGATCTCAGGGTGCAGCCCCGAAAGCCTTGAGGGCCGCGACCGCATCTTCTGGTCGTAACACGGAGAGTCGTCGGGTCTTGGGGTCAACGCACGTGCGGGCGAGCAACTCGCTGCCGATGCTGGCAAGGCCGCGAAAATTTCTACGCTGGATATCATTTGTCCCAAGGCTCGCGCATTCCGCCAAAACACGTTCCACCTCGCGATGATCTTTCGGGTACCAGACCTTTGCCGCGGATGCCGACGCCAATTCACACACCGGCGCGGCAACTGCAAAGATGCGGCCGCTTGCGAGCCAATGCGGTAGCCAACGATGAAAGAACCACAGCATGAGTACCGTACAGTGGATCCCATCCGCATCGGGGTCGAACAGGAGGTGTATGCGATCAAACGAGGAGGGGTTCGGAAACGACGAGGACCCCAGCGACTCGCCGAGTACATGCAACAATTGAGAATAGAGTTCGTAGTTGGCAACCTTTGCTTGCGATGCCTTCCATGCATTGAGCGGCTTGCCTTGCATCGGCAAAACCGCTTGGAAGTCATGGTTGCATACGCTTTCTACGGCGATCGCTGCAGAGTCTCCCTCGACAAGATAGAGTTCGCGAGGCTGTTCCGCGGGATCCATGTTGGTTCTTGAGATTACTTCGTGTCCGATCGTCGTACACCCGTGAAATCGATTTCGCCAGCGTTGGTGCCGAGCACGTAGTCGATCATCCCTTCGATCTTATCACCGTAGGGTCGACCTTTATAGTCCGCCTTGATCGTCGTCCCTTGAAACTCGGTCTCGATGCCGAAGCAGAGTTGATTCTTTTCGACCTTGACGTTCTTGGCATCGATGCGAACTTCCTGGCCGGATTCATTCATCGAGACATAACTGGCTTTGAGCGAGCCTCCGTCTTTGGAGATCGTGACCACTGGCTCGAGGATCGTACCGTTGGCATCGATTCTCATTTTCCAAGTCCCAACTACGTCGTCCGCCTGCACGCTTCGAGTAGCCGTCCAGGGCAGATCGCGGCTTCCCTCGGCAGTCGATGCACGCACCGATCCTGTCAATTCATCTTTGGCAACGGTGCCTTCAAACTCCAACTTCACATCCATCCCTTGGTAGTTGAGGTTGAAGTCGAAAGTGATCTTGGATCCCGATACCTTGCCGTTCCGGATCTCAATCTTGTGACCAGCACTGCTTTCGTAAACGCCTTTGACTTCCTTGTCCTTGGTATCCTTGATGTTCGAACCGATCTTCAATCGCACGAGATCTTTGTACTGCGTGCCATCCAAGTCGTATTCCCAACGCCATGTACCTGACGGATCGACGGAACTAAGCGTACCTTCCTGGGCCAACGCATACCCCGCAGTGGCCACCAGTCCCAAACAGAAAGCAACGCAAGAAGCAAACAGCGACTGAGCCGCAAAACGATTCATCGACATGATGGAACCTTTTATACGAAGAGCAACGAAGAGGTTTTTCGGGATCACGAATGCGTCATGGTACTGGCATGTGATTCACTAGGGAAGGAATCTCACACGAAAGTGAACGCACGAATCCGATGTCTTCACCAGGTTTTCATCCCGAACGGTAAATGATGCCGCGATCTTAGCCTAAGAAGTGAGTTGCTCTTGCGCGGCTCGTTCGGTAAAACCAAGCTTTTCGCCTGAAATTTGTGGAGAAACCGATGTATCGAATCTGGGTTGATGAGCCGCCGCTGGACAGTATCCGACCGATGCTCGATGGGGTAGCGGAACTCATCGGACCCGAAGCCCCCATCGAGCAGTTGGCAACCTGCGATGCTGCCTTGGATCCTGGCGCAACGTGGACTTCGGCCCGTATGGACCAAGCTCCTCGCTTGCGAGTGATCTCACGCATCGGTGTCGGCTACGACAACATCGACATCCAGGCCGCTACGCAGCGAGGCATCGTTGTGTGCTACACACCTCACGGTCCTACGCTGTCGACGGCTGAACATGCGGTCGCGTTGATCTTTGCGGTCGCCAAAACCGTAGCCTACGCCGATCGCGAAGTCCGCGCCGGACGATGGCATACTCACTTCTTTTCATTGAAAGGGATGGAGCTGCGCGATCGCGTTTTGGGCTTGGTCGGTCTGGGACGCATCGGAGGTCATGTCGCCATGATCATGCAAGCAGTCGGCATGCGAGTCATCGCTTGCGATCCGATGCTCTCGGTGGACAAGGCGGCCCAACATGGACTTCAAAAAGTCGATTCGCTGGAGGAATTGCTGGCGCGAGCCGATGTGGTTTCGCTACACGCCCCTGCAACCACCGAAACTCGTCATTTGATCAATGCATTGAGGCTTCAAACCATGAAGCAGGGAGCGATCCTGATCAATACTGCGCGCGGTTCACTGGTAGACGAGCACGCACTAGCCGAAGCGATTCGATCAGGTCACTTGGCAGGAGCTGGATTGGATGTCTTCGAACGCGAACCCATCTCTTCGGACAATCCGCTTTTGCAACTGGAGAACGTCGTCTTGACCGATCACATCGCCAGCCACACGTGGGCCGGCCATCATCGCCTTTACGAAATGGCGGTCCATCACGCGTTGCAGGCCCTCCGCGGCGAAAAACCGGATTGCGTTCTAAATGAAGTAACAGCCAGGCCAGCAAAGCGATAAGTCGCTCGCAGAGACGCCAAGTCGCAGAGTAAAAACACCATACCCATTAAGGAGATTGACGATGAATTCAAAGAATATGAATGCTGAAGAACTCAATCGAATCTCGGGAATTATAGTTGATCGTGCACTTCACATTCACAAGGAACTGGGGCCAGGCTTATTGGAAAGGGTTTACCATCGAATCCTTGCATACGAGTTGCGAAAAAGTGGATTCGACGTGCAGAT
>JBILVV010000542.1:0-2746 GCA_044370255.1 Pirellula sp.
CCCCACGCGTCCGATGATCCCCGGGACGTCATAGTGGGTGAACAGGAGCATGTGGCCGTCGAGGTAGGCCTCCAATCGATAATCATCGATCGAGATGAGTCTCGGCATGTTGTGGCCGAAGACGGTAACGCCAGCTTTAACTCGTTGGCCGCTGCCGTCTACCTCGGCAGTGATGGAGGAACTGAAAGCGCCTGGCTCACGGCTGCGATGTTCAACTAGCTCGATGCCACGCTCGCGAAGGAGCATCGTCGAGTTGATGATGTTGACATCGTCGGCTAACGCGCGTTCGAGCAACCCTGCACAGAATGCGGCGGTCAGCAGGTTGGTATCTTTGTCGGCGACTTCCCCCCGAAACTGTATTTGGCACGAACTGACGCTCCCGGTATGCCATTGCGTGAGGAGGAGTCCTAGACGATAGGTGGCATCGAGTGTGCCGCGCAGGGCATCGAGTGTTTTTGGATCGAGCGATGCGACGTTGACTGCATGTCGTATCTCTCCCGATTTGAAGAAATTCATCAGGAGCTGAATTCCTTCGATGGCGACTTGGGTTTGCGCTTCTTCGGTGCTAGCTCCCAGATGCGGAGTGCAGATCACACCGGGCAAACCGAATAATGGACTCTGGGTGCAGGGTTCTTCTTCAAAGACATCGAGAGCGACGCCAGCGATGATTCCTTGTCGCAACCCTTCGGCGAGGGCCGCTTCTTCATAGATCCCCCCTCGCGCACAGTTGACCAATCGGATTCCTCGTTTGAGGTTTGGCAATTGCTTCATGCCGACCAGATACTTGGTTTCATCGGTCAGAGGCGTGTGGACAGTGAGATAGTCCACTCGCGGAAGCATATCCGCGACCGAGTGGGCCTTTTCGATATGCATTTTGCTTGCCTGTTCATCCGACAGGAACGGATCGAAGGCAATGACTCGCATGCCGAAGGCCTGGCCGCGCGCGGCGACTTCGCGGCCGATGCGCCCCATACCGACCACGCCGAGTACTTTGTCGGCGAGCTGCGTCCCCATAAACGACTTGCGATCCCATTTGCCGCTGCACAGGCTCTGGTAGGCGGGGGCAACGCAGCGAGACAGGGCCAACATCAGCGCGAACGTATGCTCGGCGGTGCTGAGGGTGTTCCCCGCAGGAGTGTTCATCACGACAATCCCTTGGCGAGTGGCGGCGTTTTTGTCGATGTTGTCGGTCCCCACTCCTGCTCGAACGATCGCCTTGAGTCGTCGGTTCCCCTCGAGCGATTCGGCAGTGATTTTGACACCGCTACGGACGATTGCACCATCGAATTCGGCGAGGGATTTCTTCAGATCATCTCCCTTTAGTCCGTGCCGCTCCTCGTAGGAGAACTCGGGATCGCCAGAGAGCATCTCCAGCCCTTCGGGTGCGATCGGATCGAGGATCAGAATGCGAGTGGTCATCGTTATTTTCAAGCTATTGGGTTTGTGCTGGCGAATTCATCCATCCATTGAGCCAACGCCACAGCGCCCTCGATAGGCATCGCATTGTAGATGCTGGCTCGTATCCCTCCGACGCTTCGATGTCCCTTCAAGGAATCGAGTGATCGCCGCTGGGCACCAGCCAGAAACTCCGATTCGAGTTTCTCGTTGGGAAGTGTGAATGTTGCGTTCATCAACGATCGATCTATCGGCCTTGCATGGCCTCGATACATTTGCGGGTGGCGATCCATCGCTTCGTAGACGATCGAAGCTTTCTGTTGATTGATCCGATGCATCGCTTCCAAGCCTCCGACGGTGGTCTCAAGCCACTCCATCACCAAGCCCAACACATAGACCGCGAAAGTGGGGGGCGTGTTCCACATCGAGTCCTCGTCCGCATGATGTTTGTAGTTGAGGTAGCCTGGCAAACTATCGCTCGATCGCTCGAGCAAATCGCGTCGGATGATGACAACCGTCACCCCAGCCGGCCCGGCGTTCTTTTGGGCGCACGCATAGATCAGTCCATATTTGGATACATCGAGTGGTCGATAGAGGAAATCCGACGAGCAGTCGCAGACGACCGGGCATTTGGCAACGGGGTCTGCCTGGAACTGGATCCCTTGAATGGTTTCGTTGCTGGTGTAGTGCAGATACGAAGCGTTGTCTGGAACCTGCAATTCATCCCATCGAGGCAATTGCGAATATCGATGTGAGGATCCATCGTAGAGCAACTCGACGAGTCCTTCTTTCTTGGCTTCCCCTAGCGCGTATTTGCCCCACGCTCCGGTGACGATGTACTGTGCTGGTTCGGATCGCGAGCGAAGCAGGTTCATCGGGATCATCGAGAACTGCAGCCTCGCGCCCCCTTGAAGAAACAAAACCTCATGGGTCGACGGGATCTTCAGCAATCGGATCAAGCGATCGCGAGCCGCATGTTGGATATCGATGAACTGCTTGCTGCGGTGCGAGATCTCCATCACCGAGGCGCCGCATCCTGGCAAACAGAGGATCTCATCGCGGATCCGTTCCAGAACCGGGACCGGCATCACGGCCGGTCCCGCAGAGAAATTGAAGAGCCGTTTTTCCTGAGAGTTCATCGACGATTCCTTGTGCGTTGGCGATTGAAGCGTCGATTCTACGCCAAAGCCGCTGATGCGAAAGGACCGATCTGGGGGCAAGCCGCCTCGCATTAGCCCTTTCGATCCGAACGCTGACGAATCGCCTCTTGAAGCCATTCCAAGGCGGTATCGCGGTCCCTTAAATGCTCGTCGAGTTGCAACGCCCGAGCCTCGCTGAGCAGTTCCGCGAA
>JBILVV010000543.1:0-2743 GCA_044370255.1 Pirellula sp.
AGCGGTGGTATGCATGTGCAAGTCGCCGCGAATATCGGTTAGCTGGATCAAATTCTTGATTCGGTCTTTGATATCGACACCAAACTCGCATCGATTCTCTCGCAGTTCCGGTGGAATCCATGGGAGGCCGATGACGCGATAGACTTCTTGCTCATCTCTACCGGCGACACGTCTCGTTTCATCATGCGCATCGAAAACGCCGTACTCGTTGACTTTCAAACCTTTGGCCTTTGCGAGCGATCGGACATGAACGTTGTGCTCCTTGCTGCCGGTAAAATATTGTAAGGCCGCTCCCCACGCTTCTGGTTCGACCACACGCAGATCGATTTGGAAGGCATCTGAGATACGGACGCTCATCTTGGTATCGCCGCGGGCGAGTACTTCCTGGATCGCAGGAAACTCGGCGAAGCGGTCCATAACCTTTTTCGGGGATTGGCTCGTGACGAGGATATCCAGATCGCCGATGGTTTCTTTGCGTCGTCGATAGCTGCCGGCGAATTCGATCTGCTCGATCTCAGGGCAGTCCGCAAAGTGTTCGCGCAGGCGCGATGCGAGCGTGTCGGCCGCATCGATCGACAATCGCTTCGCGGCCTTTTCGACGATGCCGAGGTTCTGCAGGATCGACGTCTGTGTCTTGGTGCCGAAACCTTTGATCGCAGCAACTGCTCCCTGTTCGCAGGCTTCGCGAAGAGACGTCAGATCGCAGATCCCGAGCTCTCGATACAGTGCCATGGCTTTCTTGGCACCGAGTCCCGGCACCCGCATGATGTCGCGAAGGGTCGTCGGGATCTCGGATCTTAGTTTTTCGAGTTGCGGCAGATGCCCTGTATCGACGATCACTTTCGATTTTTCGGCAAGGGTCGCACCGATTCCCTCAATACTGGTCAGATCGAAATCTTTGGCGATCAAGTCGGCGACCGGGTCAGCGAGCGCTGCAATCGCCATTGCACCATGGCGATAAGCGCGGATGCGAAATGGATTTTCTCCGGACAACTCCAAAAGATCGGCCATCTCTTCAAAGAGAGCAGCGAGTTCGTCATTGCGGATTCGATGTTTGGTCATGGCCTTGGACTGTGAAGTACAGACAGGAAAATGTTGCTCATGGTAGCAAGCCAGCGGTTCATGTCGTGATGCGCGAGGACATAGTCCTCTGCAGCACGAGTCCGCTCGAGCCACGGATCGGGTGTGCTGAAACGATCTTGAATGGCGCGGCACAGCGAGGGTGCATCCGCCGGAGGGACCAGGGTGCCGAGCGGATGCTCTCGCAATAGTTCCCCAGGGCCCTGTTCGGTGTTGGAGGCCACCACGGGTGCTCCGCAGGCCATTGCCTCCAGCATGGCGTTGGGCATCCCTTCGTAAAGAGAAGGCATGCAAAATAAATCGCAGCGTCGCATCATCGCATACGGGTTGGCAACATGGCCATACAAATAAACATGATCCTCGATCTTCAATGCTCGGGCCTGCTCGCGCAATGATTCATGTAGTGGACCATCTCCGGCGATGTGCAGATCCAGATCGGGTAGCGACCGGGTTGCTCGCTCGTCCAAGTATTGGGCGACCGCGTCGATAAGATAGCGATGTCCTTTTTCAGCGCTCAAGCGACCAGCGGCAAATACATGGACGCGATCGCTTCGAAACTTGATGGTGGTAGGTTCGCTATCGGCAAGCGTCCGTATGCGAGGCAGATCGATCGGGCTGGGAACAACCTGAAATCGATCGCGAGGTATATCGTAGTATAGGGAAGCACTCTGCGCGGTTCCCGCGGCTACGGTCAATAAGGCAGCGCTCTGGCGATAGGCCCGTGCCAAACGTCGTCGTTTGATCCAACGCCATTTATTCTCTGATCGCTCGACATCGAATTGGGGCGGCGAGACGATAGTCGACACGCGCGGAACCTTCGCTCTGCGCGTTGCGGGACCGGCGATCATGGTCATGTGGAACAGGCGATCGTAGGTCACCTCGATCCGCTCTCGCAAAAGTACCTGTCGCAAGTGGGCGATCTGCCAGTGGTGGATTCGCCCGGGCCAAGAAAGCTTGGGCGGGCGATACTCATTCCAAAATGCGATGCGACGCACATCGCCCGGGATTTCGGATAAAAGTGCTCCTTGATCGTAGAGCAAATAGAGCATCGGATCGAATCGGGCTCTATCCAATCCGCGGAGCAGATACAACAATTGCCGTTCACTCCCGCCGGGCTCCATAGACGAAGAGCACAACAGGATTCGAACTGGGCGAGGAGCCATCACAAAGCAACAAGCTTTCGATCGGGGTAAAAATGGATGTCGTTCAACGAGATGATTGTACTGCATTTGTGACCAAAGACGGATCGGTGATCCGTGAACTGCTGGCTCATCGCAATTCATGCATTCGGAATCAAAGTCTGGCCGAAGCCACCGTTCCGCCGGGAACTCGCACCGCCGCGCACCATCATCCCAAGACGGAGGAGATTTATTACATCCTCGCGGGCAAAGGGACGATGTTTGTGGGAGCCGAGTCACGGCCTGTTGCTCGCGGCGATGCGATCGCGATTCCGCCAGGCGCGGTCCACTGGATTGAAAACCAGGGGCCAGCAGACCTAGTATTCCTGTGTGCTTGCGCGCCTGGTTATGAGCATGCCGATACCGTTATGGCCTAAGCGAAGAATGACCGACAACCGGGTCTTGCTCGGCGATCAAACCTTGGGTTGCTGCTGCGTAGCGCAGTGGAACGCTCCCAGGCCCCAGATGAAGTCGGACGCATCGAC
>JBILVV010000160.1:0-9928 GCA_044370255.1 Pirellula sp.
TCGGTGAGGGACGAGAAGAATAGTGATCGGCATTCAGATCCGCAAGTGCTTTGAAAAACTTTTGCAGATTTTCTTTTTTCCGTTCGGTTTATTCGGCAGGCTTTGGATTTCTTCGCCCCCTGCCACCGGGCTATCCGAAAATAGAACGACATGCGGATGTTTCCCAGTGTTGTGGCTGATGGAGTGGTTGGACACTTTTGCTTTAGATCGATTCCATGTCGAATATTCCAGCATCCAATTCGGATCCGATCGCAGCGGCCTCGCTCGAAACGGTCCTTGAGCGAATCAAGCGACTCTCGAGCCAGTCATCGGTCTCGGCCGCTGGATCGAGTTCCGCCCCGACCCGTGGTGACTCGAAGCCCATCTCAAGCCCCAAGCCCGATTCGGAAGCGAAAATTCCAGGTCCCCCGTCGCGATACGAAATTGAGAATTGCGATTGTTTTCAGGCTACGGGGGATTTGAACGAACCGCTTATTCCAATCGAACCCAAGACGCTCGAAGAGGCGGGAGTCTCGCATTCGCTCCTGGAGGAAATGATTACTCGGCTGCTGCTCGGCCGCGGGGATATGTCCGGACGAGCGATCGCAGACCACCTCAAACTCCCCTTCGGACTCGTCGAACCGATCCTGTGGCAACTCAAAGCCCAGCAACTGACGGTCTACTCCGGCACCAACGCTTTCAACGACTACATCCACTGTCTAACCGATGCAGGCCGCGATCGCGGGCGCCGCAATATTCTCAAGACAACCTACTATGGCGCCGCCCCTGTCTCCCTGAAGCACTACGTCGCATCGATCCGCCTTCAGTCGATCGATTCCCAACACCCTACGCGCGAAGACCTCAAACGCGCGTTTGCCGATCTGCTGATTCCCGATGGCCTCCTGGCTCGCTTGGGACCAGCGATCAATAGCGGGCGAGGCATGTTCCTATACGGAAACCCAGGGAACGGAAAGACCAGCATCGCCGAACGTGTCACGCGGTCTTTCGGGGACTACATCTGGATCCCCCGCGCCGTTCTGGTCGATGGCGAAATCATGCGCCTGTTCGATCCCCTCAATCACCAACACTGCCCAACACGAGAAGGGGAAGGCTTGTTGGTGGAGAGCACAGTCGACAGACGATGGATCCGTATCAAACGACCCACCATCATCGCCGGAGGGGAACTGACCATGTCGATGCTCGAAATCGCTCGCAACCCCGAGACCAACATCTGCGAAGCTCCTCTGCAGATGAAGAGCAACTGCGGCGTCCTCCTGATCGACGACTTCGGACGTCAACGGATGAGCGTTCAAGAACTCCTCAATCGCTGGATGATCCCCCTCGAACAACGTCACGACTATTTATCGATGCACAGCGGCAAGCGATTTCAGGTCCCCTTCGATCAATTGGTGGTCTTCAGCACCAATCTCCAGCCCAAAGATCTGGTCGACGATGCTTTCCTGCGACGCATCCCCTACAAAATCGAAGTCGCAAACCCGAGCGAACAGGACTTCCGCAAGCTCTTTCACATCATGGCGAAGAGCTTAAAGATCCCCTACAAGCCTGAGATGCTCGACTACCTTATCGCCAAACACTACAAGGGAGTCGGGCGCGAATTCCGAAACTGCCAGCCCCGCGATTTGCTTCTGCAGGTGCGATCCTACTGCCTGTTCAACAGCATCCCTCAGCAAATGACACAGGAAACGATCGACTTCGCCGTCGATAATTACTTCTCGATCATGTAGCTGTTTCGATCACACAGTCTTCGAGAGCCTCTAACCACGCCGCTTCTCGAGCATCACCATCATGATCAGCGATAAAAGGGCCCGCAACTCATCATCCTCGTCGATCTCCGCAAGCTTCTCAATGACAAAGTATCGCTCAAAAACCGATGGCTTCTTGATCGCTCGGAGCGCTGGCGTACCGTCGGCCATCTTGACCAAGTATGAGGGATTGAGCAGGTAAATTGCGATAAAGCCAGCGATCGGTATCTCGCCAAGCACACTTTCAACAAAACGCTTCCACGGCTCCTCCTCGCGGATCGTCATGTCGATCTGCCCCTGCTCGTAGATGTCGTAATGCGCCGCCCACAACGATCGCATCCCCTCGCGACGCACCGTTCCCCAATCGGTTCCGTCAGCAGCCGTGAATCGATAGTTGGCGGAGAAATCCAACATGCGATCCGCGTTGATCTCAAACAGTTTCTGCTTCATGTCGGAATCGGAGAACACCTCCACCTTCTCCTTCAAGCGAAACATCTTTTGCTTCACATACAAAATCGACTTGCCCGAAGCATCATGTACGGCGATCTGTTGCGACAATGCAAAAAGCTTGAATCGCATCTCTAACGGATATTGCATAATGCAAACCTCGCTGACCTCGGGAATAGCTGATCTGGGGAATAATGGTCGATACGAATGATGCCCAAATCGGAACCGAGTCCGATTCCAGGAAGACAACAGTATAGAGATTTTCCCATGAATCGTTGGGAACCGGCTCAGGAAAAATCGCTCGCGTTTTTCTTCTCTTCCGCTGCGCTACCCCGGTAATACTTGGGCAAAAAACCAAAGATTTCCTCGATTTCCCCTCTCTCCCAACGCCTCCAACCCAACTCCGCTACCGTTCCTGCCATCGGTGACGATTCCTCCCCCTGGAAGATATGAACAAATGGGTGCGCCGAAGTTGATCGCCCCTCGCCCAACCACTTGAGAACCCTTCCCACTCCCGGCCCCGCCAAGATGATCTTTCGATCTTGAGTTCGAAAACAGCGTTCCGTCAAAACCTCGATGTCCTCGATTGCCGTCGGTTCCTTGTTGACTACCCCTGACTCGAGCCAGTCATACTCCGCCCGAAAAACCTGACCGCGATAGGCATCGGACACGACCACCAACCTCGCGTTGTCAATCGTAGAACCATGACTGCTGTCCAACAACGCTCGATTGCTTGTAACTTGATAGGCAACGCAATCGAGGGCATCGACCGCAACGAGCGGAATACCGAGCGCCCACGCCATGGTCTTCGCACTCGCCGCTCCCACTCGCAACCCGGTAAACGATCCGGGTCCTTGAACTACCGCGATCGCATGCAGCATGCGCGGCGTCAACTGCCGATGATCCAACAGCCTCGCAATCGCAGGCGCCAGCGTACGAGCGGATCCCCAATCGGGGTCCAAGACCTCTTGCTCAATCGCCAACGAACCATCGCTGCGGATTGTAGCCAATGCTACACTTCCACTTTTGCCACTGGTCTCCAACGCCAATAGGGTTGGTCCCACGTTCATCAGCCGGCCATCGTTCGCCAAGTCGCGATCGCAACCTTGATCGCATCGGCGATCTTTTCTGGAGACTTGCCACCCGCCTGAGCCAAATCGGGTTTGCCGCCACCTGAACCCCCGACTTCTTGTGCGACGGGAGCGATCCAGCGGCCCGCGCTCAACCCCTTCTCAACCAAGGAGGGACTCAAAGCCGCGATCAACGTCACCTTGCCATCGGACGGAGTGGCCAACAGGATTGCGACCGGATCCTTTGCCTTTTTGCGCAACTGATCGATCCACTGCCGCATCATGGCGGGATTGGCTTGGGGAACCTCGCGAGCAATCAATCGCGAACCGTTGACGACCTCGGCTTCATCCAACCAGGCATCGACATCGACTGCGCCTCCCGTTGCGAGTTGTGCGATTTGATTTCGCAGTTGTTTTTCTTCGCCGAGCAATGCCTCGACACGGTCAGCAACTTCGTCGAGCGAAACATTGAGCGCACGCGCCGCCTGCTTGAATGCACCTCTCACGATTCCATAGGCTGACCTAGACCCTTGAGCACCCATCGACGATGCAACGCGTTCCGGTACCGTCTCGCCACCTGCGGAACCCGTGGCGAGCTTCTTGAGCTTACGAATCATAGAAACCAATTCGACGGTCTGCTCACCGATTTGGTCGACTGGGCAACCCAACCGTTCTGCGACCCGCGTTGCCACCGATTGAATCTTGGCTCGCTGCTCTTGGGCACGCGTTCCCGTGACCGCAGTGATGCGTCGAACTCCCGAGGAAACGCTCTCTTCGGAAAGCAACTCGAATTGATCGACCTGCGAGGTGTTGGTTAGATGCGTTCCACCGCACAATTCCTTGGAAAATCCCCCCATGCTGACCATCCGAACCGGGTCGGGATACTTCTCGCCAAAAAGCATCATCGCACCTGCCTCGCGCGCAGTAGCCAAGGGTACAGTCTTCCAGTCGATCGGCGCCGATTCGGCGATCCTCGTATTGGCGAGATCCTCCACTTGCTTGAGTTGCTCGTCCGTCATCGAGTCTTGATGGCTGAAATCGAACCGAAGCCAGTCCGCATCCACCTTGCTCCCCTGTTGCTGCGCATGTTTGCCCAAGTGGGTTTGGAGTGCATGATGCAAAATATGAGTGGCTGAATGGGCGCGGCGAATCGCGTTGCGACGCGTCTCATCCACGTTTGCCTGAATGGTTTCCCCCTCCTTGATCGTGCCCGAAACCATCTTGCCATAGTGAACGATCAATTCACCGCTGCGCTGAGTATCGGTCACTTCAAACACGCCGTGAGGTCCCTGCAGTTTGCCGGTGTCCCCCACTTGTCCACCACTCTCGCCGTAGAACGGGCTCCGATCGAGCACGATCCGGAATAAATCACCGGGAGTTTCGGCGGCGATGGAACTGACCAGTCGATCCTCTTTCGGCTTGCCAAGAATGATCCCTTTGACTTGCGCGCTGGCGGAAGTGGACTCGTATCCCAAGAAATCAGAATGATGAAAAGCCTCCTTGAGCGTTTCAATCGGACCGGTCTCGAAGAGCTCGATGACATTACCGCCACTGACATCGCCGTGCTCCTTCATCGCCTGTCGATAGCCATCCCAATCGAACGTAAAGTTCTTTTCTGCGGCAATTTGTTGGAACAATTCTGGAGGAACGCCGTGTGTTTGGTATAGATTCGCTGCTTCGGCACCATCCACCATCCAGCGATTGCCGCTAGTCATGTCAGCGAACACTCGCTCGATTCGATCCAAACCGGAATCGATCGTCGCAAAGAAATCGGACTCTTCGCGCTTCATGACTAGAGCGACCCGATCCACAGTCTCAGACAATTCCGGATACGAAGCCCGCATCATCTGAGCTACGACCGGTACCAGTTGATGTAGGAACGGGTCGCGCATCCCGATCTGATGGCCGTCGAGCACCGCGCGTCGAAGCAGTCGTTTGATCACATACCGCGCCTTCTTCGGGCCCGGGTAAACATTTTCATGAATAGCAAACGTGCACGCGCGGACATGGTCGGTGATGCGGCGCAAGCGGCGACCGTTGTCGCTTTCGTACTCATACGGAATCCCACAAACTTCCGAGGCCGCTTGAACAATCGGGAACAGGATATCGGTATGAAAGTTCGTCGGAACATTCTGCAAAACGCTCGCGGTTCGCTCCAAGCCCATACCGGTATCGATGTTTTTGCTCGGCAAAGGCCGCAAATTGTCCGGTGGATCGCCGACTCGATTGAACTGGGTGAAGACCAGATTCCATATCTCGACTGATTTACCGGAATCGAGCGTATAGTAGATCTCGCTGCAGGGACCACACACGCCATCGGGCCCTTGGCTCGGAGCGCTGGCGGGCCAAAAGTTATCGGCTTCGTCCATGCGCGTGATGCGACTCGTCGGCAAGCCGATCTTCTCGTTCCAAATCTTGGCCGCCTCGTCGTCGTCTTTGTAGACAGTGATCGTCAATCGTTCGGGGTCGATCCCCAGCCATTGCTTGGCGGTTAAAAACTCCCACGCCCAGTGAATCGCCTCCGACTTGAAATAATCGCCGAAACTAAAATTCCCCAGCATCTCAAAAAACGTGTGGTGGTACGCCGTTCGACCCACGTTATCGATGTCTCCCGTTCGAAGGCACTTCTGACAAGTCGTTGCCCGGGTAAAGTCGAGTTTCACTTTGCCCAGAAAGTGGTCCTTGAACTGGTTCATCCCCGCCGGAGTGAACAGCACCGAGGGATCCCAAGTCGGAACGAGAACATCGCTCGCCTGGCGATGATGCCCTTTGGATTGAAAGAACGTTAGGTACTTCTCTCGTAGCTCGTCCGTTTTCATGTGTCGATCGCGCGATGGGTTGAGTAGGGAATGGGGAAGTCCGGAGTTCGAAAACCTAAAATTTACCCTGGAACGGGCGATGGGCGAAGCCCGCACTGCGGGAGTGCGGGTTACGATAACAGTAGATTCGAAGCCACGAAACAATCGGCGATGGATCCTTTCTGCCTTTGCATTCATTTGTCTACTGCAGGTGCCGATGAGCAAACCGAGCCTTTTGGAACAACTGGGCCGCAAGAAGACCTTGGCCCAGATCCAGCGAGAACTCGATGAGCGGGAGTCGGGGAGCTTGGTCAAGAGCCTGACGCTTCTGGACCTGACATGCTTCGGAATCGCGGCCGTCATCGGTGCGGGAATCTTCTCCACGATCGGCACAGCTTCGTTCGATGGCGGACCGGCGATCTCGATCCTGTTTGTGATCACCGCCCTGGCATGCCTGTTCTCGGCCCTGTGCTACGCCGAGTTCGCATCGAAAATCCCAGTCTCGGGGAGCGCCTACACCTACTCGTTCGCAGCCTTCGGCGAGTTCGTGGCATGGATCATCGGCTGGAATCTGTTGATGGAATACGCGATCGGCAACAGCGTGCTGGCCTTTGCCTGGTCGGAGTACTTCATGAATCTTGTCGAAGGAGTGGGACTCCAGCTACCCAGTTGGTTGTGCAACGACCATTACAGCTGTGCCGAAGCGGCATCTAAACTTATGGAATTGACTAAAGCAGGCGAACCAGCCAACGAGTCGATTCTGCGCCTTGTAGAGGTTTGGAACAACGCGCCGCTCTTGATGGGAGTTCGATGCATCATCGATATCCCCGCCTTGGCGATCAATCTGATCATTACCACGTTGGTCTACATCGGCATCCATGAGTCCAAGGTCGTTAGCAACGCGATGGTCTTTCTCAAGCTAGGCGTCATCCTGCTAGTGATCGCCGTCGGCATCTTCTATGTGCAACCCAAGAATTGGAACCCTTTCGCTCCGAATGGACTCGAAGGAGTCTTTAAGGGAATCGCTGCGGTATTCTTTGCCTACATTGGATTCGATGCGATTTCAACGACAGCCGAGGAGTGTCGCAATCCGCAGCGAGATATCCCGCGGGCGACGATCATGACGTTGATCTTGTGTACGATTCTCTACATCATCCTGGCGTTTATCCTGACCGGGATGGTGTCGTACCGTGAACTCAACGTTCAGGATCCGCTCGCCTTTGTATTCGGCAAGGTGGGGCTGAACGCGATGGTGGGAATTGTATCGGTCTCGGCCGTGATCGCGACGGCGAGTGTCTTTTTGGTCTTTCAGCTTGGTCAGCCTCGTATTTTCATGAGCATGGCTCGGGATGGGATGCTCCCCAAATCGTTCGCTCGCATCCATCCTCGATTCAAGACCCCCTCGTTTTCGACAATCATCACCGGGCTGATGGTTGCGTTGCCGACGGTGCTGTTGAGTTCTCAAGTCGTCACGGATCTTGCAGCGATCGGAACTTTGTTTGCATTCATGCTCGTTTCGGCAGGGATTTTAGTCGTAGGACGCGGAAAAGTGACCGAAGAGAACCGAGGGGCATCCGGTTTTCATGTCCCTTACTTCGATGGTCGAATTTGGGTTCCGCTCGCATTTGTTGCGTACACGTGCTTGTTGCCTCAATTGCCTGCCAATCATTTCGTATTGGGTGACTGGTGGACGATGGATGCATTTCAATGGGATCGCATTCCGTATTTGTTCTTTTTCGGAGTGTTTGGTGTGCTGACGGTTTGCTCTTTTAGGTATCGCTGGTCAGCGATCCCGGTATTTGGAATTGTGGTGAACCTGTATTTGATCGCAGGTTTGGGAGCCGGGAATTGGATTCGCTTTTCGGTGTGGTGTGCGGCAGGGATCGTGGTATATGCGCTGTACAGTTATCACAACAGCACGTTTCGTCGCGAGAGAGAAGGGAGCGAGAGGGGCTCGCGTGGCGTGTAATTGTCGATTGCGACCTACCTTCTTTTGTTAGCCGAGATGCGCAAGCATCCGGGTTGAAACGCCCTCGACCATGCGACTATTGAACTCGCACTGTTTGCGCAGGGTTGGGGGGACACTGCGGGCTGGGGCGATACTACGCCGGCGGGCTGGGGCGATACTACGCCGGCGGGCTGGGGCGATACTACGCCGGCGGGGTGGGGCGATACTACGCCGGTAGCTCAAAACCCTTACGGCGTTCGCGAATGAGCAGATTGCTCGCCTCAGGGTCGTCGACGAACGACTCCTTCGCGGGATCCCATCGAAGCGGTCGCTGCAATTCGCGAGTGATGTTGGCCAAATGGCATACCGTGATCGAACGATGCCCGATCTCGACATCGGCCACCGGCAACTCTCGCGATTTGATGCAATCCAGCCAGTTCTGCATGTGCCATCGCGCTTGCCAGAGCGCCAGATCATCGCTCCACTTGCGCTCCTCTTCGTCGATGTCGAGCTGTTCGCGAAGCGCGATCGCGATCTCGGGAGGATTGGAAGTGAACTTGTTGCGGTTGATCTCCAGTTTCCCTTTTTCGCAAATGAAGACCGCGCCACCCATCGGCCCCTTGCCTGGCTCGATCACGAAATTGACGACCACTCCGTTGGCATACTTCATCCGGACATGACCGCTCAGGCCGCTGGTGAGGGGTTCGAGCTCCACCGGTCCGGTATTGTCGGCACCGAGTGCCCATTGAATCTGGTCCACCCCGTGGGCTCCCCAGTTGGTCATCTGACCACCAGCGAAATCGCGCCACTGCATCCATCCCATCCACTTCGCGTTGAACGGGCGCTCGGCAGCTTGATTGAGCCACAGGTTCCAGTCGAGCCCAGAGGGAACTGTTTCCGAAGGGAACCCTTGTGCAGGAGATAGCTGAGGCCCTTCGTAAGCGATCGCGCGGACCTCGAGAATTTTTCCAAGCCCGCCGTTTCGAATCAACTCGCATGCGACCCGGTTCATTTCCATCGAACGTTGCTGGGTTCCTACCTGCACAATCCGCTTGGTCTTGCGAGCCACATCCACCAGTGCGCGACCTTCCTGAACATACAACGAGAGGGGCTTTTCCGCATAAATATCCTTGCCCGCCATGCATGCTTCGATGCATGGCCGCACCCGTTGAAATTCACCCGTTGCGACGATCACTGCGTCGATGTCTTTGCGGTCGAGGATCTTCCGATAATCAGAGTAGACCGGCCAGTCGGCCTTGATCTTGTCTCGGAACGCCAGGGCTCGCGGTTCGTTGCAGTCGGCGACTGCAACGATCTGAGCCGTCTCGGGAAGTTGCTCGAGCAATAGCGAGCCGCGCCCGCCAACTCCGATCGCGCCGACTCGGATTCGCTCGCTGGCAGCAACCGGATGATTCGCCGACGCCAACATGGTTCGCGATGATGAAGAGGCAACCGCGATCGCTGCTGTACTGCTGGCCGCCGACAGAAAATGACGACGATCCATCCGGAATGGCTTTAATGGTTTCATAGTGATTGCGGACGACGGTCCTTCAGGCATGCGTCTATTGTTCCATGACATCCGCTTCGCGGGCCTTGGCAAGTTCGCCGACGGAGTCTTCGAATTTCTTGGTCAACTCCTGCACGTCTTCTTTTGCCTTATCCCGATCATCTTCGCTGATCGTCTTCTCTTTTTCGGCCGTCTCAAGAGCTTTGTTGGCATCGCGACGGACGTTGCGGATGGAGATGCGGGCCTCCTCGGACAGCTCCTTGATGCGCGCGACCAGTTTCTTCCGAGTATCGGTGCTCAAGGGTGGAATATTGATGCGAATGATACGGCCATCGTTTTGAGGATTGAGCCCCAATTCACTTGCGACGATCGCCTTCTCGATGTCTTTGATGATGCTGGTGTCGAAGGGGCGAATC
>JBILVV010000009.1:0-30865 GCA_044370255.1 Pirellula sp.
TCGGACGGCCGCCGACGCCAACGACTGCGTGGAGACGATCTCGCAGGTTTTTCTCGGGGCTCGGTTGCAGTGCGCGAAATGTCATAACCACCCCTTCGAACGTTGGACCCAGGACAACTACTACGGTCTTGCCGCATTCTTTCAGCGCGTTCAAAGAAAGAAGACCGAACGTCCTGGTGAAGTCTTTGTGTGGTCTCAATCGACGGGCGAAGTCGTCCAACCGAGGACCGGTCGCACGATGAAACCCTGGGTGCCCAACGCTGGGGAAATGACACTGGATGCCGCAGCCGATCGACGCGACGCGTTCGTCACGTGGCTGGCCGATTCCAACAATCCCTTCCTGGCTCGCGTCGAGGCCAATCGTATTTGGAGTCATCTTTTCGCACGAGGCATTGTTGATCCGATCGATGACTTCCGCGATTCCAATCCTCCCACCAATCGCCCCCTGTTGGACGCGTTGACCGAATCGTTCGTCGCGTCGAAGTTTGATCGACGGCAACTGATTCGGACGATTCTCCAGAGCCGCACCTATCAATCATCCTATGAGACCCATCCTTCGAACGAAAAGGACACTCTCTATTTCTCTCACCAGCAACCACGACTCTTGAAAGCTGAATCGTTGTTGGATGCCATCAATCAGATGCTACAAACCGAACAAGCCTTTGGCAGTTTACCCCCGGGCACCAAGGCCACGCAGATACCGGCGCCGGATCTGGCCAAGGTCGATTTCCTCAAGGTCTTTGGACAGCCTGAGCGTTCCACGGTTTGTGCGTGCGAGCGGTCCGAAGATTCGAACTTGGGCATGGCTATCGAGTTGTTCAACGGATCCTCGATTCACGAGAAACTGCGAGCCCCCACCAATCGATTCCGAAAAGCACTCGCGGCTGGCAAATCTCTCGAAGATATCCTGCGCGAGCTATATCTCGCGGGGCTTTGCCGTCAGCCGACACCTGAGGAAATTCAAGACACTGTCCGCCATTGCCAATCGCGCCCCGATCCCGTATCGGGCCTGGAAGACATCTGCTGGGTTTTAATCAATACCGATGAGTTCTTATTTCAACATTGAGACAACGGAGAGCGGTGCAGCGCGAGCTGCCCGGTGTCTAATACAACGCGATTCACCGGACGGCTTGCGCCATTCCGCTACGATTGCTCGATGGGCCGCAGCGAGAGTCTGTGCATTGCTTGTTACTCTGGCACTTGTTGGCTGGTGCGTGAAACCGCTTCATGGCCAGATCTCGTTCCGAGAGCAGATTGCGCCGATCCTCCAAGAGCACTGCGTGGCCTGCCACGGAGCCAAACGTGCCGAAGGTGGTTACCGATTGGACACGGTGGAGGAACTCGTCAAACCGGGTGAAGGTGGCACTGCTCCTATTGTTCCTCAAAAGAGCGGGGAGAGCGAATGGATCTCTCGACTCCGCTCCCACGAGCCAGGGGTGCGGATGCCGGACGAGAGTGAACCGCTCGCGCCCGAACAGATCGATCTGATCGCCAAGTGGATTGATGAAGGAGCGAATCTCGAAGGGATCGCTCCCAAAGAACCGTTATGGTTGGTGATTCCCCCACGAAAGACGTCGACGACACCGGAACATTATTCGCGAGCTGTCCCTGTCACCGCGATGGCCTTTTCTGCCGATGGCAGCCAGTTGATCACATCGGGATACCATGAGGCGCTTCTATGGAATCCGTCGACGGGCGAACTGGTCCAACGCTTGCAGAATCAACCTCAGAGAGCCTATGCGATCCAATCCTTCCAGGACGGAAAACGTTTAGCAATTGCAGGCGGAACGCCTGGAGCGATCGGAGAGTTACGACTCGTCGATCGATCGAGTGGTGCGATCGAGCAAGTGATCGCTCGCAGCAACGAGGTTGTGCTCGATTGCGCGATGCGCCCTGGAGGCAAGGAATTGGCCATCGCCTTAGCCGATAACACCATCCGATTATACGACTTAGAAACCATGCAACTCAGGCGCATGATCTCCAGTCACGCCGATTGGGTGACGCAACTCGCGTACAGCGATGACGGCAAGCGATTGGGATCCGCCAGCCGCGATCGATCGGCGAAAGTATACGATGCCGAAACAGGAGACTTACTGGTGAGTTATCCGGGCCATGGTGCTGCCGTACGCGGTATTGCCGCCATCGGGGATGGGGCTCAATGGGTCAGCGTAGGATCGGATAAGAAACTTCATCGTTGGGAACTTGAAGGGGCCAAGAAAGTCGCCGAGGTACCTTTAGGTGGCGAACCCGCAAAACTTGTACGCGTCGACACATCGATCGTGGTTCCTTGCAGCGACAAACATTGGTATCGAATCGATCTGGGCAACAATGCGATCGCAATGAAGATCCCCGGGCATGAAGATTGGCTCGTGTCGGTTGCCTATGACGGAGCGACGGCGCGACTCGCGACCGGAGGCATGGATGGTTCGGTGCGAATCTGGAACTTCAAGGACGGGAGTTTGATAGCGCAGTGGCTGGCCAAGCCTTGAATGCAAGGTCGCAATCAGCATATCGCACATTCTGAAGTTGCGCTCTTCGGCTCTCATGGAACTGCGATCCGCACTCGCGGTAGCAGCAATACTAGCCGAGATGCGCAAGCATCCGGGTTGAAGCGGAATGAACATGGCGATGTCTGCCACAGTTCAACCCGAGAGTTGTTGCGGTTTGTGGAAGGACATCAACCCCAAGCGTCAGCAAGGGAAAAGATCAACCGAACAAGGCTTCGATGGGCCGGCCTTCTTCCAAAAGTTGGTAGGGGCGTCCTTGGGTATCTTGGGCTTGAAGGTTGTCGATTCCCACTGCCCGATAGACAGTCTTTGCAATATCGGCTGGAGAGACTGGATTTTCCGCAGGATATTCCGCATACCGATCGGTTGAACCGTAGACTTGGCCGCCTCGGATTCCGCCGCCTGCCATCAAGACGCTTTGGCAATGGGTCCAGTGGTCTCGCCCCGCGCCTCCAGGCCCGCCCGAGCGCGGATCTCCAATCTTGGGTTTACGTCCCATCTCACTGGTGACCATGACCAAGGTCTGGTCCAGCAACCCGCGTTGATGCAAGTCTTGGAGCAACGCAGAAAACGCGCGATCGAACTCCGGTAGGAGGTACTTCTGCAGACACCCGAAATTGTTGCCGTGCGTATCCCAGGCACCTTCGCTTTTGCAGGCATCCGCGATCGCTTCGTTCTCTTTCCAAAAGACCGTGATGAACGGGACTTCCGCTTCCACAAGTCTTCGAGCCAACAACAAACTCATCGCGTTAACGGTCGTACCGTATGCTTCGCGCGTGGATGCGGATTCCGCTTCGACATTGAATGCCTCGGTCGCTTTCGAGGAGAGGAGCAAATGCATGGTCCTATCTTGGTGTTTCTTCCACTGCGTCTCTTCAGCGGCACGATCCAAATCGCGTCGAGTCTGATTGAGTTTCTGGAGCATGGCTTTCCGAGACTGCAGCTGCGATGAAGTCACATCGCCGGTCAAACTGAGGCTCGGAGCTTGGAACTTTAAGGGATGATCCAGCGAGCCATCGACATAAAAGGGATCGTACTCGACACCTAGGCGGGCTGCGAATTGCCCTGGTCGGGTGTAGGGTGCTTTGCTCGGCTTGTGAGGAAGTGTCACCACGTTCGGCAAATCGGGATGGGAACGCAAGCGCTGACCGACGACACAACCCATGAATGGCCAATCGTCGCTATAGGGACGACGATCGTTGCCTAGCGAAAGGAACGTTGGGTCCGGGACATGGCCTGTGAGGTTGTAGTAGTACCCTGCATGGTGATCGTTGGTGCTCACGGATGCACCGACCGAACGAACAATGGCTAAGTGGTGGGCTTGCTGCGCAACGAGCGGCAAGTGTTCGCAGAGCATGATGCCTGGCGCCGAAGTTGCGATAGGATTGAATGGACCGCGATAATCGAGTGGCGCGTTGGGCTTCATGTCCCACGTATCGATATGCGAAGCGCCGCCGCATAGAAAAAACAGGATGACGGATTTGGCTTTTCCAGGACCGTGGCTACTTGCTGGTGACGACGCAAGCGCGGGAACGAGGGTAGCACTCAAGGGCAGACCTGCGACCAGGCTGGTCGAGGCCACCAGAAAGTCACGTCGATGCATGCGATGAAAACGTTGAATCATTTCCGAGGATCTCACTTTTAAAATGCTTCGAGTTCCTATCCGAGGATGGGTTCGATCGGAGTTCCTTTGCTGATCACCAACGGCCGTCCCAATCGATCGTGGATCTCAGTGGTTGGGGCGAAACCGAGGCAGTGATAGACCGTCGCGGTCAGGTCTTGCGGTTCGACGCGTCCTTCGAGTGGGTAGGCTCCTTGACGATCCGAAGCTCCGTGTACCACTCCACCTCGCACACCACCTCCTGCGAGAGCACCACAGAAGACATGCCCCCAATGGTCGCGGCCGCCGCTTGGGTTGATTCTCGGGGAACGTCCAAACTCGCCGATCCAAACGACCAACGTTTCCTGGAGCATGCCCCTTTGATCCAAATCTTCCAGGAGCGCCGAGTAGGCTTGATCCATCGGCGGCATCAATGCAGTCTTGAGGCGTTCGGCATTCTTGGCATGAGTATCCCATGCTGGCGCCACGTCCTCATCGGTCTTCCAGCGTGTCCAGTTCACCTGTACAAGCGACACTCCCGATTCGATGAGTCTTCGTGCCAACAAGACGCTTTGGCCGAAACGATTGCGACCATAGCGTTCTCGCATCGATTCGGGTTCTTCCTCCAGGGTAAATGCTTTCTGAGCTTCGCGCGTGCGCATCAGCTCCATGGCTTTCGATTGCCAGGTATTCCAGCGTTCCATGTTCGGATGAGATTGAAGTCGATCGAGCCGACGATTGATTTGATTGAGGACGGATCGTCGATCAGCTAATCGTTCGGGCGTAATGTCGGCGGGCAATGCGATATCGGGAACCCGGAAATCAGACAAGCTTGGATCGCATGTCACCAACCAAGGATCGGCATCACTGCTCAACCACCCGGCGTCTTGACCTGGCCATAAGAGACGTCCCGTATTCCAGATCTCTTCGGGCAAACGGACCGATCCTGGCAATGGCCCGCGATCGCCGCGCAGGTGTCGCACGACCGCTGCCATGCTCGGCCAATCGTTGGGGGCTCCTGGCAATGCATTCTCTTGATTTTTGGGTGAATGCGGATAGCCGGTCAGCATCCAATACCCGCTCGATGAGTGCGCGTTGTCATCCGTCGCCATGGCCCGCAAGACAGCAATCTTATCGGTCAGCTTCGCCGTCATCGGCATCAACTCGCCAACATGAAGTCCTGGAACGACGGTTGGAATCGGTTTAAAGTCCCCACGTATTTCTACGGGTGCCTCCGGCTTGGGGTCCCACGTTTCGTGTTGGGGAGGGCCACCCAACATAAACAGAACAATGCAGTGTTTGGCTCGTCCGAACGACGAGGCCATCCCGGACCGCATTTCTTGCGGATCCTTTGCGGATGCCCTTTCCTGCGATGCCAACCACTGGGGCACGCTAAGCCCCAAGGCGCCCAGCGTACCCACTTGCAACCATGCG
Source organism: Pirellula sp. (assembly GCA_044370255.1). Taxonomy (GTDB): domain Bacteria; phylum Planctomycetota; class Planctomycetia; order Pirellulales; family Pirellulaceae; genus JBKCUI01. Next base: position 5,542 of record JBILVV010000009.1, read on the forward strand.
CGGCGCGACAGTCCATCACAAAGGCGCGAGGAAGGTCCGTAGAACGACAACATGGCGAGACGAACTCCTGGGGATCGAGGCCCACAGAAGGGAAATGAGGGACAATCTAGTGAGGGTACGTTACAAAATGCAAAACGAATATACTCGATTTTTGTTCCCGGCACCTTATTCATGCTGTCTGACGGGAAATCTTCGGCGTGAAGTTGACTGTTCGCTGCTGAAATGGTGCTGGGGACGCACCTGAAACCCTTGTTGCTACTCGGAGGCGAGTTCCTGCTGGAGATGGGGTGTTTCTCGGCGTGATCGGATGTCGCTTCCACGCTTGAGCGATTGCATCGAACGGCCTTCGTGAATATCGCGGCCGTAGGAGCCTAGTCGTTGACCGAACCGACTTGGCTTGGGCTGAGTCGATCGGTTGCGTGAATCAATGACTTCGGTTGTCACCGGGGATTCGATGGGAGTGAGATTTCTGAAACTACGGGTTTCCTCTGCTGAAGGAGCAGCGGGCTGAATATGCCGTTGGAATGATGGTGGCAAATCGATGGTTTGGACTTCACGGGCTTTCTTAGCAAAACCCTTAACATCTACCGGCTGTTCCTCCGGCTCGATATCTGCAGGTTCGGAATAGGAGGCTTGTTGAACCGGTGCGTTAGAACTGCCCTTTCTTTGTTGCCTTGGTTGCACCTTCGCTTTCGCGAGCGACTCCTGCTTCGGTATCCCCGGCAGAAGTTTGATTGTTGGATCCGAGATCGTGGAGCCACCATCGCGACCTTCGAAACGCGCAATCAAACTTAATCGCATTTGCGGACCTCCGACTTCAGACATGGGTATCCAAACACTGTACGATGGTCCGATCGAGGTTTTACTCATGTGGCTTGCGAACTGATCGGGCGTGAATACAAACTTCTTGAGCGGCTGTTGCGAAGCAGGTGACAAGTCCTCTGCGTCAAAAACGTAGATCGCTAAGCCACCATCGACTTCCATCGGATCCGTGCTGTCTTTCTTGTAGAAATAGATCCGTCCGCCGAATCCTCGCACCCCAGGCAAACCCTTTTGGTGCAAAACGGTATCCGACCATACGGCGAGAATGCGATCAGGTAGATCTTTTGGCTCGTCTTTGTCCCATGGCCATGCAGTCGGCATTTTCTTTGGAGCGAATTGGCATCCGCTGCAACTGAGCCCGAGGATCATCAGGACGAACAGGATTGCTAGGTCATGCATCCGTCTCTCGGCGTTCCTCATCGACTTCCTCCCTGATTCAAGGGCAACAATGGTGGTGGTCCCACGGATCGCGCGGGGACCACATTCCGATCGATAGGAAGAGCAGAAGAGTTTATGGTTGAAGGAAGCGGTGGTAGATAGCCAACACTACCGGATTGTCTCTGAGCATCCGCTGTGGGTAGACGCATCGGACCATAACCTTCTACACGAGGCTGCGGCAACGATTCAGGAGCATTGAGATTCTGGATCTCTTGCTCCAAGGTTGGCTCTTGACCTGGAACTTGCGACTCGGGTACTTCCCGCCAACCTCGATCTAGTGGCAATCTTGTGCCATCGATCCCACCGCGGGGATCCGAATCAGGATAAACAAGCTTGCAATCCGCATCTTCGATAAGCTGGCTCATCAATCCAGTCTGAGGGAACACATCTCCGTGCAACTCGAACACATCAGCTTCGCACCAGCTCATCCTCGCAAATTCCGCTTGCTTGAGACGTTCCATATCTCCGCTTGATCGTATCACATGCGGAGTCATGATGATAAGTAACTCCGTTCGTTGAATGGAATTGTAGTCGTAGCTGAATAGGTATTTGATAACAGGGATATCGCCAAGCCAGGGTACTTGGCGATGAAGAGTTCGCGTGCTGCGCGAAATCAATCCGCCTAAAATGATCGTTTCTCCATCGGCAGCACTGACAGTCGCTTGAGCGGTGATCGTATCTACTCGAGGTGACCTAATCACTGTCCCATCTTGAGCAATCGAAATCGGGATTCCCTCACTCTCGGGCCCGAGCTTTGATTTCTCTGCGTCGATTTCCATCACGACATTGCCTTCAGGACTGATCCGCGGCGTTACACCGATAATCAACCCAACATTCTCCAAGGCGACGACGTTTTGCGTATTCTGCTGGGTAATGATCGAATTGACGATTCGCGGAACACGCTGGCCGACTTGAATGAAGGCTTGTTGATTATCCAGTGTTAGCACCTGTGGCCGACTGAGGATTTCCAACCTTCGGGAGTCTTGAAGCGCTCGAAGCAAGAAGCTTACATTTTCACTACTCGCAGATAAAACGAGACCTCCGAAACCGAGCTCCTCGTTGCCTCGTCCGACACTGAAGTTGGAGATACCTTGCCCCCCAACCCTATTGGCGGAATTCAACGCTTTCCCCGAACCACTGTTTCCAAGCGGATCGGTGTTATTGAAATTAAAGCCTGGAATGTTGGAAGCGGCGATGACGTCCTGTACGGTCTCGGTCACCACACCTGCTGGCGTCGAGGTATTGGTCGTGTTCGTTACAGTGACCAAATCTCCGAGCAAACTGCGATCGAAGAGGACAGAGTCTTGAAGTCCCATCTCGATACCGAATTCGTCGGTGTTTCCCAGTGTGATTTCAGCAATCATCACCTGAATCATTACCTGCGGTGGTTGCTGATCTAGTTCCTCGATCAGCTTGGCGATCTCATCGTAATAGCGAGGGGTCGCGCTCATGATCAGTTTGTTCTGCACCGGCTCCGGAACTACGACCACTTCTTTCTCAAGCTGTTCGAACGGACTTGCCGCTCCGGGTGCTGCAATCTCAACTTGCCGCTTGCTCCTTAGGAATTCATTGATTGCTAACGCGACGTCCACAGCCGGGGAATTTTTTAACTGATAGACCGTGCTCTTTCGAGAGCCGGAGTCTTCTTCATCGAGCCTCCGTACGAGGGCCTCGACGATCTTGAGATCTCCCTCGGAACCAATGGCGATGATATTATTGCCTCGTGTATCCACGGTAAAGCGCAAGGCTAGGAGAGCCGTCTCGTCTGGGGAGCTTGAGAGTCGGTTACCCCCCTGCGTGGCTCCGCTGTCGGAGGGAATCAAAGCACGCAACGTTTCAACCAAAGAAGCAGCATCGCCATTCTTAACTGGAAATATTTTGATTTTCGCTACGGCGCCTGGCGTATCCAACTGTTCAATAAACTGTGCCACGAGCGATAGATTCTCTGGCGCGCAGGAGACCACAATGGAATTATTCCGTTCGTTGACCGAGATCTTGGTTGTTCCCAAGACGCCGCTGGAAACAATCGGCTGGCCGTTTTCGTCGACCAGCTGCATGCTCTTGTTTCGGTCTGCTGTGGTGGTCGTCAACGCATCTTCCAGGGACTTGGCAACATCGACGGCCAAGCTGTATTTGAGTTGGAAGACGCGGGCTGATTGCATCAATCCTCCGCGCGGGACGTCGATCTCCTTAAGTATCCTCCGAATCTCTTGCAAATCCCTTGGTGAAGCCTGAACCACAATCGCGTTCGATCGGCTGTCGGCTACCGTGTTGATAACAGGTGCGAGCCCCTCTTTCGATTTAAAGAATGTCTGCAGCTGTGTCTGAATCTCGCTCGCGATCGCGTGTTGTAGGGGAATGACCGCGAACGAACTGTCGATACTCGAGGGTTGGTCGAGCTTTTGTATCAAGTCCTTCATTGCCAACATCGACTCGCCCCAACCGATAAGCAATAGAGCGTTTGGTGTCCCCAGCGGAGTCACTGTAACACGACCCTGCTGAGTCCCTACAAGTCTTTCTTGGGTCGATTCGATCAGTTCAGATATCGCAGTGGAACTGACGTGCTGCAACGCCACGATCTCGATCTCGGGACGCGTCAATCGACTCACTTCATCGAGTCGCTTGATGATCTCCGACAAGTCCGCAAGTTGTTTGTCTCGTCCGCGAAGAATTACTGCATCCAATTCCGGAAGCATCTCGATTTGCACCCCTTCGAATTGGGGTAGTGGCAAGACGGGAACCTGATCTTTCCTTCCAGTTTCATCCTGGTTCGGATTGACGTTGGTAGGCATGGAATCCTTCGGAGCCTGTCCTTCAGGAGGTCCTTCAGGAGGTTGCATCGCTCCCGATGCTAAGCGGATATTCGAGCCACGAAATCGGTTGTCTTTAACAGCCCTGCCGTTCAACGGATCTATTTGATTCGTAACTGATTGACGCGGTCGCAGGAATCCTGGCAATTTCGTCCCCAGTGCGCTGTTCAGAGATGATGATGATCCGCGAGCGGAATTCGAGACGTACGACTCTGCTACACGACGGGAGAAAACGGCTAACGATGCTTGGCCGTTGTCGTTGAGCGGCAGAATTTGGACCGTCGAATCGCGATCCATCCGGCCGATCTCTGCTGCCATGACCTCAAGATCCGCAATAATGCCTGACGGACCGTCTAACCGAATGCTATTTCGGGAATCATTGAATTGTATGGCTGCAGTTTCCTGGCCGATCTGCAACAGCCATGTGTCCTGCCTCGCTGGATGCGAAAACAATCGTCCCTGAAACGATTGCCGCAGATAATTTTGCGTGGTCGATATTTTACTCTTATCCACTGCGATATCCCGTCGCACCAAGGAAGTGCTACCCTGGAACGCAACAGACGTGAGGGGCGACCAAATGCAGAAGACGAGCAATAACAACACTGGGAAACGAACAAGCTGCGTCATTGTATTGCTGGTCGAATTCTGGTTGCACATCGCTACCGCCTCGCGCTTCGAGTGAATTCAGCAAGCTTGGTTATTGCGATGTACAAAGTAAATGCTACGACGATCGCACCTAGGAATGCTTGATGAATCTCGTGTTTTTCATCTTTTGAAAGACTAGGAAAACCGCTTGAAAACGGTCAATAGCAGAGCATCGAAAACCCTATCGAAAACCGCATCTTCACGAAAGCTAGATTCATTGCACGCAGACACACCAGCCGTGTTAACTCGGCAGACGCCATTGCAATCAACCACAGTATCCGGCAAACGATTACCTACGTATCGTAGCCGGCTTTTCCGCAGCTTTCTTTTCCTCGGGAATAAATCCGAGAAAGCACATCAGGTCTCTTATCTCGGTGGGAGAGAGTTCGTCGAGCAACCCTGCGGGCATCGAGGATACCTTGCTAGCGGCTACCTCCTCGATATCCTCATTCGCTACGATGAATTCCTTGGTTTCGTTTACACGGACCGCAACTCCCTTGGGAGTATTGACCACGATACCGTTGTAGATCTCACCGTCTTGAGTCACAACCTTCTTGCTGGCGTATTGATCGCTGATCACATGCGACGGGAAGAGAATCGACTCTAGCACCTCAGTGCGAGTGAAGCGGCGACTAACACTTGTCAAGTCTGGCCCAAAGCCGCCTCCAAGTGAGTTCATTTTATGGCATGCACTGCAACGAGCCTTGGCATAAACTGCTGCTCCCAAAACAGCAGACCCTTCGCGTCCTTGCTCTCCACTCAAGTACTGGTCGAGGAATTCCAACGACCATCGAGGAGGATCCTTTTCCGAGGGAAGCGTTGCCGGAGGAGAATCTGGGTATCGTTCCGCAAACCACTCCTGCCAAGCACCCATGGGTGTTTCGTTGTTGGATTCCGTTTGCGTCGGTGTCTCACCGATCCAGTACTCAAGGAGTTTTAGTGTTGGCGTAGGATCCTGATTGGCTTCAACCAGTTTGCATCCCTGTAGGATCGTCTGTCGAATCGCATCGGAGTCGTCAGTTACGGCATCAATTTGCATCAGGGCATTGCACACATCCGGTACCGCGAACAATTCAAGGACACTCATCGAACGAACGAGGTAGTCCCAATTTTCCTCGCTAGGCTTCTGGGCAAACGCCAACGCGATGGATGCTCGACGATCAGGGCTCTTCCGCCACCGCTGTTGCAAATACTCGATAGCCGATGAATCGTCCTGCTGGGATAAAACCGCAGTAATGCCAGTCTTCAATCTCTTGTAGGTATCCTCTTCGAGCCCCCCCTTATCGATTGCGGTATCCAGATTGCTGAGCAACGCGATTTGATCTTTGCTCAGCTTGTTTTCAATTTTGAATAGAGCCGATAGGGCAGCGTTTGGGTACTTCTGTCCTAGTTCCAGAATCTGCAAGGCCTCTCTCTCGGTGAGATGCTTCGAGATCCCTTCCGAAGCCTTCATCACATAAAGGGGATAAGAACTACCGGTCTTTTCTCTCAAACAGGTTTCCAGGAATTGCAACACAGCCATCCGCTCGTGCGATGTCCACTCATGCGGCATCAAGGGCAGGTGCAAGGCGATAAGCATGCGATCGGATATCGACACATCGAGTTTGAGATACTCAACGCACTGCGGAACCATATCGCAACGCAAGTAAGTCGCTAGCCTGATCAATTCGCCATTGATGGTTGCATTGCCTGTTGGAAATTCTCGTTCTACGAAATCCACCAAGTCCGGTACATCGCTCGGTTTCAACTTGCCGTTTCCAAGAGCGACCTGAAGGGTCCTGAGCAAATCGAGAAAATCTGCGTCGCTGACGAAGCCTTTGCTGGTGCGAACAAGGGCTTCGACTGCGTTTTTCGCGTCATCTGCCTCCGGACCATTTGCTACCAACACCAGGGACGCTTGAATAGCCGCTCTCGCTTTGCCCTTTAGTAATGTCGTTTTCCATAAATCGTTCGGAACGTTGCTTAATAGGCGACGGCCGAAGTATCTGTCTTCGCGCGAGTCACTTGACAGCAAGGGTTCCAAGTCCTTGACGTCACAAACCGCACCAAGCCGGACCAGCGCTTCGCATGCCGCAATCCGAACCAAAGGAGAATCGTCGGAAATTAGCTGCCGCAATTGTTGCTCTATGGCTGGCTGGCCTGGGTGCAATCCCATGAATCGCGCACATTTCGCTCGCACTTGCTCATTTTTGGCATCCGATAATTCAATGAGTATCTCAGGAGTAGGCATCGGCCCAAGTAGCTGCATCAAATCCAAAGCCTGCAATCGATACCGTGCCGGGTTTTCTTCGCTAAACGCAACCCCCAATACCTGAGTATCCCATTCGTCACCCATCTCTCGCTTGAGGACCGCGATCGCTTGCCTACCATATGCCGAATACAACTGCGGCTGCCTTACCGCCTTCGAAATCCCTTCGCCCAAATTCCGATGTGACTCCGGCACTTCGCCGTTCCATCGAACGCGAAAGATACCTCCCTCTGTGCCTCGACCTCCGGTACAGAAGTACAACCCGCCATCCGGTCCAACTTCCAGATCCGTCACGTTCATCGGAGTTCCTACGACGAAGTCCTCTGCCTTGACCTGGCCATTCTCGATCGAATCGATTGGCAAGGCGATGATCCGCCCCTCCGACCAGTCGCCGGTGAAAATCGCACGGTGATATCGAACGGGGTAGTTGAAATGAGTGTAGATCGCGATTCCGGTCGGCGATCCTCGGCCCGTATCCGCCAAGGAGGGTAAACGGTCGAGATAGTAGTCGGGCCAATTTGCCCATCCGCTTCGCCAACCATACTCGCCTCCTTCAACAATACGAAACAATCCGGTCGGGCGATGCCATACCGCACCCAGGTCGGCCTCCATATCGCTATCGTGCAAGTACAACGAGCCGTTAGGATGGAACGCGAGATCGTAAGCATTCCGCAAGCCGCCGGCAACAATACTCAACTTTTTCTGGCTCAAGTCATAACGCACGACCGTACCCCCCGGAGCCTTGATACCAGAGGCGTGTCCACCTGGGTCCTCCATGCGAGGCTGCACTAGATCACCCTCATACGGTGGAGCGAGCGAATGCTCCACCTCTGAATCCCTTTCGACAATTGCTTGATTTCCTAAAGAAATGTACAAGTACCCATCTGGCCCGAGCGCAATTTGATGCGCTCCGTGCTCTCCAGGAACACCCTCAAATCGCGTCAACAGTTCCGCTTTCTCTAATTCGCCATTGCGGTCTTCATCGATCAGTCGATAGAGGCCGATCCCATTTGCCCCCTCGCCGGTAACATACACGTCTCCGTTGAGAGGCAGTATGCCCTGAACATTCTGAACGAGGTCACAATAGGCTCGCGTCTTAGTCGGGATGCCATTTCGATCATTGTCATAAAGCAGCACCAGCCCGCCACCTTCCAATGACGCAATGATGTGCCCAAACTCGTTGAATGTCATCGCCAGCACGGACCCTAAGCTCTCGCTAGCGACCTCATCGATCGAGAAGCCAGGTACGGTTGTGAAACGCTTCGCGATCTTCTCGCTGACCTCGGTCGGCGATGCTGATGCGTCACTACTTCGCGAAGTGATTTTCGAATTCGGCATGTCCTTCATGCTGGAGTCGCGACTCGAGGTGTCCTTGGAGAAAGGGGCTTCTTCGGATTGCGTCGCTACCGAATTATTCGGGATCGTATCGATTTCGGCGCGAGCTGTTGGCGCGCCTCCCTTCGCATCGAGCGCAATCGCTTGTACCCATGCTTCATCATTCAAGCCAATCATTTGCCAGGACGCTATCGGCTGCTTAGTAGCTAGCCACTCTGCGTCACTCACCACAACCCTCCAGTTGGCGCCATTAGGCTTGAAGTAAAATTCGGCTCTGACTCCTTCCGATTCATTGTCCGGATCAAATACTCGGATCGCTAGACAGTTTTTTCCGGGGCGAGTCAAACCGGTAATTTCGATTCGCTCTTTGTCCGAATTCGCCTTCACCGTCCGGACTCGACGCCCATTAAAAAAGACTTCACAGCCCTTGCTGGCTTCCACCTCCAAGTAGGATTTTTCCACATCCGGAAGATCCATCACTCGGCGGAAATAAACATCTCCAGCTTTCTTTCCACCTGGCGAATTAGGGTCCACCCAGATGTATTTCGCTTGTGGTTTTTGAGGAGCGGTCTGAAGCGGTTGCTGCGGTTTTTGGCGAACATTACCCCCTGTTGGCGGCTCCACCTTCTGCTTGCCACCGCCATACTGAGAAGGCTTGGTTTCCTGCGAAAACATAGGACCAACGGGCACAGTGCTTAGTATGCCGAAACAAAATGCAATCAACCAACTAGGCAGACAACTCAGCCGTCCTGGTGCCCCATGCACGATATCTCTTTTGGCATATTCCAAAAATTCATTTTGTCGGAAACCTTGTGCATCCATCGCTCGTTCCTTCAGCGTAAGCAATACCCTCCTCGCGTCCATGCGAAATGGTTTCAGGGCTTGCGGACGCGCTACATTACGCGACGTTATGGAGGTGAATCAAGAGCAGTCGCAACCCAACCCTCCGAGAAGACCAGCGACCTTATGAGTTCCCGTCGATTCCAAGTACCCGCCCACTGTCGAGCGCATTCCTGCAAGATGGACTCTTCGTCGAATGTCTTAACTTTTTCGCTAGCAATGCCAACAACTAGCATTCGCCGCCACTGCCTGACGATTTCGTTTATAGCAAGCAAGCTTGCCACTTTCTCCTCACATTCGCGGGCCATCATTCCCCTTAGTGACGGAGTCATATTCTGGAGGTTTACTGCGTTGCCCAAAGCCCCCTGAAGCGGTTCGGGAATCGCCAAGGGTTCCTTCGAATCCGAGTCAGCCACCGGAACCATCCCCACCTTGGCTAACACAGATGCGAAACTGCTAGCATAAAAGGACAGACTCTCACGCTGGTATCGCCACCGCAGATCAACCCTTCGTGCGTAATGCTCTCGGGCCCCCAACTGCTCATCCTCGGAGCACGCCTCCCACTCCTTCCACGCCACTGCCTGTCGCCAGCCTTCTAACTCAAAGGCGGATAAGGCAGAGCGATAGCTTTCCATCTGCGTCACCCGGACCGAGGAGCCATCCGATGAGCCGATGACTTCGAGTACTTGGGACTCGTCGGATGCAAAGTCCCGAACTAGTGCCTCGTGCATCGACCGAACCGAAAGCCATCGACCATCCCCCCATACCCGCACAGCCTCCACGGATGGAAACCCGTCATAGACAATAGCTAGCGAGTAGACTCCCGCCTTGCGGAAGCTAGGCTCCGTTTCGATCGCGATGTGACTGTGCGGCAAACTATGAATCAGTCGTACGCAGATCTTTCCCTCGTCCCATTCGATACTGCAAGTCTGCCCCTTGGTCGAAGGAGCAGAATGAGTGGAGCGTTGCCGAATCAAAACAAGTGGATCCTCGCTCACCATTGCGTTGTCGTCCCGGACTTCGAATTCGAAGACTGCCGTCCAAGGCTCTGCATAGCGCCAGGGATTTGCCATCGTATAACTTGGTTGCGAATCATTCGCGGATACATTGACTGCTGACGTTGCCTGCTGTTCCGAAAGATCGAATGTCTTATCTGCGGGAATCAGAGTCGGCCAACCGGACTGGGATTGATACCACCGAGCAACCGCAGGATCGCGAAGCAATCGCTCCCAGTCGCGTTGTTCCGTTCTGAGCACCGAGACCATCGACGCCTCCAAATCCAACAATCTCGACCGTTGGGATTCGGAGGTATCGCAATAGAGCCAGAGCAGGCGGCTTAGGGATGACCACTTCAAGTTCTCGGGTAACTCGTCAAGCGTTGGCGACTCCGGAACCTTTATTGCGCGCGCTCGTGATGATCCGCGCTCATCAACAGATTGGGGACAACTCACACAACGAAACCAAGTAGTCGTTCCTAATCTCGCCTTGGGTTGGTCGAACATGAAATCGCCGGCCAGTTGGTTCTGCACGAAGGTCAGAAACGATTCATTGCGCGAGATTGAATTGCGAATCCATTCATCATGAAGCTGAAAATCCCAGAGCTTGTTATTATCGAATTCGCCACCGCAACGGTCGATAACCCAACTTTGTGTCTGTGATTGCACAAAAGATCGCGATTGGGTCCATTGCTCGATACGCTCGGCAAGCCATCGGACACGCTGATCAGTCGGTAGATCTTTAGAGGGTAGAGTCCCAATGTCTTCGCCCCAGCTTTCGCCGAGCACCGCATGAGCACTTGCTTGGATGAATTCAACCCACTGCTGGTGAGTCGCTCGTTCGATCCGCAGACGAACTTCCGGCTTGGGATCCGTCCAGGAAGTGCTCGCCTCTTGCCAAGCGACGACCGTCTGTACCGAGCAGATGAAAGCGACTACGAAAAAAAACGAGACCCACAATGTGGCCTCGTTGTGTTTCCTGCAAGCTGTCAAACTCGCGATCATGCGTACGTTGTACTCCGTCTGCGTATGCAAGCCGTTTAGTCCATGCTAACGGTTACCGTCTTGCTTTCGGTGTAGGCTTTGAGCCCTTCTTCGCCGAGTTCTCGTCCTTGTCCGCTCATCTTGAAACCGCCAAACGGTGCCGCAGCATCGAACACATCGTAGCAATTGATCCATACGGTACCTGCGCGAACTCGTTTCGCGAACTCATGCGCTCGCCCCACGTTTCGGGTCCAAATGGCAGCGGCCAGTCCGTAGAATGTGTTGTTTGCCCGAGCGAGAAGATCTTCCCAATCCTCGAAGGTCAGGATCGACATAACGGGCCCAAAGATCTCATCCTGAGCGATCGACATCGAATCGGTGACGTGATCGAAGATGGTTGGCTGAACGAAGTAGCCGCGATCCCCAAAGCGATCGCCGCCGACAATACAATTCGCCCCTTGGGAGTTTCCTTTTTCGATATAGCTCATGATCTTATCGAACTGAGCCTGATCGACCTGCGGTCCTTGCTCGGTGTCAGCAGACAAGGGATTACCAAGCCGCCGCTTTTGCGCCAGTCTCTTCACTTTCTCAACGAACTCGGCATGGGCGGCCTTCTGCACAAAGACGCGGCTTCCCGCACAGCAACATTGTCCTTGATTCAAGAATAAACCGATATACGCCCCCGCCGCAGCCCGATCCAAATCGGCATCCGCCATCACCACGTTCGGGCTCTTGCCTCCGAGCTCAAAGGTCAATCGCTTCAGTGTCTCCGAAGCATCTCGCATGATGATCTGCGCAGTGCGATGTTCGCCCGTGAACGCGATCTTGTCGACACCCGGATGTTTTACGAGCGCCCCACCGGCTGTGGGGCCAAAGCCTGGAACGACATTGATTACGCCGTCCGGTATACCGGCCTCTTTCGCGAGTTGTGCCATCCTCAAACAGGACAGCGGCGTTTGTTCGGCAGGTTTCATTACCACGGTACAGCCAGCCGCCAACGCTGGGCCCCACTTCCAGGCCACCATCAGCATCGGGAAGTTCCAAGGAATAATCTGCCCTGCAACTCCAACTGCCTCGCGACGCGTGTAGGTAAGGTAGTTCCCCCGAATCGGAATGGTCGATCCATGAATTTTGTCCGCGTAGCCGGCATAGTACCGTAGGCAATCTAAGACCAACGGCAAATCACCATGCCTCGCCTCGCGAATCGGCTTACCGTTATCTAGGCTCTCCAACGCTGCCAGTTCGTCGATCTCCTCCTCGATCAGATCCGCCAAACGAAACATCAGCTTGCCCCGATCGCGAGCGTCCATACGACTCCAAGGCCCGGAGTCGAATGCTCGTCGAGCCGCGGCGACCGCTGCGTCTATGTCCGTCTTATCTCCTTCCGCCACCTCGCAGATCACTTCTTCCGTTGCAGGATTGATCGTCTCAAATGTTTTCCCAGATGCCGATGGACGCCATTTGCCATCGATAAAGCATTCCGTGTGCTTGATCTTCGGTAACTTTACGGTCGATTCTGCGGTGGCCATATTGGACAGTTCCCTAAAGCAAAGTGGAGAGGTTCCGTATCGAAGCCACTATGATATCGTTTTCCTAGACCGCAAGCCACTATGGGAATGGCTGTTTCGTTGCTAGCTGGATTTCGATAAAGCTGGATCCCAGACGATATTTGCCTCTGGATAGTCAGCCAATAGACTGGCATATAGTTCGCTTTTTCGCAGATACTGGAGACACGTTAATCGATCCATCTTTTGCGTCGACCAGCAATCTAGGCAAAGTCGCAAGGGTGTTTTCAGCACCAACTCGCGACCATGCACTTCTGGATTGTCGTAATCCCTTTTGACAAGTGTGACCACGAACCATGGAACCAGGAGACATTGGAGGAAGTACGAGAAAAAACTGATCCGCTTTGCATAGGTTTGCTCGCACTCGACCAAGCAACCTAAAAAGGTTTGTGTTATGCCACCGCACCTCATGCAGTCGGACTCTAATGGCAATTCCCGCTCAAGCGATAGTGCAAGTAGTTTGTCGGCAGGACTGATTCGGCTTGGGCTCAATCCTGCATTGCGTCGCAATTCACTCAAACGCGGAACCATGGTTTTTCGTCCACATCCGCATGAGATTTGGCTCCCGCACATGGACTGGGTAACCTTCATGGTCACTCCGCACTCACAGCGTAGATCAAATTGCACACAAGCCTCCCTCTATTTGAACGACACGGTACTTGCTCGTTTAGCGTAGTGGTGGTTACAAATGCGTTCACGAAGTCACACCACGCGTATTCAATGCCCGCACGAGCGACCCGATTGCGGCTACCGCATAGCCTGGAATCATCAGGAACATACCCACAGTGATCGATACGAGCGCTGTCGAGATCCCTGCCGCGATCTCCGAGGGTTTCGGCGTACCCGCGCTCATCGAAATCACCGCGTACATGCTGATCACTCCCTGAACCGCCGCATACACACCAATCAACATCGGGACATGTACGATCAGAAATAGGGCAACCCCCAAGAACGGGCCCCTTCCTCGAATCACGAGCAACAGTGCTAGCAGGAAACTGACCAGCCCCGACAGAAGTAGCAAAACGGTGTACATCAAGCCTAAGGAATTGAACAACCCTAACAGCATGGATTGTTGTGCAAGGTCGTTATTCATCTCGGTTCTTCCTCTCTCGGTCTTGTGAATTCAAGTTCAAGCACAACCGCAATCGATGCACTAAGGGTTGGTGCTCCTCATTTATCATTCGAATTGAGCTTCGCGTTGATTGCATCGCCCCGCAATCTTCTATCATCAACCCAGTATAGCCCGCCTGCAATATCTCGTTCTCCGCCAGGTCCAGCCCACCAGTGACTGCGTCCAAAAGCTTTTTCCGAAACTCGTGATTATCTCGCTTCCAGTCGTTAACTATCATATCGGGTTCGACCCATGAATGGAGTAACCCTCTGAATCCATTCCTCAAGCAGAATATCGACTACCGCCTCGCGATGATTCGTCCCACCCTGCCTCCAAGATCGCTTGCGAACCCATCTTGGATCAGGGCGTTCGCAATAAGCAAACCATGGTAAGATCCCCCGTTGAGATTCCTTGTCTGGAATCGTCAGGCGACTTCCCATCGCCAAATCAACCAATGATAAGGATTGCCGACCCACCAGGGTGAAGGAAGTTTTCCCGGATCGACCCTCGCGAACCCGTCTCGCTGAATCGATCGATAGACATCGTAAGGTTGCACGGTCCAAAGAGGCATACAGTGAAAGCTCCGCGTGTCTATTTATCGCCAGGATCAGCTCCCGACAAATCCGGATCGTGATTCGCGGCCGCCATGGGATCCTTGTCGTACGATACATCACCGAGTTCGTCTTGTATCTTAATCGGATGCCTAAGCCGATATCGAATGCAGATCCAAATATCCGCCATGATAACACGAGGGATTCTCGCTCCTGTTCGGTTTCGGCGGTGACAACCAACAAGTTTTGTTTCAAACGTTCAATCATGGCAGCATCCTCACCTCTTCATCGAAGACCCAGTCTGCGTCATTCAGGTTCGGTTGGTTCTAGCAAGCCACGGCGATCCTGATGCATTTTGATCCATAAGGTACGGGATTCGACGGAATACCCGAATGGAATTTGCTGTCACCTGAGCTGACATGCACTGTCTCCCTGATCTATACTTGCGTTGCGTAGTGTACGAGGGGTGAAAACGGATCGATAAGGACCGCGTGTGGCAAGATCGAGATGGTTGATCGTTGGTGCTATCGCTTCGCTGTTGATCTGCTCAATCCTTTGGGTGAGATCGAACGTTGAAGCTTCACAAGTCCTTCCTCCACGGCATTTCCGGTTGGCGATCAAAACAGCCCAGGGAGAGCGAGCCCAGGGAGAGCGAGAATGCGTGATTCATCTACCCCCAAGCTACGATCCGTCCCAGCCGACGCCGCTGGTCATCATGCTTCACGGTTTCGGCGGTACAGCATTGAATGCGGCAAACGAAACGGGTTGGTCTGCGAAAGCAGACCACGACAATTTCATCATCGCCTATCCGGAGGGAACTCGCCCCGACATGGGTAGCCCCGCGAATTTCCGGAGGAATCCCCAAGCCTGGAACGACGGCTCCGGTCGCTTTCATGCAGGGGAACAGAATATCGATGATGTCGCATTCATCGATGAGCTTATCAACGAACTGGCTAAGAGATATCGCGTTGACTCCGACCGTATCTTTGTAACAGGTTTTTCGAACGGGGCGTCGATGACGTTTCGAATCGGTGCGGAGCTTTCCCATCAGGTCGCGGCGATCGCCCCTGTCTCAGGGACTTGCTGGATGGAGACCTTAGAGCCAATCCAATCGCTTTCCCTGTGTTATATCACCGGAACTGCGGACTCGCTCAATCCGATGGAGGGAGGTTATCCGAAGCTTGCCTTGGGCGGCAAGGAGCAAGGGGGAAAAGCGAAACCGGCCGTGCAGAAATTCATCGACCAATGGGGCAAGGCTCTCGGTTGTTCAGAGTCGCCGAATCGAGATGAATCCAACAACGGGGTCCGAAAGAGAATGTATGGCAATCAAAACACACAATCGCAACTTGTATGGATCACCGTCGAGGGCCTTGGCCATCATTGGGCAGGCGGCGAGAGTCAAGTTCCGAATTTTCTCGTCGGCCGGAACACGACTAAGCTCAATGCAACCGAAGCGATTTGGGATTTCTTTCAGGCGCACCCCAAGGTGGTGGCCGAAGAATAACGCGAGCATTCACCGAGACGCCGCAGCAGAGTCACCATCAGGATGCGGCCGATCGGCGGTCTCGGTGCAAGGCATTGTTCGTTGTTTTCCCTGCCATATCGGTCTATTTGATTGTTCGAGCCGAGTTTGAGCATCGCGGAGGTATGCTTTCGTATCCCCATTCCAATCAGCCAAGATTTTGCGTCTCGCTGCATGGAGTTCTTCCAGCACTTGATTTTGCTCGTTCATGTTCCACCAGTCTCTGGTCCCTTCATCTGTAAACCGCAGTATTTTTTGCACCACAGCTTCAATGCAAACCCGACAGCGCAAGATAACGCAAAGCAAATCGCGGCATAAGGAATTCCCACGATGGTTCCGAATATCGCAGCCGAAAGGGGATTTCCTAAGCCGATGCTGTGCATCGCGCGATCATGGTCAAACAGTAGGAGATAGGTAGAATAAGCTGCCCCCAACAATGCGTTTTGGACTAGGATCAGCAGCGCTGCGATCACGGAAGATTCAAAAACACGAAACCGAAAAAGCCCAATCAGAGCAATCGCAAACAAAAGGCATGCGGCGATCACCAAGGCAGGTCCCAGGATCCAATGACCCGAAACCAAGCCAGCCAGGTCCAGGCCTAACACCCAAGTCATGAGGAGCAAGGTGCGCAGAGAGTATTGTGCTTTGCCGAAACCAGGATCGCTATTCATGTTCAGCGCTTATTCTCCACGGGAGGTTTTTCGCCCCCCGAAAACCAACGGACTAGCCACCAAAATACGAGGCCGGTCAGGAACACGGGGGGCACGACCAATGCGCCGACAAAGCCGATCCACATTGTCAGACCACTCCAATCATCTCCCACGGTAGTCATGGAAATCGCAACGGTGAACAAGAAAGCCAATACCAGGGCCATTCCGAGGATGGAATAGCCATTCAAAGCGCGATGGCTTCGCAGAAGAAAAACGATTGGCATCCCGATGACGCCCGCTGCTAGATAGGAAAAAAAGAATCCAGCAACCAACCCCACGATTGGCAAAATAGCGACGCTCGCCTCGTTGATGCCTACGCCGAACAGGGATGCCACGACAATGACTGCGAACACCAAGATAACGAAAGATACGGGAGCAACCGCTGGTGCAAACAAATAAGCCAGCCATAACGCGCGCGTCGGATACCTTTCCCGTGTCTGGATCCCAGGATCCACGATTGTCGGTGGGGTATAGGGGTTATCATTTGTCTGAGATGGCATGGTGTGCTCGGATTATGAACGGATCTGAGATAGAGTCCATGAAACCAAATCCGCTTCCAGCCAACCTGCCAACACGACGCGGAGCGTCGTGCCACGAAAAATCACTTTGCCCGCTTGTAACGCGGATTGTCTTTTTCCGAAAAGAGTCCTTGGTCCAGGTTTTCCCGGATGAAGGTCCGCAGTGCATCGGATTCGGCCGTCACGGTGATCGATTCCACTTTCGGTTCAGGGGTTATCTCAGGTTGTGAATCAGTTGTCCTCTGCGCTGCGCGGTTAGGAACTACAAATCCAGATCGCTTCACCAAGCCCTGCACCTTGCCCTGGTCAATCGCCCGCTCCACGAACGTAGAGTCAAGCAACGCGAGTTCCATTTCGTCGCCATCGAGTCGTACACGCAGGAAAATGTACCGAAAAATCTTTGGATTTCCCCACATGTCACGTTCAATCTTTGGTTCGTCGGCTGGATTTCCCTCCGGATCAAATATAGGCACCTGAATCACATACGAACTGCCGAAGCGTGTTGCCATGCAGAAGCCTCGACTCGTTCGTTTCTCTGGATTGTTCAGCGGTTGCTCCTCCATCGTGTATCGAAAGACACCCCGCGGCGTTCCCTCCCCCGCAGGTTCCACAAGCAGGGTACACACTGCGTAGTCCTTCGCGTTTACCCCGTGATATAGACCGAACAATTCGGTTGGAACGCTTCCTTCCTCCGGCGATTCAATCGGATGCTCAAACGTGGTTAGGGTGCATCCGGAAAACAGGATGCTGAGGATGGAGAAGGCCAATGCTCCCGAAGTATTTGAGCTGGAATGCATTTTGATCTATCTACAGCCTGGGTCCAATGAAAACGAGACGCGGAGCAATCGAAAGCTTCAATCGACAACGTGATTGTATTCTCATCGAAGCCTATTTGCGAGTTGGGAGAAACCTGAACGTATGGCACGCCCTGAGGCTTTGCGAAGGGCGTGAAATCCCCACTTCAATGACACACACCGCCCACGTAACCAATAGCAGGAACCGAAATGGTGCTCCGCATGGCCCGAAGTTTCCGATTCGTCTTAAACGATCTTAGCAGCATGCATGGCAGAGGCGCAGAACTCGATGTGCTGATCGAGATCTACGCCAAACGCCTCGGCTCCGCTCGTGATGTCCTCTCGATTCACCGCTGCGGCGAAACTGAGATTCTTGAGCTTCTTTCGGACACTCGAAGCGGTCACCCCCTCCAGTCGCTGAGGCCGAACCATCGCACATGCCGTCAAGAAACCGCACAGTTCATCGCACGCATACAGGCCATGCTCCAATCGCGACCGGCGCGGGTACTGGTCGCTTAAGTAATCCGCATGAGACAGAATCG
Source organism: Pirellula sp. (assembly GCA_044370255.1). Lineage (GTDB taxonomy): Bacteria > Planctomycetota > Planctomycetia > Pirellulales > Pirellulaceae > JBKCUI01. The sequence goes on from JBILVV010000009.1 coordinate 23,972, forward strand.
CTCGAATGATTTCCTCCGAGTATCCTCGCTCGCGCAGAATGATGCTCCCCTGCAATGGATGATCTGGAGCATTTGGCCATCTCTCATAATCAAAATCGTGGAGTAGACCAACCGTTCCCCACAGTTCGACATCTTCGCCTAGTCGGTCAGCGTATGCACGCATCGCCGCTTCTACAGCGTACATATGACGCTTCAAGCTGTCGCTCTTTACATACTCATCGACGAGTTGTAGGTTTACTGTTCGATCAAACATGTTCTATCGGAATCGTGTCTCGTAGTTTCTTGTGCTTGTGAAGGCCGCGAACGGCCGCATTACTGCGTATTGCGAGCCGAGTATACCATTACCCATGGAACGGGTGTTGTACGTCCCTTCCGATCGTCGGTAAGATGAAAGACACATGGTGCAACGCCAGTTGCTACATGCCAAATGAAACGCAGGTCAACATCTCATGCATACCGATTCCTCCGCATCGATCTCCGAAGCAACCATCGAAGAGGTTCGAGCTGCCCAGTCGGTGATTCGACAGCATATCTCCCCGGCACCCCTGATTCGTTCCTATGCCTTGGAGAAACAACTCGGTCTTGCGCCGCATCGCCGTGTGTGGATTAAGGACTACGGCTGGACACCGGTCGGTTCGTTCAAACTGCTGGGCGCCCTGAACTGGATGGCGAACCATTTACCAGACTTGATCGATCGCCCGGTTGCAGCTCACTCATCCGGCAATTTTGCCTCTGGCATTTCCTTTGCAGGCATGCGTTACGGAAAGCGAGTCATTATCGTCATGCCCGAGTCGGCTCCACGGGTCAAGTTCGAACTGACGCGATCCTTCGGCGCTGAAGTCCGAACCTACGATATCACCACCGACCATTTGACGGGAACTCGCGATCGATTAGCTAAAGAGATCGCGGAACAGGAGCATGCGCTTCAGGCCTCCCCTTACGATGATCCTTTCGTGATCGCTGGCAATGGCGTGGGTGGGTTAGAGATCGTCGAAGAACTCAAGCGGAACCATCGAAACGTGTCTCACTTCATTTGCTCTGTCAGTGGGGGTGGCCTGATGGCTGGCCACGCTCTCGCAATCGCGGACGGGTTTCCACACGCCCGAATCATCGGAGTCGAACCGGAGGGTGCCGACGATTTTCGCCAATCCATGGCAAAACAAACACGTGTCCGAGTACCTAAGCCGACGAGTATCTGCGATGGTCTACTCTCGTACGACGTGGGGGAACACAACTGGCCTATCTTGCGGCGACTGGTCCATGCAACCACGGTTCTTTCGGACATGGACACACGGCGCGCGATGGCGTGGCTGTACGAAAAGCACGGGCTGCGAACGGAACCCTCCGGTGCGATTACAACGGGAGTTTTGTTGCAAGCATCACGCAATGCAAACGAGATCGATCTCCAGGGTGATGGCGACATCGTCGTCGTTCTCAGCGGTCGCAACGTCGACGAATCTACTTTTTCTAAATACATCCAAGTCGATTAAGCAGTTACTCGTTAGATTCGCTCGGATCAACAATCAGGTATTCCTCGAACCGCTTCCTCAAACTTGGATCGATACGCTTGGGACGACCGGTCGCTATCTCTACGAATAGGCCACGTTGCCGCCCCGTGGCTACCAGTTCCCCCAATCCGTTGTGAAATCGGAACTCCATCCAAGCTGATGCGTGGGATAACTCAGATAGCCAAACCTCCGCTCTCACGGTATCGCCAAGTATCAGTGCTCGCTTGTAAGTGACGACGGTGTCAACGAGGACCGGGCCAAATCCCTGTTCCGCAATCGCAACCACCGGGAGCCCAACCCGTTCGAGTAGTGCGCAACGACCGACTTCCATCCACTCGATGTAAACAATGTTGCTGACATGCCGCATGAAGTCGATATGGAATGGATGGACCTGTGGCTCAAACACAATCTTTTTCAAATCGAAACTCCTCTTACGGATCCACTCGCTCAATATTCACACCAGCGCTTAAGCGGAGTCGCGGCACTAGTTTGTCCTCAAATGCCGATGCGGGTGTCCAAAATCCACCCTTGCATTCCGTTTTTGAAACGTCGCGAGCCAAACAAACAGCAGCTTCGCCGAGCATCTTGGCCGTGGATCCATAACCTGGATCTCGATCTCCTGTGACCTTGACTCGGAGCGTCTGCCCCGACTCGGTTCGACCGAATAATCGGATATCAAAGAAGCCTTGCTGCTGTTGCAACGGTGTCGGCCCCTGCCCCGGCTTGGGCAACAGGCAACGGGCGAGCATGCGACGGATCGGACCGAGCAACGCAAGACCGAGCCCGAGTTTTGAGGCCGTTGCACGGCACCATCCCCGAAGCCCTCCGCCCGTTAAGACCGATTCGTCATACGCAAAGTTGCTACCGTAGGGATATCCGAGGATCGCATTGGTTCGATGCACGATCCGTGTGTTGATGCTGCTCATGACAAATGGCGCCGTCCAACTCATGAAATCGGTATCGAACAAAATGTCATTGCCGCTGGGCTGCATCACTCGTTGGTTTGAGGCATCCCCGCACAGTGAATAGGGATTGGCAAGCTGTCGGCGAATCTCCGGATCGGTATCGCTCTCCTTGAGTACGTTCATGAGGCTAGCGATCGTACCTCCCGATACTCCGCCCCGTGCCGCTTTGACCCGCAGTTTGACACGCGAACACATCTTGCCGAAGCTGGCTTGTGCCTGCTGTTGAAGAAACCAAACCCCAAGATCCGAAGGGATCGAATCGAAGCCACAGCAATGGATGATTCTCGCACCCGAACTTTGGGCTGTTGACTCATAGCGTGCGATCATCCGTTGCATCCACGGCACCTCGCCGGTCAGGTCGCAGTAATCGGTCCCGCTCTCGGCACAAACCTTGACCAAAGGTTCGCCATAGAGGGCATACGGACCAACCGTCGAAGCGACAACGTTCGTTTGATCGCACATCCGCCGAAGACTTGCCTCGTCAATTGCGTCCACTGCGATCATATCAACGGATCCCGCCGCCTCTCCCAGTTCGATTCGAAGCGCTTCCAATTTCTGGCTCGAACGACCCGCCACAGCCCACTTCAGATCGCGGCCCGCCCCGTAGGTCTCCAACAGATACCGACACAGGATCTGCCCAACAAAACTCGTTGCACCAAAGACAACGACGTCGTACCGCGGATGATCGTTCGATCCGGTCATTGTCTGCGACTCCATCGTTCAGTCATCGAAATCGAAAAAATCAAAAGCGTCTAAACCTCCCGCTAAACATCCGATCGAATCCGAACGCAATGACAAAACTTGTCAACAGAAACCATAGGCTACTTGTCGAATGGGTCACCTCACGCATCGGATACGCTCCCTATAGGCATGTGTCATTCATCATCGATGATTCGGCTCTCTCTTACGGTGACCGTCCCGTACGTCCATTGTATCCATTGCGCAACAAAAATTACGGCAAGCGGAATGAACAAGAAAAACGGCTTGGCGTTGTAACCGGTTAACTCGGAAAATATCCAGATACTCGCTGCCAGTATCAAAACCGTATGCAGTAGAATCAGAGAAAAATACCAAGGCATCGACAAGACCAGCCTTGCTCGGCAACTCGAGCAAACAACAGAGATCCCTGACGTCAGAAACCGACTCCGCGAAACAGGAAATGAACACGAGGGGCAAACAGAGTTTTTACCCCTCCTCGGCGAGTCGTCGCTTCTCTCGGAGTTTGTCGGTACATACGGGTTGATTTCGGACATGATGGGTTGTGCGTCGCACAGGAGTTCTATATGCAATCTTCCCTTGCTGATATTTATACCAAGACAACCTTTCGAAAACCATGGCTGACTTCGGCGTCGCGACTTCGCCTATCGAGCAATAGCCCATTTATTCGGTCCTCGTGAGGGTCTTAATCTCTCATGATGGACGGAATGCATTTTCCTTTGGCAGAGCTCATTGGAAAATTCTCAACTTCGGCGCAGCGATATGTTAATTTCCGTTCAACGTTCCTGCTCATCAAGCATAACGGCATGGTGAAGCCATTGCCGAGCACGCGCTCGTTCTGGGATATCTCTCAAAATCCATGCAGCAGAATGGTTGGGGTAAGGGATCGGCACCAATGAAAACGATCCGCTCACTCCGCTACGCTTGAGGAATTCTTCGGTCGGTCCCACATCCATCTCATGCGAAATCCACTGCGGCCTACCGGCTAAGCGACGCAGCCGCTGTAAAGCCGATTTCGGATCGGAATCCGGGTAGGGCCAAACCCGCACTCCATCGTAATGACTGTGGCAAAAGAAACCGCACCACAGTTTGGCGATACCGTCATCGTTCAATCCAATGTAGTTGCATGCGATCGCGCCGCGTGAAAAACCGCATAGAACGACCCGTGACTTGTCGCCCCCGTAACGCTGGCATATATCTTGAACGGTTGCGATACAGTACCGCTTTGTATCGCCAACATCCCCCCACCACTGCAGGCAATTCCGCTTCGTGCCGTCTCCGGGAATCTCAACAAACGGCAAAGACACCCAGATAAATTTTTCACCTGCACTTAGCCCATACCCCAGCATGCAAGATTCGGGAGTCCCGTCCGACACGTCGCCAAGGTCGTTTCGATAGCCTCCGTTACCCGGGTATTCTACGATGACAGGATACGATTCCCCCGGTTCCCAGTCTGTCGGTAAATACAGCATGTGCTTAACGTTGTTTTTCTCCCAGCCATCAGTCACCGTCGCTACCCGCTTTCCGGCTTTAGGCTCACCGTACGTGACCTCCGGTACTACAAGGTCCGCAACGACACGATGAATGTTATCGTCACCTTCGGCACACGCGATATTGAAACACAGGAAACCCGCAAGTGCGAAATTTCCAGACAAAAACTTCATGGAACCGGCCTTTATCTTTCTTTTGTTTTCGTGCGTTGGAAACAAGTCTATTCGTATCTGGATTCGCACCTAATAAGACTGCCTTGATGCTGGCCGATCATGCTGGCAGGTCGGCGGACTGCAAGTCCATGGCAGGAATGGCGAGTAGCATGCAGTTCCGTCCATCGAGATGTTCCGTCAAGCTCCAAGTGACATGGCTATACCGACCACTGCTAGTCGCCCAAGAAATCCCCCGAGCAATAGAAAAAAAGGAATCTTCAACTCTTCAAAGTTCATGAATCCATAGACAAGACAAACCGGTGAGAGAATTAGACACCCTACACCCCAAAGCACCTCACCTTCACTGAAGGCGATCGTGGTTATCCAGAGCCAGCCCACAATGCCAGCACCTACAGCCAGCAGACCCAAGGTTACCAATACGAATTCCATTGTCGATTTTTCCCAATCTACGAGTAAACGCGAATGGCAGTTCGCTCCAATGAGCACCAAGAGAATAACAGTTTGAGCCATCGAATTCACTACGGCAGCGCCGCTTCGAATTGGATTTCCTGTCCCTGGACCAATCGATCGGATTGAATGGTCAAGATAGGAGAACTGCCACCTGACTCGATCTCGAACGATTGCGACTCGCCAGGCAAAAGCCCCTTGAGTGTTTGTTTGGAACGCACTCCATGGACTGCAGGATAGGCATCGTGGTAGATCGGAGCGATTCCTGCGTTCTCAATCGTCACGCTGCTACGAGCGGAGTTGCATTCAAATCGTGTAACTCGAAATCGATAACCACAGGCCAGTCCCGCAGCACGGATTCGTTCCGAATTCTGAAAGTTCGGTTGATCATCGCCAATGATGAACGACACATGAAACTTGGCAGCCTGCTTCTCAAACGGCACTCCATGGGGACCATTCACGGACAGAGCCTTCTTTTGATCCTTTGCCTCAAAATAACTAAATTCGCCCCCGGCAGGTGCGATCTTCCAGCGATCGTTCCCCAGTGCGACCCAATTTGGTTCGTTCTCCTGCTGGTGTCGGCGATGATTGAATGAATCGTCAAATACTCCGAACGGTAGATCGCGAAGCGACTCGTCGGACACGAAGGGCGCGTGGTCGCCGGCCGCATCGACCGAAATCATCCAAGGGGTATGTTGGAATTGACTGGCAAGGTGACTGGCGAACAACCCCTGAAACGCTCGATCCGGAAAGGTGGTTCCAAGTTGCATGGGACCATCGTAGATGTGATACTCCGACCACAACCCGAAGCCTACTTGCACAAAGGCGATCCGGGGATCGCGGTCATACTTCTCCGCGAATCGGCTGAAAAACTCGAGCAGGAACCGTCGCAACTCCGGATGCGACCAATCAGGAAACCCCGTGGGTTTGTTCTCGCTCAACGCATTCGTCGCACGATAATCTCGAAGCGACTTGATGTACTCGGGGACCCCGTTCGGTTTTCCAACATAGGTATCGTGCCAACGGAGGATCGCTTGATGTTTGCGGTTCGCAACATCCTCGAGCAAACTCTCCACCTCGCTCCAATCGTACTTTCCCTCCTCGCGCACGACCTGATCGTATTTGAGATATGCAAACTCCAATTGGATCTTCGCAGTGCTTGCCGCCGGGTTGGTCGACCACAAAACGATCCCCGTCATCGGCTGCACCGAGGAGATTTCTGATCGCAGCGAGACGGGCTTCAGTTCATCAGCAGCGTGAAGCATAGGCATGAGATAAGTCAGTAAGATCGATACCCATAGGCACCTATAAAGTCCGATCATTGCCAACTTGGTTGCAGCCGGATTTCTAAACTCCTGGGGCGATTTTTGGTAGCACATCTATTTACCTACATCGAGGGTGTTGCCATGACGTCGCGAGCGAAAGAATCCATACAAAATGAAGGTAAAGAGGATCGCATTCGGTATTGCAAAGTAAGCTGCAGCCGTCACAGGTTCTATCTCAAACCATATGGACTGCTCATACAAGACAGGTCCTCCCGTTGACGTTTTCGTCTGGGAGCGGATCGACCATTCGATCGAAAGATAAACCGCT
>JBILVV010000544.1:0-2729 GCA_044370255.1 Pirellula sp.
TTTGATCCAAGCCTTAGGAGCTTCCAAAGCGAAGTCGCTGGTAGACAAGCTCATCGATCGAGCCAAGTCGATGCCACCGGATTTCTTAAAGGACAGCGTCCGCATGATGCTCAGCCGCCCTGAGTCCACGGTCGAACTGATCGACGCGATTGCAGGTGGCAAGCTGACCATCAATGATCTTCAGCTTGACCAGCGACAACTGCTTCGCGAGCATCCCGATCGCAAGATCCGCGAACGAGCCCTCGCCATGATGAAATCCAGCGGCGGTATCCCCAACGCGGATCGTCAGAAACTGGTGGAGTCGTGGCTCGAGATGACCCATCAGTCCGGAGACGCAACCAACGGTAAAGCGGTCTATCAGAAGCACTGCGCGCTGTGTCACCGCCACGGGGATATAGGGAACAACATCGGTCCCAACCTGACCGGAATGGCCGTCCATCCCAAAGCGGAATTGCTCGTGAATATTCTCGATCCGAACCGAAGCGTCGAAGGAAACTTTCGAACCTACAACATCCAAACGTCCGATGGAAGCATCGTGACAGGGATGATGGCTGGCGAAAGCAAGACTGCGATCGAGATCGTCAATGTACAAGGAAAGCGTGAGGTAGTTCTTCGAGAAGACATAGAACAGATCACCGGATCGCAAAAGTCCTTGATGCCGGAAGGTTTTGAAACGCAGATGACACGCGATGAGATGCGAGACTTGCTCGAGTTTCTCACCAGCAAAGGGAAGTACGTCCCTTTATCGATCGCATCAGTTGCATCCGTGGTAACGACGCGAGGTATGTTCTTCGAGCCCGAAGGCGAAGTGGAACGCTTGGTGTTTTCAGACTGGTCCCCCAAGATGTTTCGCGATGTTCCGTTCGTCTTGGTGGATCCTCAAGACGATCGGGTTCCGAACGCCATTATGCTTTTCGGGCCGAATGGCAAGGTAGCACCTCGCATGCCCAAGGAGGTCGATGTCGTCTGCAATGCGCCAGCCGTAGCGATTCACTTTTTGAGTGGCATTGGAGGTTGGGCGTTTCCCGCTTCGCGGGAGGGATCGACCAGCATGATCGTTCGCATCATATACGAAGATGATTCCACCGAAGATCATGCGCTCATCAACGGAGAGCATTTTGCAGACTATATCCGGCGGGTCGATGTACCAGGCAGTGAGTTTGCGTTCGATCTCGCAGGTCGCCAAGTCCGGTATCTATCGGTGCAGCCACGCGAACGCAAATCACTCAAAAAGATCAGTTTGATCAAAGGGAACGACCCTACAGCACCGGTAGTCATGGCGATGACGTTGCAAACACAGCCGTAGTCTTTCAATCGGAGTAGTCGTCAGCCTGTACAACAAACAGTGTCAACCAAAAACGGTGTCAACCAAAAACAGGGACGTTCAAAACAGAGGCGTCCGGGTGCCCCTGTTGCAAATTGACCATGGTCTATTGGCCAGTATGATCTGTGAATCACTCTCCCCGCGAGCGTGTGGAAGTCATAGGCCGTAGGACGTGGGGGTGTATGCTGAGTGAATCCAGAAATAGTGTCGATGGCGATTGGGGGCTTGAACATTGAAATAGGTTCCACCGTTGATGAGAGGGGAACCATAATTGAAGCCGATCGAATCATAATAGCGAAGCATCGAGATCCGATGTTCACTCTCTGCCCGAGCCCGTCGCACGAGGTAATCTTGGGCAGAGGAGGCTTCGAACCGCGAGGATCGTGTGGGTTGCCAGCCCGAATCTCCTGAATTCCCAACCCGTTCTTGTCCGTAGGAAAAAGTAGCTAGAGCGGAAAAGGCCAGTGCGATGAAGAACAGCCGCATAAGATCGAATCCTGTCACAAATGGTTTTTTATGCACCATCCGTGGCGGAGAAAGTCGCTGATCCGGAGCGACGAGCGTGCGCGGTAATTGCTCCGCTGCAACTGAAGAATTATCGGCCAACGCGTTGCCAATTTCCCTAAGAATTCTAGGCAGCTATACTCTATCCCGCTGATCCGAAAAGTTTGGGCGACACGAGAATCTGCGCCCATCCTCATACTTGCCGTTCCCAAGCCACGGCACAATCCGATAAACTCTTCGGCTTAATCCAACCACCCGCGCTCCATTCTTGCAAACCGACTCTTATGCTCGATCGAAAATTTGTTTTGGAAAACGCAGAGGCCGTAAGGGTGAACTGCGCCCATCGCGGGGTGCCCGCGGACATCGACCGCGTCGTCGAACTTGAGAAACAGCGGCGCGCGAAACTGGCGGAAGCTGAAGACGCTAATCGCCAAGCGAACGCTGTCAGCAGCCAAATCGGAAAGGCATCCCCCGAGGAACGAGAGAAGCTCAAGGAGCAGGGAAGGAAACTGCGGGAGCAAAAGGAACTCGCGCAATCCCAACATGATGCGTTGGATCAGGAAATCGCGAGTCTGCTCGTTAGGGTACCGAACATGACGCACCCATCGGCACCCGTCGGATCGGACGATGCTTCCAACAAGGAAATCGCTCGCGGTGCCACGCCGATTCCGACCTTTGATTTCAAGCCCAAAGATCACCTCGAACTGGGGACGATCCACGACATGATCGACTTTGAGGCTGGCGCACGGGTCGCGGGAGCCGGCTTCTACTTTCTTAAACGAGATGCGGTCCTCCTAGAACTCGCATTGCAGCAATTTGCAGTCTCGGAACTCGTCAAACGCGGGTTCGTTCCCATCACTACCCCCGATGTAGCGAACACCGAAGTTCTCCACGGCATCGG
>JBILVV010000545.1:0-2719 GCA_044370255.1 Pirellula sp.
CTGAGACAGGGTCCTGGCCTGCCAAGAACGCGCGTCGGACACAGCGTTGGATGCAGTGGACGATACAGACTTCGTTGGGATCAAACAGTTCGGAACGCAAGGGTCTAGGCATAACGGGGTTCTCCTCGGCCGACCAAGATAGCAAAAAGGGAAGGAAGTGTCAAATAGGTGGGTGGCACGTATTAAGAGAGACAGCTGTTTGAGGCTGAGATATCAGCGATGATCGCTCGTTAAGGACTGTGTCTACAAAGCCAGTCTTTCACTTCTTGGTGGCGACTGGCTTTCTTCGTTTGGGATACAATTCTCGGCAGATCCCACACACGGTTCCGTCGCATCCGCGAGCTGTGCAGTGTTCCCGTCCGTAGAAAATGATCTGCAGATGAAGGCAGTTCCAGCTCGATTCAGGGAACAGCACTTTTAAGTCCCTCTCGGTTTGCACCACCGAACGACCATTCGTTAATCCCCATCGTTGTGCCAATCGATGGATATGCGTATCGATGGGAAATGCGGGGACACCAAATGCCTGGGCCATTACAACCGACGCGGTCTTATGACCTACACCGGGAAGCTTCTCGAGCGCTTCGAATGACTGGGGTACGATACCGTCATGTTCTTCCACAAGAATTTTCGACAGTTCACGTATCGCTTTCGACTTCTGGGGACTTAAGCCGCACGGTTGGATAATCTTGCGAATCTTCTCGACTGGTTGCCGACTCATCGCGTGCGGATTGTCAGCCAATTTCCAGAGATCGGGAGTTACTCGATTGACCATCTTATCGGTGCATTGGGCACTGAGGACGACCGCTACGAGGAGCGTATAGGGATCCTGGTGATCGAGCGGAACGTCGGTCTCTGGATAGTGTTCATTCAAGCGTTGATGAACGATACTCGCTCGCTCTTTGCGATTCATGGTTTCGAGGATTACTTTGCGGGTACTTGGACGGGGCTCATCAGGTATTTCAATAGATCCGCTCGCTCTTGTTCCGAGAGAGGATCGAGAATGCCGCTAGGCATGAGGGAAAGCGAAGAGGGTTTTCGTTGAACGATCTCAGGCTTTTCTAGCGTGACTTTTTCCGTGGCGGTTTGGATGGTGATTGCATCCTCTGTTTCCGTGAGTGGCACTCCTGTAACGACCCGTCCATCGGCTGTTTGGAAAGCGGTGACACGATAGTTTTCGGCGACAATGGCGCTCGGGAACAGGACGTTCTCGAGCCAGTATCGGAAGTTGCTACGCTGGGCACCGGTCAATTCCGGGCCGTTCGCACCTCCTTCGCCAAAAAGTTTATGGCATTGGGCACAAAGAGTGTTCCATCGTGCTCGACCATTCGATGCATCGGCTCGTACCATTCGCTCGTTGCTAAAAACCTGTTCCCATTCCTGGATGGTGCGTTCCTGGTCGGCCGTTACGCCGATGGCTGGGTTGATTGTCTTAGCTCGGTTGAGCAAATCCGAATCAGCGAGCAGGGCAAACTGACGCCAAGTTGCTGCATCGATATTGGCACTCGGGATGACTTTGCGGTCAATCGCATCGAGAAGAATCGGTAGGGAATCCCGTCGCTTGCCCATCGCAACGACGATTCCCGACTTGCTCGATGGCGGCGCGTCCGCATACATGCCAAGCAACCGATTGGCATCGTCAGCGCTCAGGTTCGTGCCAAGCGATTCGGCAGCGATACCACCCAGGTTGGGATCGGCCACCATGTGCCAAAGTACCTCTCTGGCAGAGGCATCGTCGATTCTTCCAAGAGATTCAATGGCTGCGCGGCGGGACGATGGAGTCGATTGTGAGCTTTCGGCTAGTTCGATCAACGCTTGCAATGAATCATTTCCCCCGAAGACCGCGTGGAGGAGGATCCCCTTTTCCCGAATCTCCAAATCAGGATGAGCGGCAGCGCGAACGGCGAGTTGTTTCCAAGCAGTAGGTTCTGCAATACGAGTTCGCCCTCGCAACGCTTCCCATAATCCATTAACCGCCGCAGCATGCCACGCGGCATTATCTCGCTGGCCAGCGTTCGATACGAGGAAAGAAGTCGCCTCCTCAGCATCTTTTCCCTCCGCTGCGAATCGGCGCAAGTACAGTTCGTTCACTTTGGGGATTAGGCTTTCAGCGGCCATTCGAGCCGCTCGCATTGGGTTGTCTGCTAACAGGTTTTTTGTCCCGTACCAAAATACCAACGGAAAATCCCGATCTGACGCGAGGTCTTCGCTTTTGATCAACATGCCTGCAATGCGCCACTGCTGGTTCGTGAACTTGGGTAGGAGCGCCGCGGTGTAGAGCCGGACCAGCGAGCTAATTTCGGTAATGGGTTTCGAAGCGAGCATGTCGACGATCTCCGCCTCCGCTTCGGTTTGCTTGGCCTCCGCCATGTAATCAAGTCGGTCTGCAATCAATCGAATCGCCCAGGCATGAACCGATTCATGTTGTTTCGTTTGCAGGATCCTGAACAAGTGATCTTCCCTCAAGCGATTCGAGGCATGCAATGTCCATAGAGCTCTGAGTTGTAGGGTGATTGGATCGACCGTGGGCGGTGCTGACTCACCATTTGGCTTCTTAGGTCTCAATGCTAAGTCGTAAAGCTCTTTGTTTTCATCCAGGGAGAGGCGGTTGAATTGAAGCCCTTTCCACAATTCTCTGGCGTACCAAATGTTGGGGTGTTGGAGAATCTTCACGCAGTTGCTATGCGAGATCACAGTCTTCGAGGATTGCTTGCCTGCAAGT
>JBILVV010000546.1:0-2718 GCA_044370255.1 Pirellula sp.
CCCCGGGTCGGCATCCGCAAATACTAGCCGAGCTGCGCGAGCAGCCGGGTTGAAGTGTGTACCACATCGTATTGTTTGCCACAGTTCCACCCGAGGGCTCGCGCCCGTTCGGCTAACAAAAACCAAACAGCCACCCGAGGGCTCGCGCCCATTCGGCTAACAAAAACCAAACAGCTGGCTCTTGTGGCAACCATAAGAAAGCGTTGTTCGTTTCGATGCAATCGAGCTAAGATAGGGTGGCTGATACGAATCCTCTTCGTTCCCTCCCGTTCCACATTTGTTCCATCTCATGAAATATTCGCAACTCCTGTGCGTGTCGATCGCTCTGTTCGCGCTGGCCTCGGTGCTGCAGGCCGGGGATTGGCCCACCGCGCGGGGCGATGCGTGGTCGACCGGCTTCGCGGATGAAAAGCTCCCCAACCAACCCGAACTCTTGTGGGAATTCAAACCCGAGAAGTCGGGCTTCGAAGGAAACGCCGTCATCGCGGACGGCAAAGTTTGGATCGGCGATGTGGAAGGGAGTATGTTCTGCTTGGATCTGGCTACCGGCAAAGAGATCTGGAAAGTCAAGCAGAAGAACGGCTTCATCGTCTCTCCCGCCTATCGCGACGGGCGAGTTGTGATCGGTGACTTCGATGGCCAGATCTTTTGCTTCTCGGCGTCCGATGGAACTGTCCTGTGGCAAGCGGAACTCGGACAAGCCATCGCAGGTGGAGCGAACTTTATCGATGACATGGTCCTGCTGACCAGTGAAGCTGGACAATTGTTCGCGTTGGAGTTGAAGACTGGCAAACAGTTGTGGGAATATGCCACCGGAGACCAACTGAGATCCGCTGCGACCCTCTGGAACGATTATGCATTGCTTGGAGGGTGTGACGGCCGACTGCACAAGATCAATATCCGAACCGGTTCCTCGGAGGGTGAAGGGTTGTTGCTCGACGGCCCGAGCGGCTCGACTCCTTCCGTGCTCGATGCGATAGCCATCGTGCCGACTCAGTCTGGGCAGGTCCTCGCATTCGACATCGAAAAGGGATCGAAGAAGTGGAGTTTCACCGATGCCGAGCGATCGCAAGAGATCCGTTCCTCGCCAGCGGTTGCCGTATTGAGCGAAACATCGCACCAGAACATCGCGGTAGTCACCACTCGCAATCGCCGCGTGTTGGGACTGGAGTTCGACAGCGGCAAGATGCTGTGGGAAGCGGTCGTTCGAAAGCGTTGCGATGCTTCCCCGGTGATTTGCGACGGCCGGGTTTGGGTCGGTGGGCTCGACGGCACACTCTACGCCTTCGATCTTCGAACCGGTGAAGAACGTTGGTCCTACTCCCTGACGGGGCAACTGATCGCGTCCCCTTCGATTTCCAAAGGCAAAATCATTGTTGCCACCGACAAAGGGACCGTTGCCTGTTTTGGAAACAAAAACTAAACGAGTAGGCTACAATACTCGTCATGACGCGATTGGAAACCACCCAAACAACAGCACCCGCGACACCACCGACCACAGGCCAGGTTGGAGGTCCATTGTTGTCCAGCGAGATGATGGCCAAACTGGAACGGATGGAACTGGTCACCCGAAAAATCTTCCGGGGCCGGATGAAGGGCGAGCGCCGCAGCAAACGCAAAGGGCAGAGTGTCGAATTCGCGGACTTTCGCAACTACGTTGCCGGCGACGACTTGCGGTTCATCGATTGGAATCTCTTCGCCCGCATGGATCGACTCTACCTAAAGCTCTTTCTTGAAGAAGAAGACCTTCACTTTTACGCACTCGTAGACGATTCCCTATCGATGGATTTCGGTTCACCCACGAAGTTCTTCGTGGCTCGCCAACTGGCCGCTAGCTTAGCCTACATCGGCTTGTGTCGCGGTGATCGTGTCTCGATATCCACATTCGGACGCTCCGCATCACCGGTGGTGGTGCGAGGCAAGACCAGTGCCCACCGATTGCTCGGTTATCTTGATAGTGCTACATGCATCGATACGCCGACAACCACAGAAGAGGTCATGCGACGATTCTGCTTGAAGAACACAGGCAAGGGGATCGTCGTTGTGATTACCGACCTGATGAGCAAGACGGGATATGAGACCGCGCTGAAGATGTTGGTCGCTCGCGAGATGGATGTTTACTTGCTCCACATCCTGAGTCCCGAAGAGCTAGAGCCCAAGCTGGTTGGCGACCTCTCACTTCTCGATTCCGAAGACAGCGAACGCCGGGACATTTCGGTCTCCGCATCGCTGCTGCAACGCTATGAGCAAACGCTCAATGCGTTTGTTGAGCAAGCGAGGACATTTTGCAATCGGCGATCGATCACCTATGTGTCGGTCCGGAGCGACCAACCGATCGAGCCGTTGGTCAATGAGTATCTCCGATCTCGCGGTTTGGTCCGATAGAAGGGCGCTGGCTTCATGAATTGGATCAATACGCTCAGCCCTTGGCAATGGTTGATCCTCGCAGCCATTCCGCCTGCGATTCTGAGTCTTTATTTTCTTAAGCTGCGCAGGCGCGATGTCGTCGTCCCAAGCACCATGCTTTGGAAACGTGCGATCGAGGACTTGCATGTGAACAGCATCTGGCAGCGGCTCAGGAACAATTTGCTGCTCATCCTTCAACTGTTGTTCATGGCGTTAGTCATATTGGCTTGCTTGCGCCCTGGTTGGAGCGGTATGAATCGGATTGGAGAGCGCAGGATCTACATCATCGATAACTCGGCTTCGATGGGTGCG
>JBILVV010000010.1:0-30771 GCA_044370255.1 Pirellula sp.
TGAGAAATCCATGGAGATCATCTTGGAAGGACGGGGAACACAATTCGATCCCGATGTAGTCGATGCTTTCGTTAGGATTGAGGGGCGGATCAGAGAAGTATCTGGCGGGTATGCCGGATACGCAAATGCACCGCCAACGATCGAAACGCACGCTTCCAACCCCGCACCCGCCTCGAATCAGACAACCAATTCCTGATTGCGAGACCAGTTTCCCTTCGCAATGTCTTCGAGGGCTTGCTGCAGTCGATCGACTTGAATCGGCTTGGTCAAGCAAGCGTTCATGCCGACTTCGAGACACCGTGATTCGGTTTCCACCAAAGCATGTGCCGTCATCGCCAGGATCGGAATCGTTGACTGTTCTCCTGGAAGTGCGCGGATTTGCCGCGTTGCTCCGAAACCGTCAAGCAAGGGCATTTCGATATCGAGAAGTACCGCATCGAATTTCGAAGTCTCGACTGCTTCGACCGCTTCTTCTCCATTCTCTGCCATCTGAAACGTGTGCCCAAAGAGTTCTAGAAAGCCTGCAGCGATCTCTCGATTGACCTCGCTATCGTCGACCACCAGCATATGGAGCGAACGTTGGATGGCACTCGGTTCCTGATCGGCGACCTGTTTGGGTTGGGATAATCCCAGGAGTTTCCGCACATGGGTTATCAATTCCGTGTTGCTGATCGGCTTGCATAGGTAATGCTCGGATGGGATGTCCACATCCTGGGCGATAGGTGCAGAAGCACTTTGATTTGCTGAGACCAATAGCAGGATGGGCGTTTCACGAAGCCAAGATCGTTTCTCATAGTTGCCGAACTGTTTCGCCCATGAATCATCGCAATCGGTATCGAGTACAACAATATGAGACTGCCCAACATCCATCGAATCGGAACGAATCAGATCCGGCCATGCTTGAGCGAGACTCGGATAGCAACGGCAATCAGCCCCCGAATGTTCCAACGTATTCCGATAACTGGTCCGGATACTTTCGTGGCTAGCGATCAAGCTGACTCGAACTCCGTCCAGCGGGCATGTGAAATCGAATTGGCAATGGGATTCGATAACTGGAATAGTGAAGTTGAAGGTGCTGCCGACACCGATCTCGCTTTCCACCCAGATCGATCCTCCCTGGAGTTCGACCAACTGCTTTGCGATAGCAAGCCCTAGTCCGGTTCCACCGTATCGCCGCGTCGTGGACGAATCGCTTTGGCGGAAGCTTTCGAAGATCACGTCTTGCCGATCAGCCGGGATACCGGGTCCGCTGTCGCGCACTGAGAAGTGAAGAAGCGATCGGTCTGCCTGCCTGGTCATCCATTGGCATCGCACGAACACTTCACCGACATCGGTAAACTTGACCGCATTGCCGATGAGATTAACCAAGACCTGTCTCAGTCGGCCTGGATCCCCTTCGATTCCGGTAGGAACGTCGGGTGCAATTTCGCACAGCAATTCAATATTCTTCTTGGATGCGTTCACAGCCATGAGCTTGACTGCACCCTGGATTGTTTCAGCGAGTTGGAATGGGATATGTTCCAATTCCATCTTCCCTGCCTCGACCTTCGAGATGTCGAGGATGTCATTGAGGATTGCCAAGAGCGCATCGCCCGACTGCTTGACGATACGCAGGCAGTTGCGCTGCTTGGGATCCAGATCGGCTTGTAGAGCGAGTTCAGTCATTCCGAGGATGCCGTTCATCGGAGTGCGAATCTCATGGCTCATGGTCGCGAGGAAACGCGTTTTTGCTTCGTTGGCGGCCACGGCGATATCCTTGGCTTCACGCAATTCCCGTTGGGCTTGCAACAGTTCTTGCGCGGTTCGCTCCAGTTCACTGTTGGACTCGGCGAGTTGATTGGCTCGCATCGTGATGGCCTCGGTGGCTACAGACACTCTTTGCTCAAGCGTGGCGTTGAGTTCCGCAAGCTTAGCGAAACCGGCAGCATTTTCGAGAGCGGCACCTGCGATTGCGCCGATGAAGTCCCCTAAGCGTTCCTCGTCGGCCCCGAATGGTCTCTTGACTTGGCTACTGCAAATACAGAGACACGCGACCACCTCGTCTCGCACCTTGATCGGGACGCACAGTCCGGAGCGACCTAGTCCGATCTCGCGATCTCGGAACATGGACTCATCCTCAGACAGGACAGTCGCCTTCCCCTTCATCATCGCGTGTTGAATCATCATCACCGTGAATAGATCACTGGTGGACTCCGTCGTTGACGAGGAGTCGCTGAACATTTTCTGCAAATCGATCAGGTAGCATTCCTCGCCGCGGAGCAAGCGGTTTGCGGCGTCCTTAGCTTGCTCAAAAACCTGTTCCGGCGAGACGGCGGATGCGATTTGACGACCCGACTCGAGAACCCCTTCAAATCGGTCTGCGAGAGATAACGTGGAGTCTCCCTCTTGGCTCACGCATTCGATTGCGATGGGATCTTGCACGTTAGCTAAGAGACGCTGGGATTCTTCCCGAGCCGCCTGGACATCCAATCCCTTGAACACATCGCCTATCTCTGTCACTGCGCGAAGAGTCAGCCCGAGTTCAAAGTGAGCGTTTTGCGATCTAGCTGTCTCAATGCTTCGCTGCAGCCACTTTTCGGCGTTGTCATAGTCGCCTTGCATGGCGTAAATCAATCCGAGTTCGCGATGCGCTCGGGGCAAATCGTTTTCGCATAGCCGCGCTATCCGAATGTGCTGACGGGCAGCACGATTTGCTTGTTTCAACAAGTATTTTGCCAACTGCGGTGCGTAGTTTCTTTCCGTGACCGCCTTCTCGCGAAAAGCTGTAGCGAGCCAAGCTGTCGCGGGAGCCGAATATGCATTGATCAAGCCATGAAATACTGCCAACGACACACCTTGCTTCAAGTGATCGATCGCAACCTGATATTCCTTGCGGTACAATGCCGCGACCCCAGAGGCGATCTGAAGCTGGATGAGTCGTTGAGCACCTCCCTGATTGCGGTCGACTTCGCGATCGATCTCTCGATCGATCAATGCTTGCGGAATCGTTGTGCGAGCTGCTCGAGCCCAAACATCCAAGATAACGGCCGACGCTCGTTCATCTCCGAGATCTAAACCAGAGCGATGGCTTTCGCGAGCCACCTGAAGAGCCCCTTCGAAATCCCCCTGATAGTACAGGGACGCGGCGATTTGATATTGAGAAACATGGACTTGGCGATAGTCCCCGGTCCGTTGCAAGAAATGGATTGCCTGCCGTCCCTTTTCGATGCATTCCGAGTGTCGAGATGCGAAGTACAAGATGCAGCTGTAATGGCTGAGCGTCTGCCCTTTGCCCCAATCATCGCGAAACTGCTCTCGCAACGAAAGGGACTTCTCTGCATACGCAATCGCTCGATGAAACCAAGGAATCAAGCAGACCGCGGGCGCATGTTTGGCATAAACATCCGCAAGTGTCGAACTCGGCAAATATCGTTCTGCAGTGTTCAGCGCTCGAAGATGGCTCCACAGGTAATGTGCTTTCGTGCGATACAAGCGGTAGAAGTGAGCCAGTTTGCTGCACAACGAGATCGCTAGTCTTTCATGTTCGTTGGGAAGACGTTGGATGCGATGCAGGAGTCTGTTTGGAAAAAGAGTGTGCAGAGTCTGGATGATCATCTCATAAGCGAGAAGAATCAACACTCCAAGATATGTCTTTGGAACTCGCCACCCGAGCATATTGAGGGTTGCTTCAAAGCTTGCGGTAGACCGTTCAATGTCGCCGCTTTTCAGCCACAGCGTAGCCTGCTTTGCTTGGATGCGTGCTCGCGAGAATTTATCTTCGGCAAAGCTAGCAGCCTGAGTGTAAGCTTCTTCTGCTTCGGTATACTTTGCTCGAAGCGTCAGGGTGTCGGCAAGACCTTCGAAGATTCGCAGCCGTGAATCATCGGTTGCGGATGCAGAGCCTCGCAACGCAAGTCGAAAGTAATTTTCTGCGATTTCGTAGGAATATTGCCTTCGACATTGCTCAGCGGTCAGCATCGCGTACCTGACTGCCGAACCCACCTGATCCGCTTGGTCATAATGAAACGCGATGCTCGAGATTTCCTTCGACTGTTCTCGCTCGTAGTATTCTGCGGCACGCTGGTGCAGCTTGCGAAGCGTTTCCGCAGAAGCACGTGCGAGCAACACAGAGCGGAGTTGATCATGCACGAAACTAAAATGAGCGCCGGTTGCTTTGGCCCAAACGAGGTTTCGTTCTCGCGACTGTTCCAGCCATCGAATGGCGTCGGCTGTTCCGATTCCGCTGAGTTTTGTGACCGCATCGAGGCAGAAGTCCTTGCCTAAGACTGCTCCCGCAGTCAACAGATCGACAACCTCAGTGGATAACATCTCCAGTCGCCGAGCCAATACCTCAGCGGATCCACGCGATGATTGGAAATCCTCCAAGGCTACTTCGTCTACCGCCCAACCGTTTCTGCTCGGTGTCATGGCCTCGGTCTCGACCAGTCCTCGCAGCACAACCGATAACATGAAAGGGCTTCCACCTGACATTTTCTGCACTACGGGTAGAACCGAATCGGGTAGTGGTCCAGCGATGGCGGCAGCAAGTCTGGCGATTTGACTATCGCTGAATTCTCTAAGCACGATGTGGCATTCTGGATGAAGTCGCCGCAGGGCGTGCTCCTCTGCTACCTGCTCGGATCGGAATGCGACCATCACGCAAACATGGCGAGAAGCCCCTTGAGGGTTGGATGTCCATTTGCAAAGCAACCGACAAGTCATTTCGTCGGCCCACTGACAATCATCCAAAGCAATGAGCACCGGAAGTTCCGAACTGCCCAGTGAATTGAATAAGTGAGTGAGCACTTCGAGCGCCGCATTTTCACGGAACTCCTCAGGAACCGGTTTGCTTCGATCTTCTGTACCGATGAGAGCCGCTAACTTGGGAAGAGCGGTCACCAGGGTGCCACAATAGTCCTTCAAGGATTCCCGCAAGCGAGCCCTGAACTCTGGTATTTCCTCGCTGGCTTGGATCAAGCCGTCAACGATGCCGTGAAATATCCCGAAGGGTTGCTGTCCAACGCGATCGTTTCCCTGGCCACGAAGAATCAAAAATCTCTCGGAGCGAGCAACTTGGATCGTCTCATGGATCAAGCGGCTCTTGCCACTGCCGGATCGTCCTTCGACATAGATGACGTTCCCTTTGCCAGCAACAGCTTGTCCAATCTCTCGTTCAATCTGGTGCATCTCGCCCGCTCTTGTGAAAAACGAGGCCTCGGAGATGCGACAGTGCGGCTGAATCTCTTCAATGGGTAGCCGGATCGATTTGCCAGCTCGTAGCGAGTCCGCAATAACGGTGAGGTCGCGAACAACAGCGGCGGCTGACGGATAACGGTCTCGCGGATTCAATTGCAGCATTCGCTGCACAACGGCGTTCAATTCGGTCGGAATCTGGGAATCGTTCGATGGAAGGTCACGTACCTTCATCGTGTATTCGCGAAGAATGGCGATTGACGTCGTTCCTCGGAACGGTGATTTCCCTACCAAGCATTCATACAACAGTAGACCAGCGGAATACAAATCCGACAAAGGACCGACATCGCTATCGATCGCACCAGCCTCTTCCGGTGATGCATATCGAATCTTTTGCAGTCGTTCGATATCGCTCCCACTCGTCGCATCGAAACATAGCGTCGACCCGAATCCTAGTGTTTCAGCGATCAAATAGCCACTTGCATTCGGCTTCAGTGAAATCAGAGACGGGTGAAATCTGCCGTGCAACAAACCCCTCGCATGCATTTGATCGAGGGTTGTCAACAGAGCGATTAAGCAATCGAGCGATTCCAATGCCGAAAGCGGCCCGGATTTGAGCCGCAAATCCAATCGTGCGCCATCGCTGCCATCCAAAGCGATAACGATCTGTTCTTCTTCGCATCTGAAGTCCAATACGGGCGCGAGACCAGGGATCGACAACTTGGTGCGAACCTCTGCGTCGAAGAGCAGTCGTTCGCTCACCCCTGGCGCGAGATTCGATCGATGGAACACCGCAAGAATCGCATTTGCGTTTCGCTCTGTATCGCGGCATGCAAACCAACTAGGCGTCATGAAACGGCGTCTCCTCGGTTTCTGCGGTTTATTGACAGAATATCTCCCCCGCAGATGCATCAAACGTACCACAGGAGTTGAGCGCCTCGGCAAACTGTTACAGTCCTTTCAACATTTGAAAGTTTGGTTAACCGATACGATTGGCGAATTCGATTCAATCGTTACTAAGATATGCGATCAGTGTTACGGTTTCGACAGAAACGAGATTGGCACTGCACAGGGTCACAACGTATGTCGAAAGCGCATCAATAGACGGGAGTCATTCGATGGAGGCTAAACACGCAGGATGCTTTCAAGAATAACGAGCATCGCATCGATTTCGCTATCGGTACCGACGCTGATGCGCAGACCGTCTCCCCATGGCGGGTAGTTCATGTACCGCACGAGGATGCCATTCGACTTGAGAGCCGCATAGATCGGTTCAACGGGGCGATCGGTGCGCGTGCACCAAAGAAAATTCGCGTTCGAGGGTGTCACTTGAAATCCAAGACCGCTTAACGCTCCGACCATGCGTTCGCGTGTTTGGTTCATCCTCGAAACATTTTTTCGCAACCATGTTTGATCGGAAATCGCTGCAGTAGCTCCAGCGATCGAAATGGCGTCGGTGTTGTAGGAGTCCTTGACCTTTCTCAGAATCTCGATGACCGATGGGTGCGCGACGAGGTACCCGAATCGCAAACCTGCCAATGCATAGGACTTGCTGAGAGTGCGCGTTACGAGAATGCGCGGATCCTGGGCAATCAGGTCAACACAGCTTCGCGGAGCAAAATCGACGTAGGCTTCATCGACCACAACAGGGCAATCGAGTTGTCTCGCTAATCGAAGGATCGTTTCAGGATCGATCAACGTGCCGCTCGGGCTGTTTGGGTTCGGAATATAAACGAGTTTGAGATTTGGATCCGGTTGAAAGAACCGATCGGTCAATTGAAAGTGGGAGTCGAACGGAATCTCTTCGGACACGGCACCCTGCAGAGCAGCCAAAACGCGATAAAGGATGTAGCTAGGGAATGGAAAACGGATCCGATCCCCCTTGCCGACGAATGCGCGCGTGAGCACCGTGAGAATATCATCGCTCCCGTTGCCGCAGAGTATTTGGTCCGGTGAGACACCCAGTACGCCAGCAGCCGCGTTGCGAAAGGATGTACCCAATGGGTCTGGGTACCGCTCGAGACGTTCGCTGGCAGCGAGGATCGCATCTCGGACTCGTGGGCTGGGGGGGTAGGGACTCTCGTTGGTATTGAGTTTGATGACTTTGGTAGCGCCAGGTTGTTCCCCAGGTTTGTAGGGGGCCATCGCTACGATTTCTGGTCGGAAGTATTTCTGTAGATCCATGGTGCTGATACTGATGATACTTTTAATGCTGGTGACGCTGTTATGAACGCTCGGCGATTTTCTTCAAGCACAATTCCTGAACAACACGAGGATCGGCGTTGCGATTCCTTTTCTTGGCTTGTCCGACCAGAGCGGCAACAGCCTTTGCATTGCCTGCTTTGACTTTCTCCACAACATCGGGGTTCTCGGATAGCAACAGATCGCACAGCGTATCCATCTCCGAATCGTCGACTCTCACGATACCCAAGGCATCGATCGATTGTTCGGCGGTCCAGTCGGAATGCTCGAGAAGGAGTGTGAGCGCCTGTTTGGCCTGGCTCGTATCCACACGTCCCCCTTCGATCGATTTCAACAGCTGAGCCAACTTAGGAGGTTGGATTGGGTACTCGCCGATGCTAACTCCTTTGTCGTTGAGGTATCGCAAGATATCTTGAAGCATCCATGCCGACGCGCGTTTGGCGGTTGCTCCGTTGGCGATTAACGCGAGATAGTACTCCACCGAATCGCGGCCTTGTTGTATTAACACCTCCGCATCGGCAGCGCGCAATTGATGCGTTTCAATCAGTTGGTCTCGATAATAGGTAGGAGTTCCTGCGGCGTCTTGGCGAGCGCGGTCTCGATACGCTTCGTCGAGGATGACCGGTACAAGATCGGGGCATGGGAAGTAACGGTAGTCCGAGACCTCTTCCTTCTCTCGCTGCAATTCGGTTTGGCCCAAGACATCGTTCCATCCACGAGTTTGCTTGGGGACTTGACCCTTGGTCAATCCCGTTCGCAGGAACTCGCTTTTCTGTCGTTCGACTTCAAACTCGATCGCCCGCTCGACGGCGCGGAAGCTGTTGAGGTTCTTGATTTCTACGATCGGTGTCGCCACGGTAGTGCCATCGCGATCGATGTGCAAATTGACGTTGGCATCGGCTCGCAAAGAACCTTCCTGCATGTTGCCGTCGGAGACTCCGAGATAGACCATGATCAACCGCATTTCGGTCATGTAGTCTTTAGCTTCCGCGGCACTCGACAAGTCAGGTTCCGACACGATTTCCAGAAGCGGCGTCCCCGCGCGATTGAGATCGATGCGTGAATCCGCACGTCCTGCATGTTCGTCATGCATGCTCTTGCCTGCGTCTTCCTCCAGGTGAGCGCGCAGAATGCGGATCCGTTTCCTCATGCGTTGGCTGACCGGCGCGTCGTCGATCGAATCGCCACCTTCGATACCCACGGGTATATCCAAGTAGCCATTGGCACAGATAGGCAGGTCATACTGGCTGGTTTGATACCCTTTGGGCAAGTCCGGATAGAAATAATTTTTGCGGTCCCATTTGGTGAAGCTGGCGATCTTGCAGTGCAAAGCTGCACCTGCGCGAGACGCGAGCGCGATTGCTTGTTCATTCAATACCGGCAATGCACCCGGCAAACCCAAACAAACCGGGCATACCTGGGTATTAGACGGTTGGCCGAATTCGGTCCGACAACGACAAAATAATTTGGTCTCCGTCGCCAATTGAACGTGGACCTCAAGACCGATGACAATGCGGTATTGCAAAGAAGTTCCGTTCATGACTTCATCCCATCCATGTCTGGGAGAGTCGGTTGGTAGCCGCTTTCCCGATGGAATTGATAGCCAGCGGCTAAGAGAGTTCCCTCCTGAAGCGGAGGAGCCTGCAACTGCATGCCGATTGGCAAGCCGTCTCCATTTCGCCCGATCGGAATCGAGATGGCGGGTATCCCAGCTAGATTGGCCCCGACAGTGAACAAGTCTTCGAGGTAGAGTTGAACGGGATCATTTACCTTTTCACCTAGTCGAAAGGGAGCATTGGGAGTTGTCGGTCCGAGTAGAAGATCCACGTTTTCAAAAGCTGCATCGTAATCGTTGCGAATCATGCGTCGCACTTTGAGCGCCTTCAAATAGTATGCATCGTAATAGCCCGCGCTAAGCGCATAGGTACCGAGCAGGATGCGACGACGAACTTCAGGACCAAACCCTTCCGAACGCGTCGATTCCATCATCTCCTCGAGCGGCGATTCCTTACCAACACTGTGGGTTTTGTCCGCTCTAAAACCATAATGGACACCGTCGTATCGCGCGAGATTGCTGCTGGCTTCGCAGGGAGCAATGATGTAGTAGGCTGGGATCGAATACTTCGTATGTGGCAAGGAGACATCGACGATGGTTGCACCACTGGATCGGAAAACCTCGATTGCCTCAAGAAGTGCTTGACGCATTTCCGGATGCAACCCATCGTTATCGAGATGTTCGCGGATGATGCCAACTCGAAGCGGGGCGCGAACTGCCTTCACTTCAGCTTGAAAATCGGGAACAGGAACATCGAGGGAAGTCGAATCGCGCGGGTCGTGTCCTGAGATGCATTGCAGGATCAATGCAAGATCTTCGATATCGTGAGCAAATGCACCCGCGACATCGAGACTGCTTCCATAGGCGATCAAGCCATACCGGCTGACGCGACCATACGTCGGCTTGATGCCGCACACACCGCAAAAGGCTGCGGGCTGACGAATCGAACCTCCGGTATCGGTTCCGAGCGAACCGGATGCAAAGCCTGCGGCTATCGCGGCGGCGGAACCGCCACTGCTACCGCCACACGTGCGATCACTAGACCAAGGGTTATGGCTCGGACCGAAGATACCTGTTTCGGTCGAACCACCCATCGCAAACTCATCGAGGTTGGTCTTGCCGATCAGAATCGCACCCGCTTGCCGCAATCGTTCCACCACGTGTGCATCGAAAGGCGAGACATAGTTCTCGAGCATGCGAGATGCACACGAAGTCGTGTACGTTCGCGTGCAAAGATTGTCTTTCAGAGCGATAGGAATCCCGCATAGAGGGGACTCGACCTCGCCGCGGTCACGCATCGCATCGCAAGCATCCGCCGACTCGAACGCCAACTCCCGATCGATCGCAATCATCGCGTTGACTTGGCCGTTCCAGCGATCGATTCGTTCCAAAAAGAACGCGACCAACTCGCGGCTACTCAGGGCGCCGGACGCGAGAAGTCGGCTTGCGCCGTGTACTGTAAAGCGAGGATCTATCATGCCAAACAGGATAGGTCATGCAGGTTGGAACGGAAAGCCCAGAAGAGTCTGACTGCGGGAACTCGCTTTAGAACAACTCTCGGATTTCTCGGTAGCCGAAGTCGACCAGCGGGAACGGTCTTCCTGCAGGACCCGGCAAATGGGTTTCTAGATTCAAACCCAATGCGTGGTAGATCGTAGCGATGATCTCGGGTGGCTCGGTCGGACGTTCGGCGGGAACCGCACCGATCGGATCGCTCTTGCCAACCACGCGACCGCCCTGAATACCTCCGCCTGCGAAGTAGACGGTGAAGCACCCTGGCCAGTGATCGCGACCTCCGGCTGGATTGACCTTGGGAGTCCGTCCGAATTCAGCGACATTGCATACCAGCGTATCGTCGAGCATGCCGCGCTGCACCAAGTCTTCGATCAGGGCTGAATAGCCTTGGTCGTACATCGGCGCGACGATGTTCTTCATCCCTTCGATCGACGTGAAGGGTTTGCTGCCGTGAATGTCCCACGTGATCTCATCGAACACGGTCAAGAATGTGTTGATCGTGACAAATCGAACACCCGCCTCGACGAGTCGCCGAGCCAACAGGCAACATTGGCCAAACCGGTTCATGCCATAACGCTCTCGAACGGCCGCGGGCTCCGCGCTCAGATCAAAAGCCGCCCTGGCTTGTTGGCTCGTCATCAATCGATAGGCTGCCTGAAAGTTATCGTCCATCATCTTGGCCGATTCGCTGGCTTCGAACGTATCGATGGTCGATTCGATCACCTCGCGCATCCTTCGCCGCCGTTCGATGCGGGCTGCACCGATCGAGTCGGGGGGGAGCAAATCGGGGACTTTGAAGTCGGCCTTCGATGGGTCTGCCATCAGAGCGAAAGGGTCGTGTGCTTTGCCAAGAAATCCGCCCGCTTGACCGTTAGGCAGGTTGCCACCGCCGCGCCCCATGGTTTCAGGCAGGACAACGTGGGGGGGAAGGTCGGATCTGCGTCCTAGCAAATAACTGATGGCGCTGCCGACATGAGGCGTGTTGACTCCACCCTGAAACTGTCGCCCAGTCTGCATGATCTGCCAACCGGCGTCATGGACCGCCGCACCTCGATGAAAACAGGATCGCACCAACGAAAAACGATCCGCGATTTGCGCATGCCGCGGAAAGATTTCCGAGATTTGAATGCCGTCAGCGTTGGTCGAAATCGGTTTGAAGGGGCCGCGAATCTCAGCCGGTGCATCAGGCTTCATATCGAATGTGTCGAGATGACTCGGTGCACCGAGATTGAAGATCATGATGGCCGATCGTTTCGATTTCGATGGATCGACTGCACCGGCCTCGCTCGCAGCGAGATATTTGGGGAGCCCCAGACCAATAGCTCCCAAGCATCCTACCTGCAGGAAATCCCTGCGCATTACTCCGTTGCAGGTTTGTGCCGAACCCTTGCCGATTAACGTTAACATCGATTCGATCCTCGCCGGGATTAGGAATACATGACAGGGAGCAGTAAGTATAGCTTATTGGTTCGACGATTGCTGTTCGACGATCCGATAAAGATCCAGGTCCTCGCGACCGCCAATGATCGCAAACACTTGACGAATCTGCTCGAACGCCCTGGGTAATCCAACACCCGCTCCTTGACCGATTGGGCTGGCACGGAGCGAGTAATATCCCGGCTCCGCAGTAATCACCCGCTTCTGACGTGTATTGATGAGCTGCTCTGTTTCTGTTGCATCCTCGCCCGAGAGGACCGCACCATTCGGGCTGACCCATGCGTCCGCATGGCAATGCAGTTCGGGACCGAGCGATCGATAGCGGTAGCCAGTACGCCGCATCGCAACGTCCGTATCGAGTTCGACCGTCGAGTCATCTTCTTTGAGGAGTTTCCAGCGAAAGGTTCCTCCCTCGTTCCTCGAGATCGACTCAACTCCGAGGGTTTGAATGCACAACACATTTCGGAGCGACATCGCATCGATGCGAGCTCGCAATTCTAAAGCCCGATCGGACGCCGAGTCTTCGCTGGGGCGGACCATCCAAACCAATCGAGTATCAGGATCTGTCCCAAAATGAGCCAACCAATCTTCAACGCATTGACAGGCCATTGCATCTTCGCCGACCAAACCGAGCCGCTTTCCAATCAGGTGCTTTGCCTCGTACTTGCGGTCTCCGGGTGCGTATAGCAAAAAGTCTGTTTCGAGATCGTGTTCTCCGATGGCAAGTCCACCACCTGGCCCCATACCGATGGGCTCGATGGCGTGACCTCGGCAATCGAGGACGCAATCTCCTCGAGCGGTCCAGGGTCCGCGATGTTGTCCCTGAACCAACACACGGAATTCATCGTTGCATCGTTCTTGCAACAGGACTCCGTCGCGGCGATGCGTTCGGATTCGCGAAACATCGACCACCGGGCTCAGGAAATGGATGTCATCGAAAAGGAGATCGGTCTTGGCTAGCGGCAGGAGATATTCCTCGGAGTATTCGCGGCCAGTAAAGAATCGCTCCGGGTCGGGGCGTTTGTAGTCTGGGTTTTGCGCAGCAATCGCAGCATGTCCCAACGAGGTCGTGACTTGGGAAACCGGAAGTGCGAGAGGACGATCATGCCAATCGAGCATGCGATGGGCGACTCGACGAGTTTCAAAGATAGAAACATAGTAGCCGAGAAAACGCGCGTAGAGGGCGGCCTCGATGCCAACCGGCCCGCCACCGATCACAAGGATCGTAGCCGGCGATTCCATCTCGGGATCCCAAGGTAGATTGCCCCAAGGAAGTTTATTCATCATGGCAGCGCGATACCACCCAAGGAATACTCGACCGATTGCTGCATGATCGATTGCGGCGCGATGAATACGAAGCGGTATCCTGCGAGGCTTTCTTCGACTTCGAAGAGAAAGGCCAGTCCAACATCTTCGTCCGTGATCCGGTTGGTCGACCAACCAGCGTGCTGGAGTCGATTTCCTTTATCATCTTCGAGGTAGGCATCGATCATGGAGGTCCAACCTTGCATCGAGTCGGTCGATTGTTCGCCGCGGAGCGCAACGCCCACAAGGATTTCGTAAACGTCCCGGTTCTTGCGAGAACGCTCGAGGGTCACCTGCAGATCCCCATTGGACGAGGTAACATTCTTCGCAGTATCGAGATCTTTGAAACTGATCGCCACCGGTTTGCCGGGCATCACACACAGGAAACTGCCTCGCCATTCCGTGATTTCCTTGGCCGATCGAGAAGGGCGATCGAACTGAATAAGGGAGGTAAGTTGCGATCCGCTGGTGGTAAAGTCGGTCCCCTGATCCTTCTTGGGACGCAAGATCTCGCCGTTGTCGCACTTGAGTTCCAATCCCTCCAATTCATAGCGAACAAAGACGGGATTGAGGCGAGGTTCCCACGACAATGAGAGTTCGATGCTCGTCGCATTCAGGTCGGGTTCATACTGCCGCTGTTCCTTAGTGACTGCGATAGGTTCGAGCCGGAAACTTCCCGAGTAACTGGCCATCACGAAACGCTGGGGCATGAATTCATTGCGAGCAACCAATCTCAACTCGTCTCCGTCATTCGGAACGATCGCAAGGGATAGTTTGTCGAGGATTTCGTCGAGGGCTTCCCAATACAACATGTCTTCGAGTTCGACGTCGATCTGCACATCAAGACGAGGAACATTCGCGAGTTGCAGCGTGTTGCCTGATTGCTCTGCCAGGGACTCCAACGCCTCCTTGCCAATCATCTTGCCGACAATATTGACCCGGGAAGGTTTCGAAAGGACCGCCTTATCCTTCTCGAGTAGGGTGTCGCGGATGCGGTCCAACCGAATTCGAAATTCGTCCGAGTCATCATTAGAGCTTGCAGGCAGATAGGGAATCGCGAGCGAGCCGAGCGCCATCAAGTCTTTCTCAGCCTTGTCCCTTTCCACTTCGCGATCCGCATCCAAGGACTTGGCTAACTCACCAACCCAACTGCGGAGTACTTCTTTACGGTAGTCCTGTGCGAGAGTTTCTTCGGAAGTATTCGATTTACGCCAACGTTTTCTCTTTCCTTGGCCTTGCGATTCGATGCCGCCGAGCAATCCCATCGCGCGGACGGTCGAGCGAGAGATCTCCAGTTGTTTTCTTTCCGCGAGATCTTCTGGAAGTACGGTCGTGATTGCATCGACCCAATCGGTGCGAGTTTCTTCGTATCCCATCTCGATCAATTGCGATTCGATGTCGGGCATGTGTGCGGCGCCATAGATGATGCCGATGCTCTTAACCTCGGGCTCTTTTTCGAGGATCGCTTTGAGATCGTTCATCACGACTTGGTTGCGGTCCTTGATGATGACCTTGGCGAATGGATCGTTGCTCGATTCCTGCATCTGGATCGGGGATGCGCCCAGCATATCGATGAAGAAAGCCTTGCCTGCATTTTTCAAGCCGGGGATCGTTTGAGAAAGCTCGGAAATCGTTTCCAAGACGCGAGCAGGCATCCAAGGATCCGCGTTCTTCTTTTGCTCCTCCGGCATGCCTTCGGCGGCAAAGCGTTCGTTTACTTGATCGTCCGAGAGATCGCTGCTCCGCCAATTGGCTTTGTTGTGCTTCTCTACTCTGCCTTGGAAGATCAGGCCGAGGTATTCGGCGATGCGAGGCATACTGTTTGGGTCGGAATTGCCCATGAGCATCGGGGGTTGTTCGGAAAGACGAATGTCAGCGTCTTCGCCGACACCTCCTTCGGCCTCGTCCGCGCCCAGGGAGATGATTTCGAGGATCTCATTGGGGCCACGTTTGGGAGACGCCTCCGAATCTTCGTCCTCAGTTTGCTCAAGTTCGATGCTTGAGAATTCAAACTCGTTTCCCCACGCGTCTTTGGAAAGTCTGTCCGCGAACGGGCGAAGATCACCATACTGTTTCAGAATATCGTCAAACTTGGTAGGCAGCTTTCCATTCTCGACTGCGTAGCCTCGAGCATGCATAGCGAGACTTTGCAAACGCATCTTTGTTGTATCGATTTTCCATTGTGCGGAGTTCGTATCCTGCAACGAGTATTCCGGTCGCCCAGTACCCGCTGGTAGTACCACCTCGAACAGGACGACATCCAGGGGATCCAACAACGCTTGATGCCGTTCATAGAATGGGCGATCGGCGATATGGATCATTGCGTGCGTGGTGATGACAGGTCCAGAACGATCTTTGCGTTCAAATCGGCGAACGGGAAACTGCAGAATGAGTTTTCCCGTTGCCTTGTCATCGACGATGCGATCGTAGGTTTTTCTCTCAGGCGACTGCGCTTCGGTGGCCTGCGTTGCGAGTAGGGTCGCAACCAAAAATGCGACCCAAGCGGATAGAGTGTGCGCCGCGAAGAAGTGTGTCCGCGTTGAACGTGTGATTTTTTCTTGTGGAAAATGCGGGGTCATATCCTGCTCCGTAAGAATCGCACGTCCAAGAAGACATGCGAGATTAAGAGGTTTTCTGTCCCTTCATCTGCATCAGCAATCGGCCCGGGCTTCCCATGATATTGTAGCCTGAATCGACGTGCAGGATCTCGCCGGTGATGCCGTTGCTGTAGTCGCTCAACAGGTATGCACCGCTTCGACCCACTTCTTCGTGCGTGACGCAACGAGCCAGGGGTGCCACGTAGTCATAATACTCCTGCATTTCGCCAACGCCAGCAGCAACGCCGGCCAGCGTTTTCAGCGGTCCCGCGCTGACGGCATTGACCCGAATGCCCCGTTGGCCGAGATCGAATGCGAGATATCGAACGGAGGCATCCAGAGCCGCTTTGCAAACACCCATGACATTGTATCCCGGCACGCATTTTTCACCGCCGAAATAGGTCATCGTCAGGACGGATGCGTTGTCCTTGAGGATGCCGCGAGCGGCGTTGGTGACCGCGAGCAAACTGTACACGCTGACATCCATCGCCAGTTTGAATCCCGCACGGCTTGTTTCTACGGTGTCGCGCGACAGATCCTCGCGATCGGCAAACGCGATCGAGTGCAGAAGGAAATCGATCTGGCCGAACTCTTTGGCTGCAAGATCCATGAACTCCTTGATCTGGGCGTCGTCTTGGACATCGAGAGGGTGAAGGAAGGCGGTTTGGCTGGTGTAGTTTTCGATGCACTTGGTGACGCGCATCCGATTCTTCTTCTTTTCATCTTCCGCGCGATCGGGCAGGTGGGAAAAGCCGCAGGTTCCACCGTGCTCCATGATCTCCTTCGCGATAGCCCAAGCGATCGAACGGTCGTTGGCAACACCAAGAATCAAACCCTTCTTACCTTCGAACAACTTCATGAGTCTCTTTCCTGTCTTCTTTTTGTGTGAATTGATTTAGGGTAACGGCCATTTAGCAGGTTTCACAGGCCCCACCCTCCGCGATACTCACGGGATCGGGGTCCGCATGTACTGGTTCGCGATTGTCGACGTCCGCTTGAGTGGGAAAGAACCGATAGACCACATCGTAGAATTCGGGTTGCGTCTCGACCCGAGAGATATGGGCTCGGAAATGGCGAGCTCCCGGTTTGTTTTGTGCATAACAACAAGCGAACTTGCGCATCAGCATGGTCCCTCGCTGCACACCGAAACGCTCGACCACTAAATCGTAGTGATGCATCATGATGCTCCGTTGCTCGTCGATGCTCGGATCGGGAGGGATCGGTCGGCCTTCAAGCGCTGCGGCGGCTTGGGCAAACAACCACGGTTTGCCGAGAGCTGCGCGAGCAATCATGACTCCATCGACGTTGTAGTATTGGTAGGCGTGACGGACTTGTTCTGCGGTTTGAAGATCGCCGTTGCCGATGATCGGCATGCGATGCAGATGTTGTTTGATTTCGGAAATGCGAGACCAATCTGCGGAGCCTTTGAAAAAGTCTTCTGCGGTTCGACCATGCACGGTCAAGGCAGCGGCCCCCGCACGCTCGACGGTTTGAGCGACCGCAATGTAGTTCATCGTGTCGCGAGTGCATCCGAGCCGCATCTTGGCCGTTACGGGAGTCGGAGCACAGACCTCGACCAATCGAGAGATGATGGCGTACATGCGATCCGGATCGCGAAGCAGATAGGAACCGCTGTGCGCTTTTTCGGTAACTTGCTTTACCGGGCAACCGAAATTGATGTCGACCACACTGACGCGGTACTCTTCGACCAGACGACGGCCAACTTTTGCCATGGTGTCCGGATCGTTGTCCCAGATCTGGACCGCCAACGGACGCGGTTCGTCTCGAACACCCCAAAGTCGGTCGGGATGCTCGCAGTCATGTTCATCGAGCCAGACGAATCCTCGAGCATTAACCATTTCGGTAGCTTGGAGGCCGGAGCCGCCGAATTCTCGAACGATTTGGCGGAAGGCGTAATTGGTGTACCCCGCCATGGGTGCCTGCAGAATGGGTGGGTAAACAGCCATCGGCCCGATGTGGATCGGCGACGGAACCCGATGGGGCACCCCCGAAGACGAACTGCCGGGTGCATGATCGAAACTATTTGTTGATGAGCCAAGTGCGGAATCCATGCGTAATACTTTACTCGTTTCCCGGCGACTCGCCGAGTCCAACCTATTTCCAGCAATCTTTGGCACCGGTCGGTCCCTGAGCATGGGTCTAATCAAGCAACCTCCCCCATGCGTCCCGTTTGTCGCAGCTTTTAGTGCCGACGAGGATCTTCTTGCGTCGATCTGGGGGCAGCTTCAACAAGCCTGGGGCCCGATCGCCGACCTCAGTCCGGCTTTCGATTTCGTGGAATCCGAGTACTATCACGCAACCATGGGAACGGGGCTCAAAAAGCAATTGGCTCTGTTCCGCGACCTCTGCGACCCGTCCGATTTGTCGGATCGCAAGCTTTTCTGCAATCAACTGGAATCCAAGTTCGCTGTGGTATCGTCCCCTTCTCGTCCTGTGAACATCGACCCGGGCTATGTCAGCTTGACCAAACTGGTATTGGCCTCGACCAAGAACCGGGAACATCGCATCTATCTGAGGGATGGCGTTTACGCGGAAGTTACCCTGGCCTTTCGCGATCAAGCCTGGCAGCCGATGCCTTGGACGTATGCTGATTATCGGAGGGATGATTTCCGGGCCTTTCTAGCAACCGCTCGTCGTCGTTTCGCTCAGTCCATCCCACCCAAGAATGCAAGCCACGAGAATGCAAGCCGCGATGGGTGCTCGGATGAATGAACCACTCTGGGGCGTACTTTTGGTGACAGTGATACCAGCCTTTCTGGTGTCGGTGCTCGCGACCGGATGGATCGCACGTCATGCGAGTAAACTGGGACTGTTGGATCGACCCAACGCTCGGAAAGTCCACACCACACCGATTCCATTGGGAGGCGGGATCGGCATTTGGCTCGGCGTAGTTGTCGTATTCGCCGTGGGATCATTGACCACGTGGATGCTGGTCAGCAATTCCGACTGGGCAAAAACGTTCTTGCCCGAGTCGGTCTCGATCTACTTGCCGGGTCTGCTCTCTCGCATCGGATCGATATGGCTTTTGATCGCAGGCGGGACTGTGCTCATGATGCTCGGATTGCTCGATGACCGTTTTGGTCTGGATTGGAAACTCCGACTCGCAGTCGAGATTGGAGTCGCCAGCTCCATCGTTTATGGGCAACATCTGCAATTGACCGCCTATATCGATGCGCCGTGGCTGACGTCGATCCTGAGTGTTCTGTGGATTGTGATGTTGATCAATTCGTTCAACATGTTGGATAACATGGATGCATTGAGCGGAGGGGTCGCATCGATCATTTGCGCGATGTTGTCGGTGATGTTGCTGAGCACCCCGGAGTCGTCGATGGGTCAACCTCAGTTATTCGTCGCAGCAATGATGTTGACCTTGCTCGGAGGGTTGCTCGGATTCCTCAAGCACAATTGGCCTCCAGCGAAGATATTCATGGGGGATGCGGGGAGTTATTTCGTCGGCTACTGGATCGCGATCGGGACGTTGCTGTCCACGTATCCCGATGCACGGGGTGCAACGCCGCATGCGGTTCTAGCTCCACTGTGTTTACTGGCAATTCCACTGTACGACATGGTGAGCGTCATTTGGATCCGACTTCGCGAAGGGCGGAGTCCTTTTCAAGCTGATAAGAAGCACTTTTCTCATCGCTTGGTAGAAATGGGAATGACGAAGACGCAGGCGGTGGCAACAATTTACTTGGCAACCCTGACATGTTCGTTGGGGGCCCTCATTTTGCCGCGCACCGACATGATTGGCGCGGGGATTGTTGTTTCGATCGTTCTCGCGATGCTTTCCCTAATCGCCGTCCTCGAAAGCTTGACTACGGGAACCGATCGATGACACAGCGGGCTTGCGCAACGTCGTTGTGGCGGGAATTGCCTTGGTTGGCTGCTGCGGCGATGACACCGGCAGTTTTGTTGCTTCAGCATATTGACCCATGCGATTCTGCCGCTGCGATCTCGATGGGAAACTCGATGGTGCACATCGGGCTAACCCTGACACTCGGGATGCTCACTTGCCTAGGTGTTGCACTTCAGCAGTGTGGAGTAGCTTCGAGTGATTCCTCAGTTCGAACGAGACGAATGAAGCACGTCCTCGCGATCGTGTGCTGTTTAGCAATCGCATGGTTGGCGATTTCTACGATCGCAGTCGCGGGAAGAGGGAACCTGCGTTATGCGGTCAATGGTTTTTGGCAGTGGACATCGATGTTGGTTTGGTCGGCAAGTATATGCCTGATGGCGACGCGGCCCGGGTTCGGCCGTTTAGCAATTACCGCTGCCTTGGCTTTGGGTGTCGGTGTTTTGGTGTACGCTTATTGGGAGTACGGAGTGATTCAGCCCGAATTGCGGCGGCAATTGGAAAGGGATCCTGTCGGCTTGTTCCGCCGAGAAGGGATTTCAACGGAATCGAGTGCTGCACTTCTGTTAGCCGACCGGATTCGCAGTACGGAGATGAAAGGGTTCTATGCATTGGCGAATTCGCTAGGGGGGGTTCTGGCATGCTACTGGATCTTGGTTCTAAGCCTATGGCCATCTCGTCGATCCCGAGTGTTGATCGTTGTGCAGAGTGTACTTGTGATCGCGGTGGGATTGGGGTTGTTGCTGACCAAGAGTCGAACGGCTTGGCTCGCCGCAGGTGGTGGAACCGCACTGTTGGCTCTGTTTTCTATCATGCAGCATGGTCGCATTCGCGGTCGTTCGCTCGGGTTGGGAGTTTGTATCGCTGGCGCGATCGCTGGCGTTGGCTTGCTCGTCGTTTATCTCTTTGATCCTTTGATCCTTCAGGAGGCGGGGAAATCGCTCGCTTATCGCATCGATTATTGGCGCGGCGCGGCGCAACTGATATTCGCCGAGCCGTGGATGGGCTACGGCGTCGGAAATTTTCAATCCACCTATTTGCATGTGAAGTTGCCAACGGCGGCCGAATCACCGGCGGACCCCCACAACTTTCTTCTGGAGACGGCCCATGCTGGAGGAATTCCCTTTTTGCTCACGGTCAGCGCAGCAATCGGTTTAGCGCTGCGGTTGGCTTGGTCCCAATCCAAGGATTCATCCCAAGACGATTTGATCTGTGAAATGGAGAAACCAAGTTCTCGATTGCTGGGGATCGCATTCTGGACGGGTGCAACTTTCGGAGCGGCGTGCCTAATCACTTGGAGTATCATCACGGATTCGGACGAAAGACTGCTGGGTATCCTCGTTTCCTTGGCGGCTTTCGCGGTATCTGCCGTCTTCTGGAGCCGATGGCCGGATGCTACAACTTTGGCGCATCGACTTGTTCATCCTCGCGCTGCGCTCGGTGTTGCGTTTGCGGTCATTTTGGTTCACTGTTTAGCTTCCGGTGGATGGATGTTGCCTGGGGCGATGGGTCTTGGAATGTTTGCCATCGGTTTGAGCTTGGCAGAGGCGAAAACACCGGTGAGCGGGCGTTCAGAATGCGACTCAACCAGACCCCGATTAACAACCAGACCCCGATTAAGTGGGACGGCGATGGGGTTGGTAGGAACGGGTGCGGCATTGCTTGGGAGTTGGTACTTGACGACGGCTCTTCCCATTTTTCGAGGCAAGGAGATCGTCGGCTTGGTCCTCTCCGGGCCGCTGAGTCGTCCGTCTCCGGAGCACATGAGGAAGCTTTTGTCGGTGGACCGATGGGATCCTGAATTGACTCGCGTTGGGATGGAATGGTCAGTGGGCCAGCTTTCGCAACCGTTGGGGAGGAGTTCGCGGGTGGAGTGGGCGAAGGTCCTAAGGGAATTCCAAATGGAGTTTTTAAGGAGAGATCCACGCAATGCGTTGGCATGGGATGCGAGCGGGCAAGCTTCGGCACGGGCTGCCGCTACGAGCATCGATGTGTCTGAGAAATCCGCATGGCTCCGGCAAGCAGACGAGCAATTTCAAAGGGCATCGGAGTTATCACCGGCGTCTGCCCAGGGGCATCTCCAAGCAGCGTTGTCGGCCCATTGGGTGGGTGATATGCCCCGAAGCCGACTGCATTGCGAAGAATCGGAGAAAATTGACACCTCAACAAGGCATCGAGACCGTAAAATCAAGGCGGCACAGGTGGTTTGGCCCGACCCATTAGTGCCATTGGAAGCCAAGGCAGCTGTTGGGAACGAGGCCCGACGCGGCATGCCCCGTGACTGCGTTCGGGCTGAACCGGTTCTTGGCTATTTGCGTAGCCACGGCAAACCGTGAGTTGTTTTCCTTCATCGACCAAAAGCAATTGTAAAGACATTTCTGTAACAACATGCGTACTTTTTTGTTCGCTCTGGCATGTCTAGGCATCGGATTCGGGTTGGCAAAGTATCAGCACTATATCCGACACCAAGGTCAGGTTCATCTTCTTGGAATCGAAGAGCTTTTGGTTTCGCAGGCCTCCGACAAGCAATCTTTGCAGGATGTGGTTGATACTGCCGCGAATCGCAAATTCGGGCGAATCGAGATCTTGAACGGCAAGGAACTCGACTTTGGCCTGATGATGGCAGGCACCAAACGCTCTCACAAATTTATCTTTAAGAATGTTGGCCGAGCGGAGGCCAAGATTTGGTTTCTTAAAAGCACTTGCAAGTGCACGGTTGGAAAGTTTGAAAACGCGGTTTTGCAACCCGGCGAACAAACCGAAGTTGAGCTCGAATGGAAAGCTGAGTCTCAACTAAGTGAGTTCGCACAAACCGCGACCATTGGGTCCAATTGCCCCGACCAAGAAGAAATTAAATTGACGATTAAGGGGCGAATCGGTCAATCTTACGTGTTCGACCCCCCAACGCGTAACCTCGGTGACATCTACAGCACGACAGAAACGATCGTTCCCCTCAAGATCTACTCGCTGCAGGAAACTCCTTTGAACATCAGCGCAGGTCAAATTCAAGACGGAACATTATCAAAAAAAGTAAAGGTCACTCTTTCCGAGGAACAGCATCTCAATCCAGGTGAAATGCCAGATCTTGCCGATGCGAGACATATGGTGGAAGCGCAAATACGCCTGGCCCCCGGTCTTCCCGCAGGACCACTGAATCTACCGGTGAAATT
Source organism: Pirellula sp. (assembly GCA_044370255.1). Taxonomy (GTDB): domain Bacteria; phylum Planctomycetota; class Planctomycetia; order Pirellulales; family Pirellulaceae; genus JBKCUI01. The sequence continues at coordinate 22,828 of JBILVV010000010.1, forward strand.
TGCTCGAAAATCGGGCGAAGGACGAGAGCAAGATACTGAATTCCTTGAGTATACCATTCGGGCCAGAGTGGTTACTCCCATACGCGTGATCGCGGGAGAAGACTACAACGAAACTCGAAACATATTTAACCTCGGAACTGCGAAGACTTCGCAGGGGTTGAAGAAAAAATTCATGCTCGCGATCCGCCGAGAAGACGCCGACGCCGATCCAAATTTACGAGTCGAAAGCACGAGCCCGCAACAACTGAAAGTCTCGATCGGGGAGCCTAATGTATCCGCGAACCAAAGAATCTATGCGATCACTCTCGAAGTCCCGCCCGGTTCGGAACCCATCGAAGTCGATGGTTCCTTCTCGAAAGATTTTGGAAAGATTGTCATCAAAACGGATATGGAATCCTCACCCGAGATTCCGATGTATGTGAAGCTTAGGCTTACAGACTAGCGCCCCATCGCTTCGCCGGGAAATTCAAAGGACAAACGGTCCATGCGGGATGTGACTTGCAAGCCAAAATCGTATCGGCGCAAGTTGCGGCATATCGGAATGCTTGCAATAGTGTCGGCATGTTCCGCTTCGATCTGGGTTCCATCTTGGGTCAACTCGGGGGATCCACCTGCGAAATCTTCCCGAATGCCGCAGGACTCCAGAACCCCTCAAGACTCGCGAGTTCCCAAGGAACAGGGCGCCAGCGGACGATTGACCGATTTGGATGTCGCTTCGCCGGTTCCCAATCCTTTAATGGCAAACGTGAACCAGCCTCCCATCTCGGTCGCCACAGAAGAAGAACGGAATCAAAAGATCGCCGAGGACTGGCGACAACCGTGGCTGGTTCTTTATGTCACCGGAAATCAATATGGCTATTTGGAACCATGCGGTTGCACGGGTTTGGCGAATCAAAAAGGTGGCATCAATCGCAAGGATACGCTCCTTACTGAACTGAGAGATCGGGGGTGGAATGTCATTGCTCTCGATTCAGGGAACCAAGTTCGGCGCGATGGACGTCAGTCGGAAATCAAGTTCCATTGGACCGCTCACGCGTTTCGCGAAATGGAGTATTCCGCGGTAGCTTTTGGCAAAGATGATCTGCAATTGACCTTTGATTCGACCCTCGTCTCAATGCTGGATTCCGATGGTGGAAATCAGTTATTTGTCGCCGCCAACGTGAGTTTCGTTCCCGACTTCGACTTGACTCATAAGGTCGTGACCGTCACCGATCGTCAGGGCAAGAATCGCATGATCGGTATCACGAGCGTGCTTGGAGACACCTATGCAAAGGACATTAGCAACGAGTACATCACGATTACTCCCGTTGAGAAAGGACTTAGCAAAGCCCTTGCTGCGATCGACAGCGCGAAGTGCGATATCAAAATCCTGATTGCACACGCGAACTTAGATGAGACCAGGGAGATCGTGAAGCGATTTCCTCAATTCGACGTGGTCTTGACCTCAGGTGGCTATGGAGAACCTACCTTCCGACCTGAGACACTGCCTGGAATCAAGACTCAGATTGTTCAGGCGGGAGCCAAGGGGATGTACGCTGGGATTGTCGGTTTCTTTGCTGACGCGTCCCAACCCGTTCGTTATCAGCGAATCGCCTTGAGTTCCCAATTCGAAGATTCTCCGCGCATGCTGACTTTGTTCAGCAAGTATCAAGATGAATTGAAAGCCAAGTCGGATGATTCGTTTCAGATGCTCGGCCTTCGACCTTTAACGCATCCAACTCAAAGAGAATTTGTCGGTAGCGAGAAATGCGGAGAGTGCCACACTACGGCATTCGACATTTGGAAGAACACTCCACATCATCATGCGACAGACTCGATTGTCGAACCGCCCGAGCGTTCCCTTGCCAGGCACTTCGATCCGGAGTGCATCTCTTGCCACGTCACTGGGTGGAACCCACAGAAGTATTATCCCTACAAAACAGGTTTTGTTTCCCTTGAGCAATCGACTCACTTGACCGGTAACGGCTGCGAGAATTGTCACGGTCCGGGTTCGCAGCACGCAGCAGCAGAAGCGGGCGATATCGATAGCACGAAAGAAGAGATGGAAGCGTTTCGCGCCCAGATGAAGCTCACATTGGATCGAGCACAAGACAAGTGTCTGGAGTGCCACGATATCGATAACAGTCCTGATTTTCACAAAGACGGGGCGTTTGAAGCATACTGGGATAAAGTCAAGCACTATGGTAAAGACTGAGCGAGCGAGTTTTCGCTGCGACCTCACGTTTTGTTCCACCCATCCTCCGCCCTCTTTCTAATCCTCGCGTTATGCTTCGATATTGGACTGCCGGTGAATCGCATGGAAAAACCCTGATCGCTTTGATCGACGGGTTCCCTGCTGGCCTCGCGATCGACGAAGACTTCATCAATCGCGAGTTGAAGCTTCGCCAAGGAGGCTACGGGCGCGGAGGTCGACAGAAACTGGAGCAGGACAACGTCGACATCCTGACCGGCGTATGGCAATCAACTACTTTAGGTTCTCCGATCACTCTGCAAGTAGTCAACAACGATTATAAACTCGAGCGGCTCAAAGAACTGGAACGCCCGCGTCCGGGCCATGCCGATCTCACGGGAGCCATCAAATACTTGGGATCGATTCGCGGAGTGCTCGAGCGCTCCAGCGCACGTGAAACAGCCGTCCGAGTCGCAGCAGGTGCACTCGCCCGCCTGCTCTTGAAAGAGTTCGGGATTGAGACTGTCGGCTATGTAGTTGAACTTGGAAGTATGGCACTCGGTCACGGCGAAACGCGTGGAATGTCGATCCAGCAAGTGCGAACTATTCGCGACACAAGTTCCATTTACAGTTTGATCCCACAACGCGATCGGGATGCCGAAGCCTACATCGATCAAATGGGTGAGGAAGGGGATACTCTCGGCGGTATTGTCGAGGTGCGCGTCGACGGCTTGCCGTTCGGCTTGGGCACGCATGCGCAATGGGATCGCAAGCTTGATGGCCGCTTGGCTCAGGCGGTGATGGCGGTCCAGGCGATCAAAGGAGTCGAGATCGGGATGGGGTTTGAAGCCGCTCGCAGAAGAGGCTCCGAGGTTCACGATCCGATTCAATACGATCCCCAGCAGGCTCAGTCGGCCAACCTGGGTTACGTCCGTCCCAGCAACAACGCGGGAGGACTGGAAGGGGGAATGACCAATGGCCAATCCCTGATCATTCGCGGGGCCAAAAAACCGATCAGTACGCTGCGCAAGCCTCTGGATTCGATCCGAATGGAGGACAAGCAACCGCATCGAGCCAATTACGAACGGAGCGACGTGTGCGCCATCTCGGCCGCTGCGATCATCGTCGAGCATGTGGTAGCTTTTGAGATAGCGGCAGCACTGGTCGACAAATTCGGCGGAGATAGCGTTGTCGAGATGAAGGCTCGATACGATCTTTTCCTTGAAATGGCTCGCAAACGTTAGGTCCTCCAACATTGCGGTAGAGCATCTCGGCATTTCCGGCAACCGCAGCTTGAAGTACTATTAAGGTGCAAAGTCGACTCGCTCCTGCGGGGTAGCGGATCCGCCTCTAAGGCTTCTGAAAATCAGTCAACGCCGTGAAGACCACTTCCACAGCATCACGATCAGAAATTTCGCTCGCGACGCGTTCGCCGCGAGGTCTATCGAGACATCCTTGGCGATGGTCGTGGATGGTGTCGACATGGGTGCACTGCGCAGCTTTTGGGATCATTGTGGCTTCCATCGTGATGGCCCCACCCCCTGTCGAGACTGAGGCTCCTCAGATTCAAGTAGATGGCAGGTGGGGAGTACTTCAACCGGACTCGGACACTACCGAGTTGCGATCTGCCGACTCCGACGAGAAATGGACCGATGTCATTCGGTCCAGTCGTGAACAACGGTCCCTTGCCGATCCATCGACCAGCGATCTTTCGTCGTTCGTGCAGCGACAGATGGACCAGAGTGTCGAAGATGGCAAGCGCCGCGATAGCAAAGAAAACGAAGACAAGCTATCGCGACTCGGCCGTCGCTTGGCAGAAACCAGCAACGAAAAGAATGTCGATGACATGGCTGAGTTCCTGGGAGGCCTGACCGGCAATCGAAGGCAGGAGGCTCCCAGTGATGGTGTTCTTCGCCCATTTGATGTCACGACCGCGCAGATCGATCGCGTTCGCAAGGACGAGGATTCCGAAGGAAACATTCACTACATCGCGACCCTGATCGATGAGAACGGAACGACGATTGACATGGAACTCGATTCCGAATCGGGTCCACAACTGTATCGGACCATGAAAATCATCGAAGCCAATCCGCTCTTGAAGAGCGTCTATCGAAAGATTGTGATGGGATTTTTGGATCAAATGCTCAGCAAACCGACAACGAAGTGAGTTTGAAGTACAATAATGTTCGGTTCGTTTGATTGGTCTCTTGCCATCCTCCATCCAACCTCACATATCGAATGAGTCTTGCCAATCCTGTCAGTGCCGCCAACGTCCAATTATCGGATCAAGATGTCCGCGCTATCGATTCCCTTCGCGAGAGTTATGCGCGATTGTGCGCGGAGTTGGGCAAGGTGATTGTTGGTCAACGCGAAGTGATTGAGCAGGTCGCGATCTGTCTGTTCGCGCGTCGGCACGCTTTGCTCATGGGTGTGCCGGGCTTGGCGAAGACCCTTCTGGTCAGCAAGATCGCCGAAACCATGTCCCTGGGTTTTAATCGAATCCAATTCACTCCCGACTTGATGCCGATGGATATCACCGGTACCGATATCCTGCAGGAGAACTCCGACGGACGTCGCGAATTTCAGTTCATTCGGGGACCGATATTCGAAAACATTATCCTTGCGGACGAAATCAACCGTGCACCACCCAAAACGCAGGCGGCTCTCCTGGAAGCCATGCAAGAACAGCGCGTGACGGTGCTCGGCAAGTCGTTCGAGTTGGAGTCGCCATTCATGGTTCTCGCCACGCAGAACCCCGTCGAACAGGAAGGAACCTACCCTCTTCCCGAAGCCCAGTTGGATCGCTTTATGTTTCTCGTCGAACTCGATTACCCGAGCGAGGAGGAGGAAATCCAGATCGCCCGTACGACGACCGGAGATGACTTGGTGCGATTGTCTCCCGTCCTCAGTGGCGAAGAGATTATGAGCTATCAAAAGTTGGTTCGGCGTATTCCCGTCCCGGATCACATTTACGAATACGCAGCCCGGTTGGTGCGAAAGACACGACCGCAAGGGACCTCGGCCCCCGATTGGTTGAAGCCGTTCATTTCCTGGGGTGCTGGCCCGCGAGCGGTTCAGAATATCATCTTGGGCGCGAAAAGCAGAGCGGCTCTTCAAGGAAGTTACATGGTCCGCTTGGAGGACGTTCAGTATGTCGCCCGCCCGGTCCTCGTCCACCGCTTGATCACCACCTTCGCCGCACAGGCAGAAGGCTTCACGGCCAAACAGATCGTTTCTCGCTTGGTGGACGAGATGCAGTGATCCGATGTTGAGCATCACGCGATCCTTTCTCGACCCGCAGATTCTGTCCCGTTTGGCGGCGGTGCCGCTCCGACCTCGACATGCCATGCAGGGGAATGTTTCCGGGCGACATCCCTCGCCCCATCGAGGCTCGAGCGTCGAATTTGCGGAGTATCGCAAGTATGTGCCGGGAGACGATCTGCGGCGCCTCGATTGGCGAGCCTATGGCCGAACCGATCGATACTATGTCAAGGAATTCGAAGCCGATACCAATCTGCGCTGCTGTGTGGTTTTGGATACCAGCGGTTCGATGGGGTTCGCTTCGAAAGGGATGATGACCAAGCTCGATTATGGGCGCCGAATTGCAGCCACCCTTGGGTACTTGGCGGTTCAACAAGGGGATGCCGTGGGGTTGTCGCTTGCCGCCGATCAAATCGTCCAGAACATTCCTCCACGTCGTTCTGCTCCGCACTTGCGAGTCATCTTCGATACGTTGGAGCGAGCGGTTGCCAAGGGGGACACCCAACTTCCTAGCATTCTTGATGAAATCGCAGAAACGGTACGCCAACGCGCCTTGGTTGTCATCATCTCGGATTTCTTCGTCGACCCAAGCCTTCTCAAACGATCCTTGGAGCATCTACGTTTTCGCAAGCATGACATCGCAGCATTTCATTTGCTCGACCAACAAGAGATCGATTTCGCATTCGGTCGGCCAGTCCGATTCGTCGATATGGAAGGGAACACCGCACTGTTCGTCGAGCCCAACGAAATCGCGGATCGATATCAGAGAGCGTTGCAGAACTATCTCAACCAAATGCAGAAGATCGTTCTCGAGACTTCGGTCGACTATCATCGGGTCCTGACCAGTGAATCGTATGAACATCCCTTGATGCGATTCCTCGTCGGAAGGACGGGATCTCGAGGTGTCCGATGAGCTTTCTGCAACCGTGGATGCTGGTCGCCATTCCGCTGGCCGCCATCCCGATCATCATCCATCTAGTCAATCAACGTCGATTTCAGACCGTGCCTTGGGCAGCGATGCGATTCCTGCTGGAAGCAAACCGCATGTCGAGCGGCTACACTCGATTGAGGCAATGGTTGATTCTCGCCATGCGAACGCTGGCAATCCTGGCGTTGATCCTATTCACCGCGAGGCCGCTGACCAGCGGGCTCTTGGCACTGCTCAGCGGCGACTCGAACACCCGCGCGATCGTCATCCTGGACCGCTCTCCGAGCATGGCAGACACCCTGCCTGGGACCAACCGTACTCGTCTCGAATCCACCATCGATCAGTTATCCTCAACGTTTGAAACTCTAGGGATCCAACGGATCGTGCAGATCGATGAGGCGTCGGGCAAGCCGGAGGAGTTCGCATCGTTCAATCAATGGCGTCGCTCCGTTCCCCGCACAACCTGGAGCGCGACAAGCGATATACCTGGCCTGCTCGAACAAGCATTGGTTTATGAGAAAAACAATCCGAGCGGCAATTCCGTGATTTGGATCGGTTCGGATCTTCGCGAGTCCGATTGGCGCAGTCGAGACGGTCGATGGGCAGCGTTACGAGACGGTTTTCAGGCGTTGCCGCAAAACCTTCGCTTTTCTATTCTGGATCTGTCGGGTAATCGTCCTGAGGATCTCGCCATTCGCGTCTCCAACTCGCAATGCCTCGACAATACCGACACCCCGACTCTGTCCCTGAGCTTTCGGGTCGATCACACTCCAGCCAAAGACACGTCATCCAATACATCGAACGCTCCCCAATCGATCCCGGTAGAGATCGCCATGGGATCTTCTAGAACCAGTTTGGATCTAACGTGGAACAGCGGAGGAGCACAAGTCAACGATTACCGTATTCCCCTTACGGCATTCGATAACAACAAAGCTGAGGGGATTCGCGGTTGGGGGTGGGTGCGTATCCCCAGCGACTCCAATCCTGGTAACGACATCAGTTACTTTGTGTTCGAGCAACCGCCAATGCGGCGAACATTGATCGTAAGCGACAATCCCGACTTGATCAGTGCGATCGAATTGTGCGCTAGTATTGCTCCGCAACAAACGCTGAAGTGCGAAACGGAATTGGTGACCCAAGCTCAATTGGGATCGGTAGCGCTGGAGAATGTTGCCTTGTTGGTTTGGCACGATCGACTTCCGTCAGGGAAATCGCTCGAAGTGGTTCAGCGATTTGTGGATTCGGGAGGACAGGTTTTGTTCGTTCCTCCGGAGGCACCCGATGACACTTTGGCTTTTGGTTTTCGGTGGCTCGAATGGCGCAATGTGGGATCGCCATCCAACGAAGCGGGTGCCAATACGGATGCTGCATCCGCTTCATTAGCGCGGATTTCGCAGTGGCAAAACGATTCCGAGTTGCTCGCCAACACGCTCAACGGAGCGCCGTTGCCACTCGGACAACTTGGGTTGCGACGAATCTGTTCCTTTTCGGGCTCCTCTTCCCCGCTCGCGAGTCTATCCGATGGTCAACCGATTCTCGCAGTCGTTGAGAACCCCGCGGTCCCAACTCCAGAGGGTTCCGTTCT
>JBILVV010000547.1:0-2710 GCA_044370255.1 Pirellula sp.
AGGGCTTCGTATCGCTCCAGTATCAAGCGAGGAGATCGAGGTCGGAGCCAATCGATCCTCGATCGGGGCTTCCATGCTAGGAGGATCAACCACAGGAGGTGGCGGAGCCAACCACGGTCCTCGCGTTGCCATCGAGGGTGCAAGTGGAATGCTATTGGCAACCCATACTTCCAAGCGAGCGGCTATCTCATCACAGGTTTGGACCCGTTTCTTGGAATCCTTTTCCATCATCTCGGCGATGATCTCGACGAACTCTTCGCTCAGGTTGGGATTGAAGTTGCGAGGGTGCAATGGTGTGGCTTCCAAGTGACGACGAATTTTGGATGCGGTATCACCGCCTGGGAACGGGGCCTTGCCTGTAACCGCGTAATAAAGAGTGCAGCCCAGCGAATAGATATCGCTGACCGAATCGACCGAGAGAGGCGTTTGAATTTGCTCGGGGGACAGATAATCGGGAGTCCCAACGATCTTTCCTGCGAGCGGATCATCGGTGAGGTCGGCTGCGAAACCTGCGAGACCGACATCGGAAACCTTGGCAATCGAGTCAGGTGTCACCAGGATGTTTCCCGGTTTCACATCGCGATGCACCATCCCTTGTTTGTGTGCATAGCTGAGTCCCAACGCTGCCTGCATGATGATGCCTGCTGCGTGATCTTCGCTGAGAGGCCCTTGAGACTTTACGAGTTTTCGCAAATCCATGCCAGGGACATACTCCGTGACCAGATAGTGCACGCTACCATCCTGTCCTGCATCGTGGGCACGCACCAGATACGGACAATCCAGTTTGGCCTGCATTCGTATCTCTCGGATAAAGCCGGAGAGAGTCTCGGGATTCACACGATGCAAAGGGAGCACTTTGACAGCGCATTCACGTCCCATCACTTGGTGGACGGCTTTGAATACCTGGCCCATCCCTCCTTGGCCGATGAAGTCGGTGATGACATAAGGACCAAGCCGAAACTTGGTTTTACCATCGGCTAATTGGATCGCTTGGTACTCGGTGATCGCCCCCTGTTCCAACAGAATGTCGCGCAGCAGTTGGTCTTCGGAGACACTCGCCTGTTTCGAGGCCATGCTTTGCTGGCGATGGCGCAATAATCGCAAGCAATAATCCCAGCGATCCTTGGGGATTAACCCGCTCGCGATGACTGCATTTTTGAAAATCGACTCGTCCATGGGTTCAAATTGCAATTACTGCGGCAACGAGAAAATCCTAGAGCTAGAAAGAGGTTGCTTCTTTCCCTCATTATAGCCGACGGCGATCAAAAACTTCGAATGCCCGTCCGGTTTTCAGGTTTGCGGTGGTCGAAATTGCGTCCTCTGCTTATCCTTGGATATCTTTCCGGATGGCGCCGGATCTGGAAACGCCCAACGAAATCGCTGTTCTGAAATCCACCGACTGCAAAGTATGCCCAAGACTTTAGTGATAGGTGACATCCACGGTTGTCTCCAAGCGTTTGATGCGATTTTGCAGGCCGTGGACTTGCAACCCGACGACACCCTGGTCACGGTCGGGGACTATGTGGATCGCGGTCCTGATTCCAAAGGTGTGATCGAAAGACTCATCCAACTTCGAGACCAAGTGAAATTGGTGCCTCTCCTTGGCAATCACGAAGAGATGATGCTCGACTCGCTCGATGGCAAGATCGCGCCCTATGGATGGTTTAACCACGGAGGGGTCCAAACCCTGGACAGCTATGGGTTCAGCGGCGACCCGAAGGTGATCCCTCCTTCCCACATGGAATTCCTGAGAGGGTTGGCCACGTACCACGAAACGGAAACCCATTTTATCGTTCATGCCAATTACGAACCTACCCTGCCGTTGGCAGAACAACCGAGCGACCTACTTCGATGGGTCAAGCTGACTGAGAGGATGCCTGGACCACACATATCAGGAAAGCAAGCGGTAGTAGGGCATACGCATGATCGCGAAGGGCAAATACTTCGCTCCCCTCATTTGATTTGTATCGATACCTATTGCTATGGCGGCCGCTGGTTGACCGCCATCGATCTGGAATCCAATGCTGTTTGGCAAGCAACACGCAATGGGGAGTTGATCACTTCGCCATGACAATTCGCTGACAAGCAATTAGACTGATGGTTCGATTCATCGCCACGTCGTGAGACGTTGCACATTCGCCGATCGCGAGAAACAGCTATGAAAAAACGGACTCCGCAGCGTTCTGCTGCCCCTTCTCTGCTTCAGGGAGAGCAGCGTATCAACAAAATTTTGGCCGCTGCGGGCTTGGGTTCGCGCCGGCAAGTGGACGAACTGATCGAACAAGGCCGCGTGGAAATCGATGGCAAGGCGATCCAGCAAGTCGGCATCAAGGTCAATCCAGATACCTCAACGATCACTGTCGATGGAGAACTACTGCGCAAACATCGTCCGGTCTACTTCGCATTGCATAAACCAGAAGGAGTCCTGTGCACCAACCGAGATCCCCAAGGTCGTATGCGAGTGGTCGATATGGTGCCCAATCAGTTTCGACTTTTCCCCGTCGGGCGCTTGGACGCAAGCAGTACTGGTTTGATTCTCTTGACCAACGACGGCGAACTAGCTCAACGACTGACGCATCCTCGGCACGGTGTTCACAAGCGATATGCGGTCACTGTCGTCGGTCAAGTCGAACCCGACTCACTGCGACGTCTTCAACGAGGGATCCATCTCGCCGAAGGGCGGGCGAAGGTCGATCACGCGAAATTGAAG
>JBILVV010000161.1:0-9814 GCA_044370255.1 Pirellula sp.
GGAAATCCTTGGTGTTGGATCGGGAAGAATCGCCTGAGGGATAGTGGGGGATGTCTCCAAGCGTCTGCGACAAAAGAAAGCAGCGATTCAAGCTGGGTTTTTTGCTTATTTCCGGATTGCTGGAGTAATGATTTGCTTGCAAATTGCAAAATAGGTGGGTGGCACGTAAGTTGGCACGTGGCACGTAATTGTGGGCTGAACAGAAGCAACTAATCAATTTGGCCCACCAGGAGGCAGTAGCCATCGGGGTCGTGAATGCGCAGTTCGCCAGCAGGCATGTAAAAGCGAGGGACTATGTCGAATACGGCAGCACCGTTCGGTGGTGGTGATTCGATTCCCTCCATCGGAGGTGCACCTGCGTTCGGGACACCGCGATCAATCAAGTAATCGCGCAAACTGCGCACATCCAACGAGTATAGATAGAAAAGCACCGCTTGTTCGGCTGCATCGATGGGTGCTGTCGCGCGTGCGAGCATGAAGTGAGCTCGATGCGACCGAATATCCGCCCAACGCGTGATTCCATCGTCGGTCTGTAATCGGCTGCACACATTGAACCCGAGCATCGAATAAAAGCTGACGGAGGCTTCGACGTCAGTGACGTGGATCATCGGTGCACTACGGTATACCGAACCATGTAAAGGTAGATTTGCCGCGGATTCCATTGATTCAGTTTCAGACATCGTATTGAGTCCCGGGTTACTTCACTCTAATTCCGTATAAAACATCGCATCAGGATGGATGCGTTGTTGACGCATACTTTGGATATGTTCTCGGATACCAGGCAATCCACCTACCCAAGGCAACACCACCATCCACAACGCAATAAGCAACAGGGTGGCGATGACAAGGTTGCGGGCTTTTCGTTGGGCTTGCGTCACGATCATTTCGCCATGATCTCTTTGATTTTATCGCCATAGAATACACCGAACATAAGGTATGCCATGAGCAGCGAGAGAACCAAACTCCATGCTTGCCCCACAAGATAAAGGACAAGCGGCTTAACCTCGCGCAGGTACTGCCATAGGTTCCGAAAGTCCGTTTCCAGCCCGAAAGCAACAAACGCGAGACAAAAGAGCCACGACCTAAGGGGCGTTGTGATCTCTTTAGTGATCGTGTCAGCGAGAAGCCCCTGATAGGACGTAAAGTAAGGGAGAAATGAGAAAACCAAAGAAGCACCGATGAATCCGAGAATGAACTTCGGGAAACGTGTCCAGATTTCCGCCAATCCCACCCGTTCATTGAGTCTTGTTTCGTCAGTCCAGTTCTGATCCCGATATCGCGAAGACCAATAGGCGGCGACCGCGAATGCGATAACGCCGATTAGAACATTCTGTATCATCTTTACGGTCGTAGCGATCTTTGCGGCATCATCACCAAGGATCGCACCCGCTGCCGCGACCGCTCCCGTGGAGTCAATCGTTCCTCCCATCCATGCAGCACCCACGACCTTATCCATGCGGGTCCAGGAAACAATCATCGGCTGCACGACCATCATGATGGCGGTGAAAAGCAAGGAGACTCCGATCGCGTAAGAAATCTCTTCTTTCTTTGCACGGCATGCAGCACCCGTTGCAATTGCAGCCGAAACACCGCACACAGACATATCAGCTGAAATGACCATGTTCAAGCTCGGTGAGGATATCTTGAGCACTCGCTGTCCAAACCAAAATGTTGTTATCAATACAATCGGGGTCACTAACCACGATGTAAAGATCCCCGGCGGCCCTAAGGCTACAAGTTTTCCGAACAGAACCTCGGCACCAAGCAGCACCAACGCCACCTTGATGATCGAATCTCCGATCAACATCGGTTTGAGCCACTGGGGAACGCCCACCGTGTTGCTAATCATTAACCCCAGAAGCAATGCCCAAAGTACGTACTCGAAGTTGTAGTATTTGACCGTCGATTGGGAGGCCATCAAAAAGGCCAATATGGCAAAACCAAATAGCAGACCGTAGCCGAGAAGGAACGGTCCCAACCCCATCTTCTTGTAAATTGCGATCGGCAGAATCATAAGACCTGCGACCAGGCAGGTGACGGCGATCGAACGCCCAAGAAAGTAAGGTTCGCCTGATTTCGGTTTGGCGAAAAATGCACGCGCTGGGTCTCGATCCCAATCCTCGAGCTTTGGAAACCATCCTTTGGCCTGATTGACAACCTTGGGCTTTGTCGTTGCCTCGATGCCTTCGGTTTCCAATCGCACAAAAAAAGCGAACGTCGTCAGAGCAATTGCACCGATGGCAATCAACAGCCAATCCTCATGAAAAGTCCTATTGTGATTCATACCTTGATATCTTTTGGGGTCTATATCTATTGGGGTCTATTAGTCAGGGAACAAGAGCCCCAACTATAGCATTTCGACCTCGATCGCTCCTGGAATCACTTCCAAGTCGATCTCGGTCAGTTCCTGTTCCACTGCACCCTTGGGAAATTCCCCATCCAAGTGGACAGGAATAGTTTGTTTCGCTTCGATGCGAATGTGGCGACATTGCCTTCGGAATACTTGCGAATGGTTTCGAGGCAAAACGCCACGCAACATTGCCGGGAAATGCCAAGCCAACTCGCGGCGACTGAGTCTCCCAAGTTGAAGAAACTCGAACAGTCCGTCCGTTAAGTCCGCTCGTGCGTGAAGGGGATAGCTCCCCTCGCGTTGCCCCAAGGCCGCACTGACCAGCAGTGTTTTCGATTCGATCATCGGTTCGCCATCGAGCGACACACTCATCGGTTTGGGAGCGTAGCCAGGACCCAGTTGTCGCAGGAGCGCTAGCGTGTAACGAACACGGGCGGGTATCCGAAGCATACGTCGAGCGCGATTCGCAATATCACCCGAGAATCCCAGCCCAGCAACATTTGCAAAGTATCGGCTTCCTGTTCTCCAACTCAACCGACCTACATCCACTCGCAAGGCCCCAGCCCGGGCATCGGTCGGAGTCACCTGAAAAGATGCCGCATAATCATTGGCCGTACCTGCGGGTATCACCCCCAAGATTGAACGATTTTTGGCATTGCGCATCATGCCGTTGAGCACTTCATGAATCGTTCCATCGCCACCCATAGCAATGATCCAATGGAATCCTCGAATGCTTGCTTCGTAGGCAAGGGATTCCGCATGCCCTTCTCCTTCCGTTTCCGCCCAGATCCGCTCCGATTCACAAGGCCTACGCTCCATCGGTTTCTTGTGACGAGCACGCCCTGCACGCGGGTTCGCAATAACATAGGCGGAACCGCCTTCCGAGATCATTGGGAAAGACCTGCTGCCTCTCGATGGGACCAACTGGCTCAAAACAACACATTTATCGAGCGATGACGCAGTATAGCCGAACCATCGCGAGGAATTAGCCCTTTGCAGGACGGCTAACATAAATCCACCCTGTACAGCGTCACCATGGAATTCCGGCATGACGGGCAAATCCGAAAATCATAAGGTAAACTTTCCCTGAATCCGCCCCCTCCGTTCACCGCTCTTTCTAAGGTTTTGTTAGATGCCCAATCATCCGCATCGTTACTCATTCCTCATTCTCGCGGTGGCAGTATTGTTCCTTGCGGGCTGGTATTGGAACGCGCGTCAACCTCCTATCGACAGCGATTACCGAAGCGATCTGGATATCCCTTACCGCGTTCCCGATGCACAAGCTGGTGAGCAGAAGGACCGTTGTCGTCTCGATCTTTACGTTCCTGTAGGCCCAAAGGATTTCGCCACAGTCGTATGGTTTCATGGCGGAGGTTTGACCCAAGGTAATAAGTCCATCCCACGATCGCTTCAGGGACAAGGCATCGCGATCGTCGCACCCAATTACCGGCTCAGCCCAGATGCGAAGTCCCCTGAGTACATTGAAGATGCCGCTGCAGCCGTCGCTTGGACCGTGAAGAATATCGAATCCTACGGCGGCTCACAAAAAAAAGTTTTCGTCGCTGGACATTCGGCTGGAGGATATCTCGCAACGATGGTGGGGCTCGATCGCCGATGGCTTGAGGTCCACGAACTCCGAGCCGACGACCTAGCCGGGATCATTCCTTTCAGCGGCCACTCGATTACGCACTTCACGATTCGCGCCGAACGCGGCATTCCGGACGTCCAGCCGATCGTAGACGATATGGCACCGTTGTATCATGTTCGCCGCGATGCGCCACCCGTGCTGCTAATCACGGGAGATCGCGAACGGGAACTGCTCGGAAGATATGAAGAGACCGCTTACTTTTGGCGCATGTTGAAGGTAGCCGGTCACACCGATGTTCAGCTGATCGAATTGAAGGGCTACGACCACGGGGGCATGGCCGAACCCGCCTTTCCGCATTTGATCGACTTTGTTCGCACACACACTGCAAGTCGCTGATAGGCATCCGCTTGTTCGCTATACTTGAATTGCCCAACGCAACCTGCCGAAGTTGGTTTTCGATCCTTGGATCTCGAGAATTATGAACACGTTGATGCACCGAAGTTGGTTTTTGTATTTTGTTGGTTCGCTCCTCCTTGCCTGCGCGACCCATGTGCATGCTGCGGATCGACCGAATATTCTCTTCATATTCTCAGATGACCATGCACAACATGCGATTTCCGCATACGGATCCAGGGTCAACGAAACGCCTCACTTGGATCGGCTGGCTCGGGATGGAGCGAGGTTTCTGAATTCCTTTGTGACCAACTCGATATGCACGCCGAGCCGTGCGACTCTGCTCACCGGACAATACTCGCATCGCAACGGAGTTCCGGTCTTCAATCGCTTCGACGGACAACGCGATCATGTCGCCAAGCAACTTCAAGCATCCGGTTACCACACGGGGATGATCGGCAAGTGGCATTTGGGCTCGGACCCAACGGGCTTCGACCGCTGGATCGTGCTGCCGGGCCAGGGCGACTACTGGAACCCGCGGTTCTTGGTCCCCGGCTCGCAGTTGACGATCGAAGGGCATTGCACATCGATCACGACGCAACTGGGTCTCGAGTTTTTGGAGACACGGCCGAAAGACAAGCCGTTTTTTCTCATGCTGCATCACAAGGCACCGCACCGTGCATGGGAGCCGGACACCAAGCATATCGAGATGTTTCGCGACCGAAGCTTCCCAGAACCCGAAACACTCTTCGATGACTATGCGACCCGCCCCGCAGCACTCCCCGAAAACCAACAAACCATCGCACGCGACCTGACTCGCCGCGATCTCAAACTCGAGCCACCTGCTGACCTGAAAGGTCCAGAACGAAACGCATGGCTCGGCGAAAAACCGATGCAGTTGGAGATCGATGGAAAGCTACTCAAAGGGGACGCTCTTGTGCGATGGAAATACCAACGCTACATGCAGGATTACCTGGCCTGCGTGCAAGGGGTGGACGACAGCGTCGGCGCAGTTCTCGATTATCTCGATTCGCAAGGACTAGCAGAAAATACTATCGTCATGTACACGGCGGACAACGGCTGGTATCTCGGCGAGTTGGGGATGTACGATAAACGATTCATGTATGAGCCAGGACTCAGAACACCCCTGATCGCAAGAGGTCCCGGCATCCAGGCTGGCTCGATACCACAAGCCATGGTAGCGAACATCGACTTGGCTCCGACATTCATGGATTTGGCAGGCCTCGCCGTTCCAGATTGGATGCAAGGTCGTTCGCTTGTGCCGGTACTGCAGGGCAAGACACCCGAGGATTGGCGAACCTCGATCTACTATCGTTATTACCACGATCCAGGCCACCACAATACAAGAGCTCATTACGGCATTCGGACCAAGACGCACAAACTGATCTACTACTGGAAGAAGGATGCGTATGAAATGTTCGATCTTGCGAAGGATCCAACCGAACAACGCAATCTGCTATTCCAACCTAGCGAACGCGACCGGGCCGCAGTCGAGGCGACTTTCACGCAGCTCAAGGACCAACTTCAACAGATCCAGCGTGAGTTCGGCGACGATGGCATGTATGCGAATCCTGAAAGCTGGCCCAAGGGAGGCTCTGACGGCCCCTTTGGAGACCGTACAGCGCTCGGGCGAAAATCAGTAGCCGAAGCGATCGCGGCTTCGAAAGGGAAGTAACTCAGGGTCTTTACGCACTTTCCGGAAATCGCGGCTAACGCTGCACCAGCGGCAAAATCCACATCACCAACACCACGATCGCTACGACGGAAATGAGGTTCACTCCCAAACCAGCCAGGAGCATGTCCTTTACGGGAAATCGCTTCAGAGCAAACACCATCGT
This sequence comes from Pirellula sp., assembly GCA_044370255.1. Taxonomy (GTDB): domain Bacteria; phylum Planctomycetota; class Planctomycetia; order Pirellulales; family Pirellulaceae; genus JBKCUI01. The sequence continues at coordinate 6,191 of JBILVV010000161.1, forward strand.
GTTTGGGGGGGTTGCAACGGGCATCATGAACCCGCAACTGCTTGCCATCACCGCCGCGCTCAGCAGCATCAGAGGATCGATTCCCAACGAAGGGGCTGCACTCATAAGAATCGGCAGCATCGTCGTAGCGGTCGCGAGGTTACTGGCCATCTCCGAGACCAGAATCACCAGGACAACGATTGCCACTAACAGCAGCCATTGTGGAACACCTCCAAAGACTCCAGCGACATGCGCGATATGTTGATCGAGGCCCGATGCGCTGATCGCCTTGGATAAACTCATGCCGCCACCGAACAGCAGCAGTACGCCCCAGGGAATCCGTTCGATATCGGACCACTTTAAAACGGGATCCTTCACCGGCAAAGCCAACAGGAGCGCCATGCTGCACATAGCGATCCACGGATCGTTGATGACTTTGAGCCAGCCTTGAAGCTCGCTACCTTCCGAAAGGCGAAGGAGCGGATCTCGCAACATCCATGCTGCCGCGACAACTGCGAATATGAGTAGCGTCACCCTTTGATGGAGGTTCCATCCTGGGCGAGATCTCCACTGTTCTACCCACTCCGGTGGGATATCGATTCGAAGTTCGTTCATCGGCCACAGGATCTTGACCATCCAAAACCACGCTCCGGTTAAAATCACGATGGCTGTCGGCACAGCGAATGCCATCCAGGGGAGAAAACCGATCTGCAATCCCTTTTCATTGATGAACCCTGCGAAGAAAATATTCGGTGCGGTTCCTACGAGCGTACTCATTCCTCCAATGCTCGCTGCATATGCGACGCCAATCAAGAGAGATGTCGCAAAGCGTTTGTCTGATTGGGTAGCAATCACGCTCGTCGCCAGTGGCAGCATCAACATCGTGGTCGCTGTATTGTTCATCCACATGCTTAGTATAGCGGTGCATGCCATGAACGCGCCTACGACTACTTGGGCATTGGAGCCAGCCAAACGGAGCAAGAACATGGCACCGCGGCGATGAAGCTCTGTTTTCTCGATCGCAAGGCCGAGCCCGAAACCACCGAGGAAGAAGTAGACGCTTTCGTGCGCGTAGGGAGAGCATGCCTCCATCATCGCGTCTTTTTTGTAGAGTCCTGTGAGTGGCAAAACCAGCATCGGTAGCAGCGAGGTCAACTCGAGCGGGACCGCTTCCGTCATCCACCATAGTGCCATCCAGACGCATAGCATTGCGATCGATGCTGGAATCACTTCCATATCCATCGAAGCTCTGAAGAGAGCAAACACGATCCATCCGGCGCCTGGGCCTAACCCGAGAAGAAACCATCGCCTGGTGTCGATCGCCGAATTTCGATCCATGCTGTGCCGATACTCTTTATGCGAGCCGATACTCTTTTTTCGGGTTGCTGTTCTTCGGGGGTGCTGTATTTTTCCCAGGCATCATCGACTGCTGCGTTCAGGAAAGCCTCATGGTACCGCAAAAACGAATCGGCGCGCTGCTTAACGACTGGCCGCATCGGACTGGAGTATTGCAATATCTTGCGGTACGAATCCGTAATCAAGACGTGTTTCCGAGAGTCGGACGAGCAACAGGACGTGCTGTTTTTCACCATCCTTAGTGCGTGTCTGGAAGAAATGTTCACCGAGCGATCGCGGTTCGGGCGTTGCGCCCAAAACGATACAGTCGCCATGCTTCAATCGCATCTCGATAGCTAGTTTTTCCCAGATCACGCTATCCTGACGCTCATCGGTCCGGATGGCCGAATCCTTTGCCACCACGACTCTGCGAACTTCCCCGTGCTTGATTTCCGGAACCAAGCGAACCAATGCAGATCCGTCCGTTTCAGGTTTCGCCTGAAGTGAATAAAGGAAATGGGGAGCACGATAGACACCCCCTTTATTCCCATCATCGAAATAGAAAACAGTTGCTTTTTCGGAAACCAAACGCCGGACTGTCAGTTCTTTTCTTGAATCCGCCCGGCATCGCCACAGTTGAGCGAAGGTAGAGACATCGGCCGCCAATCCAACTTGCTCCAGCGGGTCCTCCTCGCGACGTTGTTCATTGGAGCGCACCCACTGTTCCAAGATGGGGGGCAAGTGCCCAGCAGACTTGGCGGCGCGAAGACCGTTTCGATCAAGCGCCAACCGCAGCTCCGGTGCAACGATTTGTTCGTCCAATCCGGCCCATACCTCAGGAAGCATCGCCGCCTGATGGGAGTCGAGCCGAATCACTATCGATTCGATACCGACCGTATCGCGTGGAACCTCAACACGACCGAAGGATTTTTGAATCGGCGCGGGCTCTCGGGATGTTGGCAGCCAACCTGAGCAACCGCATGCGGAAAGCAGCGATACAGATACAGCAAAGAGCGCACGCCTGATGCCAGGAGTTGACGATATCAGTGTCATTCCCCCCCTCATGAACGATCTTACCGCGCCCGAGGTGCAGATGAACCTGCGGGTAAACCCGGATTCGCCGTCCGCTGCCCGCCTGCATTGGGAGCCGAAACCGGATTCCCTGCAGGAACATACGGAATATCGTTCTTCTTCCAATCCGCAGGTGGCTCAGTAGGAATGAATTCCTGCAGGAAGAGTTTCTCGCTCAGCAACTGAAAGATGTTTGCATTCGCTCGACGGTTGTCGAATTGATAGAACATTCGTTTATCGCGAGGTTCGATCACAACACCGTTCTCCTGGATACTCTTATCTGTCCACTCCGGCATGTAGAGGATCATTGCAAACGGCAGAAACTGTTCGCGATCCAAGATGATTTGAACATGATGATAGTTCACCGCATCCACAGGATACTTCGGATAGGCCTCCACCGCATAGCGATCGGTGTAGGGTTGACCGTTGGGTTGATTGCCAGGAGAAATCGCGCGGACCCAATAACGCGCTTTAATCTCATCTGCTTTTACGCCGAACAAGAATGGCAAGGGTGAGTTCATAATGCCCAGTCCCTGCATTTCCGGAGGCAACTCCAAACGCGTGCAAATCTTCTCTTTGCGATCGTAGTCCCAGACGTTCTTGCCGTCGCAAATGACATACTCACCGAAGTTCTGTTTATCCTCCATCAGTTCTACATCGCCGTTCGGACCTGCGTTTCCAGTCGATTTGAAATACTTGTCGGTCCGAAACAGACCCTTATCCGGCTTCTGGTAACGAATCACTCCTTTGCCCGCTGCGACGTGAATGTCGGAGCGACCTAGCTTCTTGGCCAACTCCGCAACGCCAGGAGCATGAGAGTCATACTCCCATCGAAGGAAGTCTGCGCTGAAGCGATCGATACCAGCCGTCTTCTCTTCCCAAACTTTCAGTAGTTGATCGATGTACTGTTGCTCTTGCGGAGCCAACTCTGGAAACGGCCGCTCCGTGACGACTTGTCCGCCGTTGTTCGGGCCCTGCATCTGCCATTGCTGTCCGTCGCGAACCGCTTGTTCAATCCGATTTTGCGCATTTGGATTGAGTTGCGGATTGAGTTGCGGATTGAGTTGCGGATTGAGTTGCGGATTCTGTTGGGGATTCTGTTGGGGATTCTGCTGCTGAGTCGGGGCAACCGAGCGGCCCCCCTGCAATCCGTTGGGGTTGGCAGCACCCGGTTGTCCTTGTGGGTTGGGGCGGTTTTGTCCCGTTCCATACCCCGGCGCACGTGGCTGAACTCCGGAA
>JBILVV010000162.1:0-9802 GCA_044370255.1 Pirellula sp.
GATCTTTAGTCCCGAAACGTCCTATGAGATGTGGCAGCCACAGACCATCATTCCCCTATCCAAGGCTCGCTCGTTACGAATCCCTTCCAACCACTTTCGAGCCTACGGGTTGGGATGGTCTTTGTCCGACTATCAAGGTGTGAAGTTGGTCGGGCATTCGGGTGGCTATGACGGGATGTACTCCGAGACGCTCATGGTCCCTGAACGCAATCTTGGGATCGCCGTGCTCACCAACAGCATGACCTCGATCGGGAATTCGATCTGCTACACCATCGTCGATCGAGCGGTGAACGGACCGGACCGAGATTGGAGTAGCGAGAATCTAAAGCAATTCCGCAAGGGCCGCGAAGAGTTCTACGGCAAGATCGCGGCAGCAATCAAGCCGACGGCGGAAGGAACCAAGCCGAGCCATCCGGTTGAAGCGTACACCGGAGTGTTTGAATGCCCGCTGTACGGGAAGGCAACTGTCGAAACGAACGAAGACAAACTGCGAATCCGATTTCAACCCTACAGCGAATTGACCGCCACGCTCGAGCATCTGCATTACGACACGTTTGTCATCAAGTGGGACAAATCCTTTGCGTGGTTCGAAGAAGGGACAGCCCATTTCGTCGCCGATGCCAAAGGTCGATTAACGCGAATCGAACTGAACGTCCCTAACGACGATCTCTGGTTTCATGAACTGAAACTCTCCCGCATTGGACCGTCGCCAAAGAAACCCGAATAGGCTGCTGAACCGACTGATCGTTTTCGGATAGTCTCGTGGAGCAAAGAATTCAGTACGGGCGGCAGGCATCCTGGACTGCGAGAAGATCCTCGAATACGCGATCGACCAACTCGGAATCGTTGCGAATCTCGTCTCCCAGCAGTTCCTGTTGCTGAGCAGCGTTGACGGTTTTCGTTGCGAGCATCCGGCGGGCATGGGACTTTTTCGAATCAGAAGCCGATGACGCGAAAGAATCTCGTGCTTGAGACAAATACGTTTGTCCGTTGGACAGATCTCGATCTGGGAACGCTTCCACGGGTCCGAAAATTACGGAGGGAGTGAATTGTGGCTGCACAGCAGAAACAGGAACCATAAGGTATTCGTTGACAAGGTATGTATCGGAGCCAGAGCCCTCGCCTTCGCCATCCCCCAGTCCTCGGGAATTGAGGAAATTGATCAGTTGCAGCACATCGATGGGATCAACTTGATTGTCGCCATTGACGTCAACATAGTCCGTGACTCCCGAGAGCGTACTAACGGGCAGCGAGGGGCCTCGCGAGTTGAGAAGGTTGATGATTGCGAGGACGTCGAGTGGCGATGGACCAGCATCTCCATCCACGTTGTATGGGTTGATCGGATTCTGGTACAGCGATACGACAACGCGCACTGTGACGTCTGTCGGTGCGCTTTGCCTTCCTTCAATATCGGAAACGACATAGGTAAAGGTTGTGATTCCGAGAAAATCCGTCTGCGGAGAGAAGGAAATCCGACCGTCGGGCTGTACCTGCAGGCTAGCTCTGCTGGATGGCGATACGATTGTGATCGTATCGCGTTTGATGGCACTGTCTGGATCCGTGTCGTTGAACAAGACATCCAGCATTGTCGGAGTGTTCACCTTGACCGAAAGCGAGTCCGGGGTGGTGCTCGGTGCTGCGTTCACTCGGACGCGAACTCTCGTGTTGGCAGATATCGTTCCACTGTTATCTCGGACGGTGTAGAAGAAGGAGTCGTCGCCGCGGAAACCACTGTTGGGAGCGTATTGTATCTTGCCATCGGGCGTGGGGGTTGCCGTTCCACGGGAAGGGTTGCTTGCAATCCGCACTGTCTTTGGATCGATGGAGCCATCGGAGTCAGAATCGTTATCGAGAACGCTCAGGATTTCGGGGACGCCTGGGGTTACCCAGTAGGTGTCTTCTGTAGTGGTGGGCAGATCATTCGCATTCAAGACTGCGATGGTGAATGCCTTTTCAACAGACCGTCCTCCTTGATCGGTGGAGCGGATTCGAATCGAGTAGCTTGACTTTGTTTCAAAGTCCAGGCTGTTAATCGATCGCAAGGAATCGCCGACGATTCGGAAGGATGCGTTATCGGTAGCTCCGACTCCTGGAACGAGCGTGTACGCGAAGGTGTTTCCGGCGTCGACATCGGTGGTGCTTAAGAATCCAACTTCCGCATTAGCTCCCAGATTCTCCAGGATTGCGGTGGAGGTGACCTGGATGTCGGTCGGGGATTCATTGGCGTTGATAACGTTGATCGCCAGCGATCTTTCCACGAACAGGCCGTTTTGATCGGTCGATCGGACGCGGATGTTGTAAACCGATTTGGCTTCGAAGTCGAAGCTGCCATTGGCTATCAACGAAGCGCCATCGATTCGGAATGCGGAGTTATCTCCGCTACCAGTTCCTGCCACTAAGGTATACGTGAATCGATTTCCGACATCGATATCGGTGGTGCTAAACGAGCCAACGACCGAATCCGGTGCCAAATTTTCAGTGATCGTTGCAGGGGAGAGGGTGATATTGGTCGGCGCTTCGTTGGCATTGACCACATTGATCGTGAGCACCTTTTCGATGAACTCGCTATCTTGGTCGGTGACTCGCACGCGGATGCTGTAACTGGACTTGGTCTCGAAATCGAAATTGTTGCGTGCTCGCAATGCATTCCCATCGAGGCGGAACATCGCGTTGTCGGTGTCGCCGATGCCTGGCACGAGGGTAAAGGTTTCCGTATCTCCCAAGTCGACATCCGAGGTGCTAAAGCGTCCGACGAGGGCGTCGGCACCAAGGTTCTCCTCGATGGAGGAAGGTGAAATGAGAATGTCAGTCGGTGTTTCATTAACATTGGTCACGTTGATGAGGAAGGCTTTCTCAAAGAAGAGTCCCCCTTGGTCGACGGAACGGATACGTACGGCGTAGCTTGACTTGGTCTCGAAGTCCAGGTTGTTAATCACTCGCAACGAGTTGCCGTTGATTTGGAACGCAGCATTATCGGCGCTTCCGGATCCCGACACGAAGGAGTAAGTGAACGTGTTTTGGGCATCCACATCGATTGTGCTCAGGGCCCCGACAAGTGCATTCGCTCCACGGTTTTCGGGAATGGAAGTGGATGAGAGAAGGATGTCGGTTGGCCTCTCATTGACGTTCGTGACGGCAATCACAAAAACGGTTTCCGTGAACAGCCCTCCTTGATCGGTAGATCGAATGCGGACGGAGTGGCTCGGTTTGGCTTCGAAATCGAGGCTGCTGCGAGTGCGCAGCGTTGAACCAACGATTTGGAAACCTGCGTTGTCTGTAGAGCCGGTTCCATTCTCGAGAGTGTAGGTGAACGAACTGTCGACGTCCGGATCGACGGTGCTTAGAACTCCCACAGCCGAGTTAGCTTGCGAGTTTTCTGCGATGGTGGAGGAGGTGATGTTCACTTCCAACGGGCCCTCATTGACATTGGACACGTTGATGGTGAACCCCTTTTCTACAGACAATCCGCCTTGGTCGGAGGAGCGAACACGAATGTTGTAGAAAGTCCGGTTTTCGAAGTCGAAATTGTCGAAAGCCCGCAAGGTTGACCCTACGATTTGGAATGCAGAGTTGTCATCGCTCCCATCTCCTGGAACGAGCGCATAGGTAAACGTGTTTGCTGCATCGATATCGACGGTACTCAGCGAACCCACGATCGCACCTGCTCCGGCGTTCTCAGCGATCGTAGTTGCTGAGAGCAGGATATCGTTGGGAGCCTCATTCACGTTGAGGACGTTGATGATCAATGCTCTCTCAAGGAACAACCCGTCTTGGTCGGTCGTGCGAACACGTACTGTGTAGTCAGACTTGGCCTCGAAATCGAAATCGCGCGCCGCGAGCAAGGTCGATCCGACAATGCGGAATGCAGAATTGTTCGAACTTCCGGCTCCCAGCACGAAGGAGTAGGTGAAGGTGTTGTTGGCATCGACGTCGACGGTGCTCAATGAACCGATCACTTCATTCAATCCGCGGCCTTCCTCAATGGAAGCGGGGGCAAGAGTCAGTGCGGTTGGCACTTCGTTGATGTCGATGATGGTGATTGCGAAGACCTCTACCCTCGACAGCCCGCCTTGGTCAGTAGATCGAACGCGAACCGTGTAGTTGGATTTGGTCTCGAAATCAAAACTGCTGCTCGCTCTCAGGGTCGTGCCATCGATTGTGAATGAGCGGTTGTCAGCGTCGCCCATACCGGATACGAGCGCGTAGGTGAATATACTACCGGCATCGGCATCCTCGGAGCTCAAAGTCCCCACCGCAATGTTGACACCTGCGTTTTCGATGATTGAAGAAGCGGACAGGGCGATATCCGTTGGCACTTCGTTAACATTCGTCACGTTGATCGAAAAAGATCGCTCAACGAACGATGATGCCCCCCCCTTATCGGTGGAGCGAATGCGGACCGTGTAATTCGATTTGGTTTCAAAATCGAAACTGTTGACCGCTCGAAGTTCTGCCCCAACGATCTGGAACGAACCGTTGTCGTCGCCCCCGGTGCCGGGAACCAGCGTGTACGTGAACGTGTCTCCAGCATCGACATCGCTGGTACTCAATACCCCGACCCGAAAGTTCGGTCCCGAGTTCTCGGGGATGGTCGAACCAGCAAGACTGATGGCGGTCGGGGTTTCATTGACGTCGGTAATCGAGATAGCAAAGCTTCTGGACAAGCTCAAACCGCCAGCGTCTTGAGTTTGCACCCTGATAGAATAGGTGTTTTTGCTCTCGAAATTGAAAATGTTTCGAGTAACGAGGTTGTTGCCGGAGATCGTGAACAGGTTGTTATCGGTATCCCCCGCTCCCGGTACCAGGGTGTATCGGTGCGTGTTGCCGACATCCGGATCGGTGGTGGAGAAGGATCCAACGAGCGTTTCGATCGGTGCATTTTCATCTACCGAGAACTTGGATATCAGAAGCGCCGAGGGAACTTCGTTCGCGTTGGAGATATTGACGGACAGTTGCTGCTCAACCGAGAGTCCTCCCAAATCGGTTGCCAAAACTCGGAACGTGTAAGAATTCTTCGTCTCAAAATCGAACAGGGCGTTGGTTCTCAGTTCGTCGCCGACAATGATGAAGAGATCATTGTTGTCAGACCCCGGGCCTGTGACGAATTGGTAATTGAACACATTGTCGCCATCGATGTCGGCAGTGACCAACTTCCCGATCGTAGTTCCAATCGGCATGTTTTCCGATACAGAGTCCGGGGTCAGGGAGATTGAGGAAGGGGGTTCGTTGGAATTCATAACCTCGATGAGCAAGGGTTGCTGCCTCGTGAGACCATTGGCGTCGGTTGCTTCGAAAAGAACGCTCAGGACCGGCTTGCTCTCGTAATCAACGACTTCGGTGTTGAACAGAAAATATCCACCGAAGACCCACCTCAAATCAAATTTGCTGTTGTCCTCTCCACCCGGCCCAGGCACGATTGCGATGGAGACCGTGTCGCCCGAATCGGCATCCGTCGATGTTACTTGGCCGATCAGTGAGTCAACCGGATTGGACTCCCAGATGCGGTTGCTCGTAATACTTATAGACGCAGGAGGCTCATTAAGATCGGTCACATTGATAACGAAGGGGCGTTCGATGGAGAAACCAGCGCGGTCCTTGACGCTAACGCGGATGTAATAGACGTTCCTCGATTCGTAATCGAACGTCACCGCCGATTGGAGTTTGTCCCCGACGATCTGGAACATGATGTTGTTGTCACCACCGATTCCAGGAACCAGCGAATAAACCAAGCTGTCGCCGGCATCGGGGTCGTTGTTGCTCAATGTCCCGATCTCGTAGCCCGCAGGCTGATTTTCCGGGAGCGACGCGTTGGAAAGATTGATAATCGTCGGAGCTTCGTTGACATTGTTCACGTCGATGGTCAGGATCTGATCGACAGACAATCCACCGAGGTCAGTCGAACGAACTCGGATCGACATGGTCGGTGTCGCTTCAAAATCGATCGGGCCGTTGACCACGATCGAATTGGCGTTGACCGCGAACGCGCTGTTGTTCGTGTCCCCCGCTCCGTTTACCAATTCGTAGGTGAATGCAAAGTCGGTCAAAAAGTCCGTGTCTGTAGTCGAAAGCGTTCCGACAGTCCGGCCGATAAATGAGTTTTCATCGATCCTGTTCGGAGACAATGCGATCGACAAGGGCATTTCATTGACATTGACTACCGCGATGTTGAACACCTCGGTGTATGACCGGCCAGTAGAGTCGGTCGTGCGAACGCGAATCGAGAAGTTCTGATTCGCCTCATAATTGAACGTTTCCAGCGCGAAGAGTTGATCACCGATAATCTCGAATCTCGAATTGTCGGTGGACCCGGCACCGTTCACCAAACTGTAAGTGAATGTATCGAAACGGTTCGGATCGGAGCTTGTGAGCGTCCCCACGAAAGTTCCCGCAGGCAAATTCTCCTGGACCGCCGCGTTGTCCAACTGAATATCGGTGGGAGGAAGTGGCGGAATCACTGCACCATAACTGAGCCCCCAAATCGGGGCGCCGTTGGCCGTAAAATTGTGGGTTCCATTGGTTGGATTGGTGTATACCCAAGTAGGTTGCAGTTCGAGCACGGCTGACACGGGTCCATTACCTAAATCGAGGATTGCCCAACCATTCGCGTCGGATGTGCCAATCTGTTGAAAACTCAGAGACCAGCGCAGCAACGCGCCTTCGTCACCAAGCGCGATATCGGTAATGCTCATCTGCCAAGTTCCAACTGATGACAAGCCATTGAACACTGACAGAAGTTGGTCCGGAATGAAGCGGCCAGTGTAGGGTCCGGTGCCGGCGGAAATCGGGGTCGTGGCATCATCGTCGAAAATCGTACCCAACATATTGTCGGAATCATCTAGGAAGTCAAAATCAGCAAACTTTAGAATGACCGAGGAATTGTCCGGAGAGGTAAGCGAAATCTCCATATCGCCATTCCACGTGTGCAAAATATCCAACTCGACATCCAAATCGCTAATGGTCGGTCCTGCTGGTATATTAAGAAAGGAGAACGAAGTGGCTTGGTCGAAGATATCTACCGGTACGTCTGTGCTGCTGTAAGAGGACCTGCCTGCATTCACGACGAAATTAGGCAACGGTAGATCAGCGTTGTTGAACACTCCATCGGAATCGAGGTCCTCGTACACAAACGCATAATATCGATTGTTCTTGCCGAACCCGAAGTCATTGCCCAATGAGAAATCGTCTGGACCATTCAACGTCACGGTGTAGAACGAGTTGGGGGTCGTCCTGGTCCAGCCAGGCAGGTCTACGCGAACTGTGTACGTTCCATCTGCGATGGTGGCAAAAGCATAATAGCCAGTGGCATCGATGGTTGCTTGGGGTTCACCAGGGGTGAAGGTTCCACTGCTGTTTGTATCGATGTAGACGAATCCTGATCCCGCGACCCCGCGTTCGAATGCGTCGTACGTTGCGCTATTATTGAAATCCTCGAAAACCGAGCCCGAGATTCTTGCCGCGGTTGCAAATCCAGTCATCTGCAACCCAAATCCCGACTCGTTCGGGTCGTTGTTGTTGATAGTCAGGACTTCGTCATAAGTTCCGGGCAAGGTCGGGTTGAACCTCAGTGTGATCACCAACGATTCGCCCAGTCGCAAAGTGGTTGGATTGAAGTTGACCGCGGAGAACGGAGCATTTGAATCGATCGAGTTAAGAATGAGGTCCTGGGTCCCTTGGTTTCGAATTCTCAATTGTTTTTCAACAAATTGACCGACAAAGATGCTACCCATGCCCACGGTCGAACCGTCCGGCAATTCGCGGGTTGTGTCGACGACCGATATTTCCGCGTTCCCAACGCCGCTCAGCAAGGTCGCAGCGTTGATGCGTCCGTACCCATACTCAATATGTTTTCCAGTATTAATATCGTACGCAACACCGCCGATCAGGTCGGTGTTATTGCGCATCATCGCACGAAGTTCCGCAGGTAGGATCGTGACACCCATCACGTCGGCTTGTGCCAAAGCCAACGCAGCAATGCCAGACGCCAGCGGGGCTGCCGAGGATGTACCGCCAAATCCGGTTCCTCCCGTTCCGGTGTAATCGCCGCTGGCATAGCCATCGGCACCTGTGCGATCGGTGGTATCGATGGCTAATGTACCACCATTGCTCGGCGCAACGAAATCGAGCGCCGTACCGTAGTTGCTGTAGTTCGATCTGGTTCCCAGATTACTGGACGCTCCAACAGCGATCACACCCGGTAACCACTCAGAAAACGCTGCGGGGTAACTGACCTGAGAATCGAAGCCATTTCCCGATGAGAACAAATAGGTAGCTCCTCTTGCCGTACCGGCAGCCAAAGCGTCGAAGAGAGTTTGCGTCGGGGCCCCGCCACCCCACGAGTTGTTCACCACCTGCGCACTGTTCCAAGTCTCCAAACCATTTCGAGTGATCCCAGCGGCGTAGAGAAAAGCCTCTGCCACATTTGCATCGCCAGCGTAATTATTCCCGCGGAAAATCTTCATCGAGGAAACTCGAGATCGGTACGCCGCACCCGTCACCCCCAAACTGTTGTCGCCATTCGCTGCCGCAACGCCGGCTACGGGTGTACCGTGATTGTCACCGGCTACTTTCGGATCGGGATTATTGTTGTTTTCAAAAAAATCCCATCCATGGACGTCGTCTGTCCATCCATTGCCATCGTTGTCGAACCCATCGCCAGGAATTTCGCCGGGATTGCTCCACATGCTCAGGTCAGGATGGTTTGATTGAACGCCTTGGTCAAGAACAGCGATCACAATATTTGGCGATCCACCTGGGTTGATATCCCACGCTTCCGGCATGTCGACATCTGCATCCGGCAATCCGCCACCTTGTCCGGTATTATCCAAGTGCCAGAGGTTTCCAAATCTCGGATCGTTGGGGGTGTAAAACATCTGCCAGTTCTGATAGAAGTTTGGTTGGACCCAATCTACCAAGTCGCTCTTCTGAAGCACATTGGCTCGATCGATTGCAGGGCGTCCCGTGGTATCAGCAAAGCGTCCCACGAATTGGTCGGTCGTTCCCGCGAGCGGACGATAACTGGCTACATCGGGCAAAGCGGAGAAGAATTCTTGGGCAGATACGCCTCCCTTCAGATTGACGATGAACTCATCGATTACGGTCAACTCGCTCCCGGTCATCGTCGCTACGAAGACGGGAGATGTGTAAGCAACGCCGGGAATCCGCCCGATGCTCGCCACCAATTCGGGAGTGAGTGGATCGGTAGACTCATAAACTCTCGCTCGCTCGCCGAGTCCAAAGTCACCTTTGATTGTACTGGGCAACTCCACGGAGGATTCGTTCAGTCCGATCACCAGCTTGTTGGAGGACATGTTCAAGCCGATGACGCGGTTGCCGAAGGAGTAGTAGGCATCCATGTTTTTCATTGGCGGTTGCGAGCCGGGCAAGGAATCCCAGTTAGGGTTGTTCCATACCATGTCGCTGGCCAACATGGTTCTCAATTCCAAACGCTCAAATAGAAACGATCGCCGAGCAAGCCTTCGATTCCTATTGGCCATCTTTGCAATACCCATCTACAAAACCCTCTTCAAAACACGTGAACCGCTCGACTGCCTGTGAAACGGAATCTCAGAGTATAAAGAGGGGCTTGGTTCATTGCATGATTTTGACCAGGAAATGTTAGAAAAAATCCTTCATCAAACCCTTCCGGAAATCGCCTGTTGATACTGGCAATCTCAGGGAAATCGTAACCGTTCGCTTCCCCACGAGAGTCTTGCCTGACGCCTGGCACCGCCGGAAAATCCCGTATACCATAGGGTCCTGTATGGTTAGCCTAGCAATCGGTCTTGCAATTTTGTTTGTGATT
>JBILVV010000548.1:0-2692 GCA_044370255.1 Pirellula sp.
CGAGTCCGCTCTGTATCGCTATGAGTTAGCGGATATCCTCAGCATCAACATCAACTTTCGAAACGAAGATGAACAGCGATGCGGCCGGGCGCTCGAGTTATGCGATCAACTGCTCAAGGAGCATCCCAATACGCCTCAATATCTTGCACTCAAAGCATCGATCTTGATGAAACTGGCGTTTCTGGGAGGACCGCTTGAGAATCGAGGCGAAAAAGCGTCGCAACGCGTCAACGAAGCGATCGAAGTTCAGTCGGATCTAGTCAAACGCTATCCCGAAGTGGTCGTCTATTCACTCGCGTTGATGCAGTACCATCTGCAGCAATCCGAATTATACTTCGCCATGAAACGGCCCGAGAAAGCGCGCGAAGCGATCAATCTCGCCGCATCCATCGCGGAACGATTGGAAGCTCGCGGAATCGCACAACCGTTCATCAAGTCGTTCCTGGAGCGAATCCGCGAACGGAACACCAACACCGAGGAAAAGAATAACGAATGATCTGGAATCTTCTTTCGCGTCGCATCCACTATTGGATATCACCTTTCCTGGCCATCCCCATCCTGATCATCGTCTGCTCCGGAATCCTTCTGCAAGTCAAGAAACAATGGTCTTGGGTCCAGCCTTCCGAGCAACGGGGCAAAGGGTCCGTACCGCATATCGATTTCCCAACTCTCCTCCATTCTCTACAGCAACAAGATGACTCGCCCGTTGCCGGTTGGGACGATGTCCAGCGGATCGATGTTCGGCCATCCAAGGGAATGGCCAAGGTCACTCTGAAATCAGGTTGGGAAGTGCAGGTCGATATGCAAGATGGAGCCATTTTACAGACAGCGATACGACGCTCGGATTGGATCGAGTCGATCCACGATGGTTCCTTCTTCGCAGGCGATATTACCAAGCTCGGGGTGTTTCTCCCGTCGGCGGTCGGTTTAGCGGTTCTGTGGGTCACCGGCGCATGGTTGTTCTGGCTTCCATTCGCCGCGCGACGCAAACGGAGACTGCGCAAGGTCGCAGCGACAACGGCAGGCTTGATACTAGCCGCGTGTGCCGTCAGCGAACAAACCTGTACCGCCAACGAGTCCGATCGATGGAATGTCGTGTTCATTCTGGCCGACGATCTCGGGTGGGGAGAATTGGGGTGCTATGGTCAAGAGAAATTGTTGACTCCCAACATCGATCGGCTCGCCCGCGAAGGAATGCGCTTCACGCAACATTACAGCGGAGCACCGGTCTGTGCTCCTTCGCGTTGCGTGCTGATGACTGGCAAGCACATGGGGCATGCGGAGATCCGAGGCAATCAGCAAGCGTCGAAAGCATTCCGTGAATTCACCGAGGGTCAGTATCCACTTTCCCCCGAAGCGCTGACCGTCGCATCCCACATTCGAGCCGCCGGCTATGCGACCGGCGCGTTTGGTAAATGGGGGCTCGGCCCCGTCGGGAGTACCGGCGACCCGAACACGAAAGGCTTCGATCTTTTCTTCGGCTACAACTGCCAAGCGGTCGCGCACAGTTATTATCCTGCAACGCTATGGCGCAATCGCGAGAAGATTCCTCTCAATGCGAAAGCCGCATCTGGCCATCCGAAGGAGATGACAGGGGACGAACCAGCCGACCGATGGCGAAGCGAGAACTATGCTCCTTATCGCATGATCGACGAAGCGGAAGCGTTCCTCGAACGCCATATCGAGCAACATGCCGATCAACCGTTCTTTCTCTACTTGCCATTCATCGAGCCGCACGTTGCCATGCATCCACCGCAGGCATCGATCGATCGCTTTCCCGAAGAGTGGGATCGCGAGCCGTATCGTGGCGGCAACGGTTATACGCCCCATCCGAGACCTCGCGCTGCGTATGCTGCGATGATTCACGATCTCGATTCGTATGTAGGGCGCATTCTCAAGATATTGGACCAGAGAGGGATCGCCGATCGAACGTTGGTTGTGTTCTCGAGCGACAACGGCACGACGCATGCAGGGCAGAAGGAGAAATCGTTTCACGTCGGAGGCGTGGATGCAGCGTTTTTTAACAGCACGCGCGACTTGCGCGGCTACAAGGGGAGCGTTTACGAGGGTGGCATCCGCGTCCCGATGATCGCTCGATTGCCAGGAATCATCCCTGCGGGAACGACCAACGACACGCCATGCTACTTCGCCGATTGGTTTCCCACGTTGTGCGACCTGCTGGACCTCAAGAAACCGAGCGGACTCGATGGGGTGAGTTTGGTACCGATCCTGCGAGATCCAAATGCGCGATTGGATCAGCGACCGCCGATGGTGTGGGTCTTTCCTGAGTATGGAGGCCAAGTTGCGGTGCGTTGGGGCGATAACAAGTTAGTGCGCCGGGGGCTGGCGGGGAAGAATCCGGGGGACTGGGAGTTGTACGACTTGGCCGCCGATCGGGGCGAGGCGAAGGACTTGGCATCCACGCAACCAGCTCGCGTGCAGGAGGGTGTCGGGATTCTATTAAAAAACATGTCCGACAACCCGATCTTCCCCGTCCTATTGCCCTGATTCGCTTTACTGTGCCCAACGTCGCTGACCGCTCCGTCGGTCGGATAATCCAGGGGCGGTGCCCCTGGCTACGATGAATATGGCCGTTGGCCAATGTGGATCGCGTTGGGGGGCGATTCACCAGGGGCGATACCCCTGGCTATGGTGATTATGGCCGTTGGCCAACGTGGATCGTATGGGGCAC
>JBILVV010000549.1:0-2691 GCA_044370255.1 Pirellula sp.
GCTTCAATGTGTTGGGGATCGATATGAGTTGTCGCAGAGCTCATGATGCTTGACGTTCTTGTGGGTTAGGTTCACTGGCAAGAATGAGTTGGGTGTTGGATTGTTTCGCGTGATCGCGCCACGACTCAGCGAGCGCGTCGTCGACCACGAGCGTGGCCACATCCGACCACTCGCACATGCGAGCCAGGCTCGAGCGACCGAATTTGGTGCTGTCGGCCACGATGATCGTGCGATCAGCGGCTCGCATCATGCACCGCTCGGTTTCCACCAGCAGCATGTTGCTGTTGAAGAAACCTTTCGTGTTCACTCCGGCAACGCTCAGAAATGCTTTTTGCACGTTGATCGACTGGAGCATGTGATCGGTGAAGGGACCGTGGGTGACCCCGGTCCGGTGATGGATCGCTCCACCGAGCAGAACCAAATCGACCGCGTCTTGGGTCGAGAAGAGGTTGGCGACCGGGAGGGAGTTGGTCACGATTTGCAGCGGGCGGCCGACGAGTTGGCGAGCGAGTTCGTAGGTGGTGCTGCCGCCATCGAGCAGCAGCGTATCGTGATCTTCCACGAGGGCTGCGGCGGCGAGGGCGATGAGTCGTTTCTTTTCCCAGGTCTCGTCGTCATCGGCGCGTTGACTTTGGAATTGCCGCACAGTCGAGCTGGGGCCGGTAAAGAAGACGCCGCCGTGGGTCCGTTTGGCTTCGCCGGATTCCTCGAGCGACTCCAGATCGCGGCGGATGGTCGATTCGCTGACATCCATCGCGGCTCGCAGGTCGGGTACGGAAACGAAGCCATGCTGGCGAATCAGATCGCGCAATTTAGCCCGCCGGGCCGTCGAACCTTGGAGAGGATTGGAAGGAATCATTCTTGACGCGACGGATTTCCGTCATTCAGGATGGGTTTCATCCGCTAAACGACTGTCAAAGAAACTTATTATGGCTGAATAGTGTCTATTTACGAAAGAACATCCCACAAATTTGATACTTTTCAATCAGATTGGCAGCAAATTTTACCCTTTTTGCCTATTTCCCATTTTTGGGGTAGGAAAATCGGATGTGTGAGGAACACCAGGGTCAAGAGACGTTGAGACTCGGGAGAGTTCTGGGAGGAGGGAGAGAAATCAGCCCTAGCTGATGTCGCGCCGAGGATCGGAGAGTGGTCGCGATGGGGAGAGTTTGAGAGGTGAGAAACTCGCGAAACACTGGGAAAACAAGGGCCAGAAACGCGAACAGGCCGACGTTTTGAGGCGTCGGCCTGCTGGTATAACCGGAGGGTCAAACTGAGTTTGATACCCTTAGTTCAGTTGCGGGAGACGAACTCTTTTCAAACCGCTCGCGAGACACCTAGATTCTACGCAAGTCATTTTTCCGCAAGAGCTTACGCATTATAACCCGCGAGTCTTTCCGGAAAACTTCACTTGCCATTTGTTCCACATATGCAACAATATCAGTGTGGTCCGTTCTTTCGGTCTCTCACTTGAAGTCCCATTCGATTGCTAACTCATGTCGCTATCTACGTTTCTACAAAACCGCATTAACGAACTCGAGATGTCGATTTCCGATCTTGCTCGCCGCAGTGGCGTATCAAGGGCAACTGTGATTCGCATTCTCGGAGGGAAAGATGAGCACTACTCCGTTTCCAATCTGCAAGCCGTTCTTTCCGCACTCGGAATGAAGATGGATTTGTTGGCGATACCAGCCAAAGGATTCAAAGATTCCATCGCTACGCAGAAGGCTAAGCGCTTGATCGCGCTGACACAGGGAAACGTAGCTTTAGAATCTCAAGCCGTCTCCGCAGCTTCTGCCCAAGAGCATCTGGAAGCCACCAAGGCGCGTATCGCATCATCCAGCCGAAAGCTCTGGGCTTCCTGACTCTCTAAGAATTAGCGATAGCCTTCCGTGAATCCATTTGGTTCCACCGGCAAAGACGACGATACGCCCTTTGATGGGTCTGGTTTGAAAATCAAGACCATCAAAACGCGTCGCCAACTCAATGAAGCTGAGTTCGTGTCGATCCTGCGCGTGACCGAGAAGTACTTGTTGAGCAAACCAAGCCACAAACTCGCGCCTTTTACTTTCGGTTGGCTTTTGGACTTGCATCGGGAGATGTTGGGATCGATTTGGAATTGGGCCGGAGAAATAAGGACTACTCGAAAGAACATCGGTGTGAGCCCGGAAATTGTCACTGCCGAGCTCGGCGTCATATCAATCGAATCAGAGAAGCGGCATAGCGAAACCGGCGAACTTGTGATTGCAACCGCTGCCGAGTTTCATCACCGCGCCGTTTGGGTACATCCGTTTGAGGATGGCAACGGTCGGTGGGCAAGACTCCTCGCAAACATCTGGCTGATGCAACACAACCAACCGGTGACTATTTGGCCTGCCACCGACCTCCGTGATACGGAAAGTCCGATCCGAGGTGAGTACATTGCAGCCATGAAGCAAGCGGACCTCAGAAACTACGGACCACTCATAGACCTACACAAGAAGTTTAGCGAGTAACACTATCGTCGTTGGCAAGGGACTCGAGCTGCGCGTCAATTCGATTGCGATACTTGCCAACCGCACACAGGGAGCGATCCTGACTGCGATTGACCATACCCGAAGGTACTCGCCACGACAAAGGGGATCTGCGCCAGCCCAGAGCAGTAGCGATACCCACTTGGCGTCACCTTCCTTGCAATGGTGCCTAAGGGCG
>JBILVV010000164.1:0-9761 GCA_044370255.1 Pirellula sp.
CCAGATACTTCTCTGATCCGCCCCTCAATCCTAACGAAAGCATCGACTACATCGGGATCGAATTGTGTTCCCCGTCCTTCCAAGATGATCTCCATGGATTTCTCATGGCTAAAGGCGGGCTTGTAGATCCGTTTCGATCGCAACGCATCGTAAACATCCGCAACCGAAACGATTCTTGCCGAAAGGGGAATCCGATCGCCCGCGAGTTGACTCGGATAACCGTTCCCATCCCAACGCTCATGATGGTGAATCGCAATCTCGTATGCCATCCAGAGAAAGCTCGCTTCCGAATACGCTTGAGCCGATGCCTTGAGCGTCTCACCGCCGATCCGAGTGTGCTCTTTCATCACCTCGAATTCCTCGGGAGTCAGCTTGCCCGGTTTCCGAAGAATGCTATCCGGAATCCCGACCTTACCAATGTCGTGTAAAGGACTCGTCAAGTAGATCAAATGGACAAACTGACCATCGATCACATGTGCAAACTTGGGGCAGTGAGCCAGTTCCTCAGCGATCAGTCGGGCATATTCACGAATACGTTCCAGATGTTCGCCGGTGTCGTCGTCACGGCTTTCCGCCAACTTGGCGAGGGAAAAGATCATCATCTCGCGACCTTCCAAGCTCAACAGTCGCTTGCCAGCGTTAATCCGAAGTCGCAATTCCTCAGGGTTGATCGGTTTGCTCAAATAGTCGTCCGCACCCGCATCCAACCCCATGAGCAGCGATTCATGCTCGGAACGACAGGTGACAAGGATAATGTAGGTGTATTGAATGGAGGGACGACGTCGAATCTCACGACAGAGCGATACGCCATCCATATTCGGCATCTCGACATCGGAGATAACGATCGACGGGGTGAAATGCCTCATCTTATCCAAGGCCTCGACTCCATCGGCCGCAGCCTCGAACTCGTAGCCCAATTCGGTGAGAAAGTTACCGAGGATCGCTAAGGAGATCGGATCATCGTCGACAATCAAAACGTTGGTCGCCGCGCGCTTGGTCGCGCCACCTGTGCCTTGGTTTCCCATTTTTTCGTTCCAACCTCCCGGCCCCAAACGATCCTAATGCTTCAATGCTTCCAAAAGGACACCGATCTCCTGCTGAAGCCCCAGCCAGGAGCCCGCCACGACTTGTAGGTCCGAGCTGCGAGCCGCCCGTTCCAAATCTGCCGCTGCGTTCGATAGCCTCTCCGCGCACATGTTCGCGGCCGTTCCCTTCATTCGGTGAGCGAGAGACGCAACCTTGGCGATGTCCCCGCTATCCATGGCGCTTTGAAGGTCGAGCAGATCACTGGGTAAGCCTTCGGAAAGAATCTTCACCAAACGCTCAGCCAGTTCAAGCTTGCCCATGCAACGATCAATCAGCCGTTGCCGCTCGAAAACCACCTGCTCTTTTGTGAGTTGATCGGAACGTGAAATCAACATAATCCCTAACGCGAGAGAAGAACCCGTTTCTCTTCTTCCTGTAACGGTTCCCCGAAGAATGCGTGGGAGTGAAAATCAACGAATATTCCAGAAAACAGCCACCATGCAGCGTTTGGGCAAAAAAGGAAAAACGATCGTTGCGTTCGGCAAAGTCCACAGATCGAAAAGAGCCCTTCGTCCAACTGCATCCAGACGCAAAACCTTACGCCCAACGACGATTTTGCCCCTGCCAAATCCCACTCCCGATCCGGCGGCGAGCCCTCAGAATAGCACGCTCCACAGACACCAACTTGCGATACACTCCGGGCCGACAACGGAACCGATCCAAAGATTTCCGGTACTTAAGGTAGAACATGAATGTCTCGGCGAAATCTTCGCTAGCATTCGTCGTGGCGTAGTCGGTGATGAACTCATCGAGCAAATAACTGTAGAAATGACGCAGTCGCCCCCGCTCGGTCCGACATCGCCCCTTGCCAGCCAAATACTCCGGATTCCGCTTCAACTGACTCCGCCAGCGATTGTAAGGGGTCGGGTTGCAGTTGCTGTAGGACGCACCAAATGTTCGTGGAAACCAATCATGTCGGAAGAAAACCGGATCATGGAAAAACCATGCATGCCCATACTCGTGACGAATCGTATCGCACAAAGTCATCCCAGGCTTGCGCGGCTGATGCGGCAAGTCGCGAGGCAAATAGATTACCCCCGGCTCATATCCCCACTTGGCGTAATGCCCAACTTGCTCAAAGACATATCCCCTTTCCCCCTCGCTCTTCTCTCCCGATACCACCAACTCCACCACATCCAAATACACACCATCAGCCAACAAACCGATCTCGGCTAGCTCCTGGCGAACATGGTTGTAGGCACGGTCGACGTTGGTCATAACGGGAAGCGTTCAACAACTCAGCGAAGTGGAAAAATACTGAAAAAACCGAGAACCTTTCGATCTTCCAGCGGGTGTCTGCCATCGCTTCCCTGCTTCCTTCAGTCTGCTTCGGGCTAGCTTTCCCTTCAACGTCGAACCGGAGAAATTCTCCCCGATCACCCAATTTAGGGGGGTGGGGTTGCTCGTTGTCCGAGAGGTGCTCAACCTGCGTCGCGAGGGGATTTTTCAGGGTATACCACCCTCCGGCAATGGTGGCACGATCCCCCCTTCACCCCAAATCCCGCCCCAGTCGATGGTTGCGAGCCGAACCGGAAAAAACAAACCCGCCCGGACACCTACGGCCATATCGCTTTTGCCTGTCCCATCACGTATACTTAACGTGACGGCCGTAAATTAGTAATTTTACTTATACAGAATTGAGGTTCCCGTGTCGGACTGCAAGCAAATCTGCCGGGCCTCGTTTTTCTGGCTTGCGTTAGGATTCCTGTTTGCCGCGACCGGTTATGCGACCGATCCCCAGGAACTTCGCAAACAGGCCAGTTGGAATTGGCCAGATGCCAACCGATTCCGAACTTCGTTTGAAGAGTGGATCGATCGATCGCTGAAGGAGGATGCGAAGCGGGAAGCTCGTGATGCAGCAACCGCGCTCTCGACCAAGCGAGGGATCACACTTCACGAGGCGGTCTTGCATTTGGCGAGTGAATGCGATGCCTCGATCAAGTCTTTCGTAGATAGTCTTCGCGGAACATGGGGTGCAGACTCGTTGCAATCGCTCGATGCCCAACTTAGTTCCCTGATCGCCAATGGCGCGATTCCAGCCTGGATCAAACCCGACTTGCAGTTGGCGTATGCGCGGGCCTTGGTGCATCATCAATTCATTGACGAAGCGGTCAGCCATCTCTCCCCCCTGACCATCGATTCAACCTCCGATCCGTCATCGTGGCTATTCACGATGGCGATCTGTCAGCACCACTTGTTGATGAAGCAACCCTGCGAAGAAAGCCTGGGAAAGCTTTTGGAACGGGAAACGGAGATTCCCTCTCGATACGCGATTACCGCTCGCTTGATGCTCACCGACATAGAGCCACTTAAGGAGGATTCCTTGGACGAGATCGCCCGGATGATGAACGACGTCGAACGCCGCTTGGCCCTAGGTCGAGCGGGTAAACAAGTCCGCGACCAGGAGCAGGCGATCATCGACAAACTTGAAAAGATGATCGAACAATTAGAACAGCAACAACAGCAGCAACAACAGCAGCAGCGTCAACGCGGTGGTTCTCAGCAACAACAGCGCCCCAACCAAGATCCGATGAAGCAGAGTCAACCGGCTGGCGCTCAAGGAGCAGGGGACGTAGATGAAAAAGATATCGGCGATGCCTCGGGCTGGGGCAATCTTCCACCCGCTCAGCGCCAGGAGGCTCTTCAGAGCATTACCAAGGATCTGCCGAGCCATTATCGCGAAGTGATCGAAGCCTATTTCAAGCGATTGGCCAACTCGCCTTCCAAGCCCTGATGGCGAGTGCCACGCAAGAATCATGCAGGACACGGAACACAACGCTGTTGAAATTTCTGCTGAATCCGGCCCATGGTATCGCGGAGGGTTATCTTTTCAATGCACCGGCTGCGGCAACTGTTGCAGCGGTCCTGCGAGTGGGTTCGTATGGGTGAATGACGAGGAGATTCAGAGTCTCGCAAACAAGCTTGGAATAACCGATACCGATGCGTTCGAACGCAAGTTTGTTCGCAGGGTCGGTAAGCGTAAAAGTTTGGTGGAGTATTCCGACGGGGATTGCATCTTCCTCGATCCCGGTTCGCGACGGTGCATCGTTTACGAATCCCGTCCGTCGCAATGTCGAACGTGGCCTTTTTGGTCATCGAATCTCGCCTCGCCAGCCGCGTGGGGTAAGGCAGCCCAGTCCTGCCCAGGCTGCAATCAAGGCCGACTCTATTCGCTACAAGAAATCGACCTCATGGTTCAGGCCAAATCACAAACCTAGAATTGGGACCGTTCGAGAATCAGCTAGTTCCCTTTATCGT
This sequence comes from Pirellula sp., assembly GCA_044370255.1. Lineage (GTDB taxonomy): Bacteria > Planctomycetota > Planctomycetia > Pirellulales > Pirellulaceae > JBKCUI01. Next base: position 4,345 of record JBILVV010000164.1, read on the forward strand.
TCACAGCATGGAGTTTCGCGATGGCAGTTCACTTGATATCTCGATCACTAGCCTGCCATGGGGCTTTATTGTTCGCGATCCTGTTGTCGATGCCGCAACTTTTCGCGCAGGGGGTTCCAACGCTATTGCCATCGGGCAAGGCCGAGGATTGGCCCAAGCATCGTGCTGCGATCCTTGAGGGAATGCAACAAGTCATGGGAAGATTGCCAGCACGAGATTCTCTTCCCCCAGTATCTGTCGAAGTCATCGCGCAAGTCGATTCGGATCCCAACGTTGTTATGCAGACGCTTCGTTTTCAGTCGGAGCCTGATGTTTGGGTGCCTGCTCATCTTTTGCTCCCCAAGGGGGCATCAAAGGATTCGCGACCGGCAGTTCTCTGCCTTCATCAAACGACACCCATCGGCAAGGGGGAACCGGTCGGCCTGGGTGGAAGCCCCAATCTTCATTACGCGATAGAACTAGCTCGGCGAGGCTTTATTGCCTTGGCGCCGGACTATCCATCGTTCGGCGAATATCGCTATGACTTTGCCGGTAATCCGCAATGGAAAAGTGGTTCGCTCAAGGCGATTTGGGACAACATGCGCGCAATCGACATGCTCATCGCGCGGTCGGATGTTGACGCATCCAAGATCGGATGCATCGGTCATTCTTTGGGTGGCCACAATACGATCTTCACTTCGGTTTTCGATGAGCGAATCCAAGCTGCCGTCTCGAGCTGTGGTTTCACTCGGTTCCATAAATACTATGGTGGCAAACTCAAGGGTTGGACGAGCGATCGTTACATGCCTCGTATCGCGACTGAGTATGGATTGGATCCGGATCGAGTGCCATTTGATTTTCCTCAGTTGATCGCCGCGATCGCTCCGCGCGCTTTCTTCAGTAGTTCTCCGCAGCGTGACGACAACTTCGACTGCGAAGGGGTGCGAGAATCCATCGATGCAGCTCGCCCTGTTTTTGAGATCCTCAATGCATCGGATCAACTGCGCGTGATGTACCCCGACTGTGCGCACGATTTTCCACTAGAGTCGCGAGAGGCCGCGTATCGATTCCTCGAGGAGCGATTGCGATGACCGCTCAAGCATACGGCTAAGAGACGATCTCGGAGATAATGCTCGCACCTTCAACACCGCTCAATCGGAAATCCAGGCCCTGGAACTTGTAGGTGAAGGCTTCATGGTCAATCCCGAGTTGTTGCAGCATGGTCGCATGCAGATCATGGACCGTGCAAATGTTTTCAACGGCAGCGTAACCTAACTCGTCGGTTGATCCGAGAACCATCCCGCCTCGTATACCAGCCCCGGCTAGCCACATCGACATCGAACGATTGTGGTGATCGCGACCGATGGGGCCTTTGTTGCTTTGAGACATCGGGGTACGTCCGAATTCTCCGCTCCAAACGATCAATGTGTCCTCGAACATCCCGCGTTGCTTGAGATCGCGAACCAAAGCCGCGCTGGCGCGATCGACTTCAGCAGCTCGCAGGGGAAGTTCCTCGCGCAGCAGGCTGTGATGATCCCAGTCCCGGTGATAGAGTTGGATGAATCGAACTCCTTGCTCGGCGAGTCGCCGCGCGAGAATGCAGTTGCTCGCAAAAGTGCCGTCCCCGGGTTGGCAGCCGTACATAGCGAGCGTTTCCTCGGTTTCGTTACGCATATCCATCAATTCCGGCACGCTGGCCTGCATCTCAAAGGCCAATTCAAATTGCGCAATGCGCGTAGCAATCTCCGGATCTTTGGCGACCGACTCATGTTGTCTATTGAGGGCGTTGATCGCTTCGATATCGAGGCCTTGTTGCTCACGTGTAATACCAGGCGGATTGCTCAGATAGAGGACCGCGTCTCCTTTGCTCCTAAGTTGCACTCCTTGATATCGGCTCGGCAGGAAACCGCTGCTCCATTGCCTCGCTGCAATGGGTTGCGGAGAGCGTCCGGCTCCGGTCGAGACGAGAACTACGAAACCGGGCAGATCCTCTGCTTCGCTCCCTAGCCCATACTGGATCCACGCACCCATGCTTGGACGGCCAGCGATTTGAGAGCCGGTGTTCATGAACATATGGGCGGGATCATGGTTAATTGCATCAGTTGTCATCGAACGAATCAAGCAGATATCGTCGATCACGCTGCCGATATGGGGCAGTAGAGTACTGATCTCGGTCCCGTTTCGACCATATTTTGCGAACGGAAACATCGGCCCGAGGCAAACGAGTTTCTGTCCCTGAAGCTGCGCAAGCTGTTGGCCGCGCGTCATGCTTTCTGGCATCGGCTCGCCATTCATTTCCGCGAGCTTGGACTTGTTGTCAAACAATTCCAGGTGCGAGGGGCCACCTGCCATGGTCAGCCAGATGACGCGTTTTGCTCGCCGTGGATATGCGAACTGAATCGACGCAACTGGACCCTTGTCGGCTGGATGTTGGTTGCCATTCGCTTTATGCCCGAGCAACAGCCCGAGGGCAGCAGCCCCAATGGTACTGCGTCGAAGCATTTGCCGTCGACAGAGTGGAATTGCAAAGGGATCCAGTCGCATGGCGATCAACTTCGGGTGATGGTTTCGTGGAGACTCATGAGTACGCGAGCTACGTGGGTCCATGCTGCAAGTTCGACAGCATTGATCTCTATTGGCGGCTGTGCGAGACCTGTGGATAGCAGTTGTGTTGCCGCCGCGGGTTCCGTGGCATAACGCTCGCGATGACGAGCCAGCAATTGTTCGAGTGTTGCGATTTCGCCGCTGGTAGGTTGTCGTTGCAAAAGTTGTTGAAAACCCCATGCGATGCGAGATTGCGTCGTGTCCCCACCCTGGCTGAGCATCCTTGCTGCGAAACCGCGGGCTGCTTCGACATATGAGGGGTCGTTCAGTAAAACTAAGGCTTGCTGAGGGATATTAGAGCGTGTCCGTTCGGCGCAGCTTTCTTCGCGGCTAGGTGCGTCGAACGCAAGGAGACTCGGATGCAGAAACGTTCTTTGCCACCACGTATACAAGCCTCGGCGGTATTGCCCTGAACCATGATCTTCTTGGTAGGTTCGCATCGGGAAATTGAGGTTCTCCCAGTAGCCTGCAGGCTGATACGGTTTGGCGCTCGGTCCGCCGATCTCGGGGACCAAAAACCCTGCGACGTAAAGAGCTTGATCGCGTATCAACTCTGCGTCCAAACGAAACGGCGACTGCCTTGCAAGTTCCTTGTTGTACGGATCGGCAGCCAGTTGTTCCGGTGTAGCGATCGCGGATCGTTTGTAGGCCCGACTCGTAACGATGAGCTTGACCATATGATTCCAATTCCAACCGGAGTCCATAAACTCGCAGGCAAGATAATCGAGAAGTTCCGGGTGGGCCGGGGGTTCGCCTTGGGCTCCGAAGTCGTCAAGGATCTTGCTCAAGCCCGTTCCAAAGAAATGCTTCCAGAGTCGATTGGTCACAACGCGTGCAGTCAATGGATTTTCTCGTGAAACAAGCCACTTAGCGAGATCGAGTCGATTCCATTCGCGGTCGATGGCTTCTGGTTGCGGCAGATAGCTCGGGAAGGCTGGCCTCATGATTTCCCCCGAATCATCGAGCCAATTGCCTCGCGGCAGAACGCGAACGATCCGTTTCGTACTGCCGCTCTTGGAGACAAGGCATTTGGGTATTTGGCGAACCAGATCCGACCGCATCTTCTCAGCTCGGTCGAGAGCCAGCCATGTTTCGCAGTGCAGCGCATTGATATGCTGTCGGAAGTAAGTCTGAATTTCTTGCCGTTGCGATTCAGTTCTTTTTTCCGCCTTGATCGCACTTGCGATGTTGCGAGCAGATTTCTTGTCGAGTTCTTTGGCTTTTGAACCCGGTTGGAGAGCATCGAAAACAAATCGATCGGAGCGAACCGATTCCTCCCACGCTTGCTGCGCGGCGTTCACTTCCTCGACCACGGATTCAAATGCGGATTTTGCAACTTCAACCTCGCGATCCAAGGTTGCAAGCTGCTCCTTTTGCTCCGTTGTCGGGACCGGCATCCCCTCTTCTCGAGCGGCGACCAGCCCTTCCTGGATATCGGCAAAGAATGCACCCAAGGAGTAAAAATCGCGAGTCGAGAACGGATCGAATTTATGGTCGTGGCATTGGGCGCAACCGGTCGTTTGAGCAAGCCATGCGGTACCGATGGCGCGGACGCGATCGGCGAGCATCCGAGCTTCGTAGTCTTTCGGTTGAGCGCCACCTTCTTCGGTGGTCAGGATCAACCGATTGAAAGCGGAACCGACAAGTGACTCTTGGTCGGCATCTGGCAAGAGGTCACCGGCGACCTGTTCGAGCGTGAAGCGATCAAAGGGTTTGTTCGAATTGAAGGATCGAATCACCCAATCGCGATAGGGCCAAACGTTGCGCGGGTTGTCGCTGTGGTATCCGATCGTATCGGCATAGCGAACCACATCGAGCCAACCCATGGCCATCCGTTCGCCGTAGTGTGGGTTTGCCAGCAGACGTTCGACCAATCGATTATAGGCATCTCGAGAATCGTCCTTCAGAAAGTCTGAGACATCCTCGGGCGATGGAGGTAGGCCGATCAGGTCGCTATACAAACGGCGTATCAATGTGCGGCGATCGGCCTCGGGGGCGGGTGACCAGCCGAGTGCCTTGTGCCGAACTTCGAGCAAGTGGTCGATCGGGTGCTCGGAAAGAGGAATGTCGATCTTCTTGGGAGATTCATAAGCCCAATGCATCTCGTAGACCGCACCCTTTTCAATCCATCTGCGAAGCCGTTGTTTTTGGTCTTCGCGAAGAATTTTTTTCGTCGATGGTGGTGGCATTACGACCGACTCATCGCGGGAGTCGATGCGAGCGATCAATTCACTTTCGAGCGGAGAGCCAGGGACCAGAATCCTCCTTGCGGTCGCATCATCGGAAATATCGAGTCTGAGGTCAGCTTGCCGATGGCTGGCGTCTGGTCCATGGCAGGAAAAACAGAACTCGGACAGGATCGGTCGTATATCGCGATTGAATTGCAAATCGTCGAGTGGTGAATCCTGAGTGATCCCCCAGGAAGGAAAAGGAAACAGAGTGGAAAGAGATACCAGTAGTCTTGCGATGCCGACGCCACTCGAACCGCGACCAACATATCGTCCAATACCGCCCACCATTTCGCTCCACAAGATTACCGCGAACCCGGACCCATACTAATAATTCCGATCGACACGACAAAGTACGAATAATACCCGCAACCGCTATTCCACAGAAGCGATCGAAATCGCAACCAGAACCCCATCATCCTTTTACGTGCCACCCACCTATTTGCCATTTCCTCTCTTTTCTGCTACCCTGTTCTCCTGAGGAGAATCACTATGCCTAGACCCCTGCGGTCCGAACTGTTCGATCCCAACGAAGTCTGTATCGTGCACTGCATCCAACGCTGTGTCCGCCGTGCCTTCCTGGCAGGTCTCGACCCCGTATCGGGA
>JBILVV010000550.1:0-2682 GCA_044370255.1 Pirellula sp.
CGCTACTTTAGGGAGCTTTGACCGATACGTTGTGATCTTGCTCGATTGCTCTGGCTCCATGAGCGAAAACATCAGAATGAAGCAGGCGGTCGAAGCGGTCGAAGAACTTATCTATCGACTGCGGGAACTAGAGGGAACCGGTATCAAGATTCACGTATCACTCATGGTATTCGGAATTGCGGAACCTCATGACAAAAACTCCAGCTTCATCGATCCCAAGACAACTCTGTTTCAAGTCGCTCGCATCGGAGACAGAGTTCTTTCCATGCAAACTCCGCCTAAGGCGGGAGTGGAAGTGGAATACTTCAGCCATGTGGCTCATACCGAATTCCTGAACAGCGAAGACCCGAAACTTCTCGAGGCATTGCGTCTCAAAGACATCGTAAAGCCAACTTCGGAAACCCCGCTCTACGATGCGATCGCCTGCGCTTACGATTTGCTCAAATCCAAATCTTCATCCAACATCTTCATCTTCAGTGACGGCGAAAACAGAGTCATCACTGGTGATAGCAACGATCCGTGGCGAATGAATGTAAAGGAATGGGAGAATGATAAGCAAAATGGTAAACCGCTGTACTACCCAAACAGCATCACGAGAGGCGAGATAAAGAAAACTCTTAGGCAAGATCGAAACGTAGATTTCTATTTTTACCAAGTCCGAGATGGTGATTCGTCGCAGGAAAAGTCCGAAAAAGAGAATTTCATCGCAGATCTCAAGGAGGTCAAGCAAGAGTCCAAGGCCAAGATCGTCGCAGAACCCTATCGAACCTTCGAGGCTGTCAAGAATCAACTCAAAGAAGTATTTCCTTCGTACGAAATCAGAGTTGATCCGCCAGACAAAACTCAGAAATCGAGCTTGGCATTTACGTACCCGCTCCCTGTGAATCAGCAACCCATTTCACCTGGTCGGAATCGTTTGTCGATCGTCGAGTCCTCGGGAGGCCAATCGCGAAAAGATAGCTCAGTGCCATCGCAGGATGTCGATGTTTACGGAGGCCAGCACTTGCAGATCGAGCTTGACCGAGAAAAAGGTGCGATTCTCTTCAAGTCCCCGGCAGAACTGAAAGAGAATAATCTCCTATTCTCACTCAGCCCGTCATCCACACTTCCGTCAGACAATCCAGGGAGCGACTACACACTCAAGTGGGACTTTCGAAGGAATGAGTTCCGGGAAAATGCGTTTCTTGTGAGAGTAGGTGTTCGACGCGAACGGGACAGAAAGCCACCCGAGTATTTGCCTTGGCCGAGGTTTGCTCTTGGGAAACTGAATCGCAATTTGCCGAATGATGCGCCTGACGCGAAAAGACCTACGATCTTATTCTCCGACCTGGACTTCGAACGAAGACACTATCCCACGCTTGAGTTTCGTGTGGACAGCGTGAAGGATATCGCGTGGGAAAAATCGGGGGGGGCGTTAGATTTGTGGTGGTCCTTCTCCGACGCCCATAAGCTTTTCGGGTCGCGCGATGACATCCGGAAAGATGTCCAGATCGATTCGCAGATTGTTCCGTTTCGCGGTTGGGAAATCGAGCGAAGCAGCGCCTCGATTCGAGTCGAAAGAGAGCATCGGCTAGGGGAAGAGAAGTACCAGTGGGTACTCTGTCCCGATGCAGAGAAGGCAAGTCGCCAGTACCGAGAGCGGACAGACAGAAGCGATCGATGGACGGAAATCCATACGTTCACCCTACCCGAGGAGAAAGTTTCGGAAAATGTCTCCTTGTACTTCCTGTCCGAGAATGAACTGGAACAATTCTCTCAAGATCCTGTTTCCGAGGATCAACGGATCTATTGGTTTAACGGTAAGAAGTAGACTGGAGAGAGGATTCTACAACCGGAAAATTCTGTGCGAACTGTACGCCGCCAATTATGCTGGCCCTGATGTGTGCCTCTTGTCGATACGGCACTCGGCGCAGGGCTGGGTATTTGACGTTAATCATTGGAGAATCTGTTTATGAAGCTTTCAATCACAAAAGTAGTATGCTGCGGCCTTGTTTCGCTGATCGCTACAGCCGTTGGCGGCGGCGCGGTTATGGGGCAATGCTGTGGAAACAGTTCCTCGGGCGAAATTGTTTACGAGGGGGCTCCCATTGCACAAGAACTCTCGTCAGAGGATCTATTGCGAGAAGTTGACGACCCGACGAAGATCATCAACTTGACGGTGATCGTGAATGAAGCCGCGGTCGTGAAGATCAATGGTGAAGAGACCGAGACCAAGGGCACGTTGCGGCCTTACATCGTTCGCGGCCTGACTCCCGGCAAGAAATACAAATTTGAAATCGAAGGTTTGGTCAAGACCAAGACCGGCGCGGAATATTTCGCCAAGGAAGAAGTCGTGCTGACCGCAGGTGAGTCGAAGCAGGTCGTCCTGAATGTTCGCCGCAGAAACCGCACTCCTCCTCCTCCAGCACCAGGTCCAGTTGTGCCACCGGCTGTTTCCGCCGCAGCAGGCAAGTAGGCATCATCGGAACGTTCATTCAATACGACGACGAAAAAGGGCTGGCAACCGCCAGCCCTTTTTGATTTTTGGGTTCGCGAAATGGGCTAAGCTTTCTGCCCTTCTGGAACCTTCCACCCGTATGCCACATTCCCAACCTTGGATCCCTCTTTGTTCATCTCGGTGTAGGTCACCTTGATCTCTTCAAAGTTGAGGCTGAAGTGTTCGGACGGTACGTTTTGGGCTCC
>JBILVV010000551.1:0-2676 GCA_044370255.1 Pirellula sp.
TCAAACGCGAAGAGCAACAGGATCAGGCCGCTCAAAAAAATCGACAGCTCCGCGACCATGATGCTCGCAAGCACTCCGCGAGTATAGGGCCGATTGTAGATATAGGCGCTGGTCGCACCCATGATGATCGGAGTCCCCATGAACAGCGCGGCACCGTAGTCTCTGATCAGATAAACACTCAGGGAAACCATCGTGATGCAAATTGCTGCACTCGCCGCAATACCGAGCAATGCCGAGGAAAACTTGTGCTCAATCAATGGTTGCGTGGAATCCTCGCTACTTGTTGCATCACGGCTCAACGCGTCCACAGACCCTTCGAGTCGTCGTCGCCGCCGTGAGGATGGTGGAGCGCACAGATAGACCATCATGATGAAATTCACCAGAGGTACAAAAATCCAAAGACCCAACCATGCGTTTTTCCCCGCATCGACTGCTCGACGAACACTCATCGATACGGCGATCCATAAAAACGGCAGTGACCATAAAACTACGAACCATGCCAGCCAATCCGGTGCTGGCGGTGCAAAGTACTTTTGCCGAACACTGATAAGCGGATTGAGAAAATCCAGCGGCTGATAGAACTTGTGGGTGAATGAAGAGATCATCGCCGCTTCGCACAGGTACTTGACCAGCATCAAGCCAAATCCGCTCAGGATGTAGGGAACCCTAGCAACCGGTTCCTTGAGCCCAAACCATAGGCGGAACAGATAGCCGAGATCGACTGTTCTCGGGGAGGCGGACGATGGGCTCTTGGAACTCATGGTCTCTACACTCCAGCGTTCACTCGCGTCGGATTAAAGAGCAATGGCTATGCGTTGATGCTGCTCCGTGCTCTGCCGTGCTGCATCGAGGATTTGCATCGCCTGGAACGTTTCCTCCAGGTCGCTGACATGGCACACCAACGAAGTGATCGCTCGATGAAATTGGATCAGCATCTGCTGGCCGATCGATAGCTCGGTGTCGAGCGACTCTTGATGCCGCCCCGCGTTATCGAACCAGACTAGCGTCGATGGAAGATCAACGAAGGCCAAACCTTTTTCGCAACAGACTTGAACCGCTGCGGGAGGTCGATATGCGATCGCCTCTTGCCATATCGCCGGAATATATGCCCCGCAACTGATTTGGGCCAAGATGGCGCGAGGATCTTTTTCGGGCGAACCAAACCCTAGGCTGAAGATTTGGTAGTCGGCATTTTCCGGGCTCGGCAAACTGGCGTGACGAATCGCTTGCACCCAGGTCGGTGTCTCTCCGACGATGTATTTGCACCAATCGATCAGCTCCAACAACTCTCGCTGGGCCCGCAACTCTAGCGAACGGCTCAATCGTGGATCGGGAGATTCGCAGGCGAGGCGTCGATGACAAAACAGAAGCCGAGGTCGGCCGAGCCTCGTCGCGATCAGCTCTTTGAGACGCAGGGTTGCAGGAGCGAAACGGCGCGAAAACTCGTTCATGAACGCGATCCCAGAATCGCGAACGCGCTCATGAATGCTCGCGGCAACGGATGGATCGAGATCAACCTCGGAGCCACAGAATACCGACTTGCGATACTCGCATGCGGCCCACAAAGGCATCAATCGATACCAGTCGTCCTCGAGTACCATCACGGCATCCAGGTTGGGCATTTCCATGATCGCGCGATAGCTGTCGAAGCGTTCGGCTTCTAATTCGCGGGCAGCTGTCTCCGCAAGGACGGAGACGCTGTTGTATACACCGACGACTTGAAACCGATCGCGCATCGACCGCAGAGCCGGAAGGTAACGGGATTGCCAGTCGCGACCCAACCCGATCAATCCCAATCGCAACTTCATGAAGTACCCCACCGCGACAAACTCGGCCCAACAATCGACTCGCAATGAAATGCTTGTTCTATGACCCAGCAAAAATGTACTGGGCCATCAACGATCCAACGTCATCGCGAAAGAGCAGGCCGAGCGAGTGCTAAAGCTAGCGCTTGCGCCGCTTGCACTTGGCGTTTCCCTGACGAACCTTGTAGCGAGGGTTGCTCTTGCAAATCACATAGATCCGGCCACGGCGACGCACAACCTGGCAGTCAGGGTGACGATATTTCAATGCACCAATGGATGAAACGACTTTCATTGTATCAAACTCCTGCTGCGGCATGGGCCTCGGACGCCGCAGCGCTCACCAAGGAATCCTGCTGTTTCAAAAGGATTTGCGATTTGTTTCAGGGAGGGAAAGTATATCCACGCCCCCGGTGGAGGCAACAGCAAAAATCCAGGTGTTCTTTGTCGACAGGCTTCGAACCCAAATGGCAATCTTTGCCATGGCGCTTTTCGAGCTGATCTCAACCCGAAGCGTAAGCGAGGGATGGATTTACGTCGCTTGCGACGCCTTACCTCATTCGTCCCTCGCTCACGCGTCGGGTTGCGAAAAACCTGTGAAAACGTCAATTCACCGACCTGGTGGAACCAAAATCGCAACATCAAAACTTACGTTTCGGGTTGAGATTGTTCCCAAAAGCCAAACTTCAAAACCCGCCCGTCGGCCGACCGCCAACCGTCCAATTACAATCAGAGTGTCAAGTGGGTTTCCCCGGGGATACCCACTACCATCCCTTGTTCGCACCCCTGGGAAATCGCTCCTTAGCGACCATCCTAATGCAAAGCGTCAATGCCATGCGAATCGCCTACTTGGACTGCTTCAGTGGTATCGCGG
>JBILVV010000165.1:0-9717 GCA_044370255.1 Pirellula sp.
CAGCACTCTGTGCTCGCCATCATACCACTCCACACGCACCCGACCGGTCACGGGATTGCGAATCGGTCTCCGCGACAGACTCTCTCGGTCCTCGACCAGACACCAAGCCCGCACCCGGTATTTTCCCGTTTCCGGAGCCAAGTGATAGAAAATCACCTGGTCGTAAATGTGCCTCCCGCTCGAATCGTAGAAATGATTGAGCTCGATCATGTCGATCGACTCGTCAATCACTCGACTCTGCAAACCATCCCCAAGACCGCAACTCGACGCGATGCAAACCAACGAAAGCAGGACATTCATAATAGAGCCCTCTTTACAAAATCCCTCGCAGTTTCGATGTAACAAACGGATGGTCGCTAAGCTCTCACCAGTCGGAACAATGCAAACAATCCATGCAGATTCCCACGTCCCAACCATAAAGTCCTATCGGCCTACATCTCAATATTAGTTTAGGCTAATTCCATGGCAAATAAGATTAGATAAATTGATGCTTTGGCGGCGGTGCGGGTCGGTGGTGTTGCAACGGCTGTGAGCATCAACTCATGACGAGTGTCGATATGTAGAGAGATGCGGACCCGCTTTCCGAATCGGAAGTTTGAAGACGGAGTATTTGAAGACGGAGTAATCGAGTTTCCGCTCAATCGTCAGCCAATTCTTGCTTGCACAATCTGAATCAGATCCACAATTTGAGCCGGCCGTCCAGTCGATCGGGCAAGGCGCGATCGACCCAGCGGCGAATCTGGCGGTCGTTGTATCGAACGCTGAAGTGGCCGCAGATGATGACTTCGTTCTTGAAGTCGTTTCGTCGGTCAACGAAGTCGTTCAGGTGCATATGTCCATGCTTGTGGATCTTGTCCTGCTGATGTTCGGGGGCCAGGAAGGTCATCTCGGTGATGAGAATTTTGGCCCGGTACATGTCGGGGCATGCATCCAAGCCAGCGGGCGACGTGTCGCCGGTATATGCGACCATCGGGACTCGGATCTCGTGTGTCACTTCCGTCCCCGCTAATCGGAGATCGCGGATAGCGTCGCCCGTCAAGTTTGCGAACTCAGGCTTGAGTTTCTTGCGACGCTCCCAAATAATGTAGCCCAACGCTGGGATCGAGTGTCGCATAGCGGATGTAGTGACCACCAACTCTCGAGATAGTTCGATTTCTTGGTTTGGTTCGACCGCGATCAAATCGCATGGCAATCTCCCGCGGTCCAGTCGGCCGATGACGCGGAGCAGTTGTTCCACGGAGGAAACCGTATGCCCAGGAAGGTAGATGGTTGGCGATTCCATCTTCATCATGCGGCGTCGCGCAACATAGGAAGGGATAGCTGCGATGTGATCCAGGTGTGAATGGGTGATGAAGTAGCGAGGCAGTGCCATGAAATCCCATGGCTGTGCACCCAAGTCAAAGCCGATCTTCATCTCAGCGATGCGCCAATAGGTTTGCACAGCGGCGCGCGAGTACCCTTCCACGGTCAGGCCGGCGTGGTGATAGGAGAGCGTCGGCGCGTTATCGACCGATCCGATTGCTTCGGTGAGCGCTCCATCGGCCAGGGGGTCGAGAACTCTCTTGGTGGGCTCCTCGGATTTACTTTTCTTATCGTTCAACGTCTGGCCTGCTCGCGTGGAGATGAATTATCTGTCGGTGAAGTACTTGCGCAGCAGTCGCTCGATCAACGGAATCAACTGCTTCTGGGCGTTCCTCGACCATTCCAAGACATCTGAGTGTTCAGTTTTCGAGGGGGCATCGGGTTTGGCGACATTGGTGACGATCGAGAACGCGAGGGACGGAATGCCTAGCTGGGATGCGACCATGGTCTCTGGAACCGTGCTCATCCCCACCATATCCGCACCCATCTTCGCAAACGCTCGGTACTCGGCCCGCGTTTCATAGTTGGGTCCCAGTGTACCGAGGTAGGTTCCTCGAGGAAGCGAGAAACCTAATTCGATCGCCTCTTTTTCCGCTCGCTCGAGCCAAACAGGATCGTAAATCGACCCCGTCCGATCCGGTACGCCATGCGTGGCCAACCCCACTCTCGCGTCAGATAAAGAGATGCCGCTACGGAACATCAGGTTCACATGGTGATCGATCAAGACGGATTGGCCGCTTCGGAAACGGGAGGATATTCCGCCGGAAGCGTTGGATACGATCAGTAACTCGATACCTAAGCGAGCCATCGTGCGAACCGGCAAGGTCGACTGGTCGATCGACCATCCTTCGTAGAGGTGCGCTCTGCCTTGCATTGCCACCACGGGAACCGAACCGAGGTCGCCGAGTACCAAGTTCCCAGCATGCCCGGCTACATGGGATCTGGGGAATTCGGGGATCTCTTGGTATCGATAGATCGCACTTGGGCGAATGGAGTCTGCCAACGCACCCAATCCACTTCCGAGAATGATGCCAACTCGGGGCGAAAAATTCGGAGATCGTTGCCGAATCCAGTCGGCAGACAATGCGTCGGCGGTCACGTCTCTCGTCGAAACCTCCAATGATGAGAAGGGGTGGGAGTTCAGTCTGGGTCTTTTGCTGGAGCGAGGATGATTGAATCGGGAACCATCCGATCGGCCCTCAGTGCGATCCCTCAGTGCGATCCCTCAGTGCGATCCCTCAGTGCGATCCCTCAGTGCGATCGGCTTTCTCGTGAGCGAGAACCCCGGTCACCAAAGTTGTCAGTCGCGGTTCAGCCTCATTGGCAATTGCGATGATCTTTTCGACGTTTGCCGGTTCGAGCGAGTCTGGCAAACACATGTCGGTCACAACCGAAAAACCGACTGTCCGCATCGAGGAATGGACCGCAACGATCACTTCGGGGACGGTGGACATCCCGACCACATCGGCCCCGATGCCACGCAGGAAACGGTATTCGGCGCGGGTCTCCAGGTTGGGGCCTGCGACTGCGACGAATACACCACGATGTGCGACGATGTCATTGTTTCGGGCGATCCGAAGGGCTGCATCGATGAGTTCGGGATCGTAGGGGTAGCACATGTCCGGAAACCGAGGTCCGAGCCGATCATCATTGATACCGATCAAGGGATTATCTCCCATCAAGTTGATATGGTCGTCGATCACCATGATGTCTCCGGCGCGGTAATTCGGATTCATTCCGCCACAAGCGTTGGTGACCACCAGCAACTGTGCGCCGAGAAACTTCATGACCCTAACGGGGAGCGTGATTTGCGTGAGGGGGTATCCCTCGTACATGTGGAATCGTCCGTCCATGGCGACGATCGGTAGCCCACAGAGATTGCCGCACACGAGCCGCCCACGATGCGAGGTGGCGGTGGATCGGGGGAAGTGAGGAATGTCTTCGTATTCGATCGTCGCTTGAACTTCGATCCGCTGCACCAGCGGTCCCAAGCCTGTTCCCAAAATGATCCCGGCGTGCGGCGTATGATGCCAAGCCTTACGAATAAATACACAGGCTTCTTGGACTTTATCGTATAGGTCGAGCATCGGGACAAATCTAGTTAGAGGGATTGGAATGGGGGATCGCCATTACGTGAAACTCGTACCGTCTACTTGAGAATCATGTCGTCGACCGTCTTGCCGGACGGGATCATTGGCAGAACATGCTCTTGATAAGGAACTTCGACGTCGAGAACAAATGGACCTGGATAGCGGATCATTTCTTCGAGTGCTCCTTCCAAATCCGCCTTGCGACGAACGGTTGCCCCGCCGCATCCGTATCCTTTGGCGATTTGAACAAAGTCAGGGTAACGGCTTGCGACATACGAGTGTGCGACGGTCGATCCCGGACCGCTGGCTTCCTCATGGTCGATCGGTCCCAGATATGTGTGCGCACGATTGGATCCCATGAAACGATCCTCCCATTGCACCACCATGCCGAGGTGTTGGTTGTTGAGCAGAAGAACTTTCACTGGCAGTTTCTCGCAGTGAAGTGTCGCCAGTTCCTGGATATTCATTTGAAAAGATCCGTCGCCATCGATATCGATCACCAAAGCATTGGGATGTGCGGCTTGCACCCCCATCGCTGCTGGCAAGCCGAATCCCATAGTTCCTAGACCGCTGCTGCTCAACCAGGCGCGAGGACGTTGGAACTGAAAGAACTGTGCAGCCCACATCTGATGTTGACCGACGCCGACCGTGACGTAGGTCTCTCGGTTTCGTGTCAGATTGGACAAGGTCCGAATGGCATGCTGCTGCAAAATCCCATCGAAGGAGTCGTCGTAGCTGAATGGGAACTTCCCCTTCAACTCGCGGCAATGCGTCACCCAAGCTGCACAATCCTCAGGTGGTTCGACGATTTTGTTCAATTCCTCGAGAGCGAATCGGATATCGCTGCGCACCGAAATATGGGCGATCTTGTTCTTGTTCAACTCGGATGCATCGATGTCCACATGGACGATCTTGGCGTTCTTCGCGAACAAACCGACATTTCCGGTCACGCGATCATCGAACCGAACACCCAAAGCAATTAAAAGATCGCAGTCGCGGACGGCATAATTGGCATAGGCCGCACCGTGCATACCGAGCATGTCGAGCGACAGCGGACCATCTGCGGGATAGACACCGAGCCCCATGACGGTCATAGCCACAGGTATCCCGGTCTTCGCCACCAATGCCCGGAGAGCTTGGTGGGCTTCCCCGGTCACGATCCCTCCTCCGCAGTAAATCACCGGACGCTTGCTGTGTCGGATTGCTGCCGCAATTTGACGGATCTGCTCCGGAGCGGCATTCGGATGTTTGGTGGGACGATACCCCGGCAGAGTCATCGAAACATCCCAATCGACTTCGCAACTGTCGAGTTGCACATCCTTGGGCATGTCGACCAAGACGGGGCCGGGCCGACCGGTGGTCGCGATGTGAAAGGCCTCTTTCATCACGCGCGGTACATCCTCCACCCTCGTAACGAGATAGTGATGTTTGGTGATGCCTCGACAGATTTCGACGATCGGAGTTTCTTGGAAGGCATCGGTTCCGATCACGCCGGTGGGGACTTGGCCCGTGATTGCGATCAACGGGATGCTATCCATCTTTGCGTCCGCAATTGCGGTCACAAGGTTCGTCGCCCCGGGACCACTCGTTGCCATCGCAACCCCGACACCACCGGTCGATCTCGCGATCCCTTGGGCGGCAAATGCCCCCCCCTGTTCGTGTCGCGGCAGAATGGTTCTCAGTTGGCTTGAGTATTTGGTGAGCGATTGGTGCATGGGCATGCTGCAACCGCCCGGATAGGCAAAAACTACTTGGACTCCATGCCGAACCAGCGACTCGACCACAATGTCCGCGCCGGTCATAACGTGGGTTTTCTTGGACACTTGAAGACTTGGATTTGCCATGGAATTTCACATAAAGTTGCGTAAACGCACGTAGGAGGAATGTTCTTTTCCTTCGACAGGCACGCGGCCGTTTACTGGGAGGTAAAGTATACCACGCGACCGGATATTGGTCGAACCGTCCCCGCATCCTCGGAACGATCGCATGGAAATACTCTGGTCGGTTCTTTTATTTTTTCTCGGTTTAGCGATTTTGTATGTCGGTGCCGAGGGAACAATCCATGGCGGAGTAGGGATCGCTCGCGGAATGGGGGTCAGTTCCCTCCTCATCGGGTTGACTCTTATTGCCTACGGTACGTCTGCCCCCGAAGTGGCGATCGACATCACCGCGGCTCTTCAAGGGAAAACCGACTTGGCCTTCGGCGACTTGATCGGTAGCAACATCGCGAACCTAGGGCTCATCCTCGGTCTGGCAGTGATCATTCGTCCGATTCGGCTTCACGCGGCGATTGTCCGTTTCGAGATCCCGCTCCTGATCGCTCAATCGTTTTTGCTGTGGGGGCTCTGTTTCGATGGCTTTCTCAGTCGCACCGATGGGATGATTCTCTTGTCATCCTTTGGATGCCTTGCATGCTGGACAATCTACAGAGGCATCCGCGAGAAGCGTGCGTATCGCGAGCAAGTTATTGAACTGACTCATGCGGTGGAGGAGAAGGATCCATGGAAGGAAGTACTCGCGTCAGATCGTGCTAGCGACAGCGAAATCCTGGAGCGAGTCCCCGAAACTACGACGGTGGGCACATCCAACAAAGCAGCCTTGGCGGATCGATCATTTCTGAGAAACGCGGCCTTGGTGCTAGTAGGCTTGTTTGGATTGATCGCCGGTGCGCAGTTGATGGTTCATAGTGCCGTCGCAATAGCCAGAACTCTCGGCCTCAGCGAACTTGTCATCGGCTTGACGATCGTCGCCGTGGGGACATCTTTGCCAGAGTTGGCAACGGCTATACTCGCATCGCGCCGTCAAGAATCGGACATCGTGATCGGAAACGTGGCTGGCTCGAATCTATTCAATATTGGATGCATTCTTGGAATCGTAGCCTGCATATCACCCTTTCAAGTGGGTGAGCATTCGTTTCGTTGGGACTTGCCGATCATGATCGGCTTTTCCATATTCCTCCTCCCGATCGCGCTTCGCGGAGGAGAAGTGAAACGATGGGCGGGATGGACATATCTGATTGGATTCGCGGTGTTTCTCTGCATGCAATTGACGCGATTGTGAGCATCCGATTACGTGTTGTGTTCGTGTATCGCATCGGATTTCGTCGTAATCGTACTCAGCGAAGCGGTACTCAGTGAAACGGTACTCGTACTCGATGGCTGTTTGAACTCCGTCGATGCCGATGGTTGACCGAAGCGGTTCGCGGTAATTTGCGAACCAAAGGACCGAAGTGCTCGATCAAGCGTTTTTGACTTGCGTTGAGTCTGCTCCTCGCACTCGGACGATGCCAGCGTTATTCACCCAGTAACCGTGTTGCGCAAGTAAGCGTACGGAGACAATGCTTCCAGAAAGTGACTATCCAAGAACCGGAAGGGGCGCTCCGATCGAGGGTCGTGCGGCGATCTGATCGGCGATGGATCTCGTTAGAGCGCGGCATACGTCTTCAAACGGTTTGGCGATTCGCGGATTTTGCAGTACGTCAGCCAGTCGTCCCTCGTCCGATTCGCTTCGCAGCGCGATCTGAATCGGGACCTCACCCAGGAATGGCACAGACGCTTCCTCGGCTTTGCTTCTCGCTCCGCCGCGGCCGAAGATGTCGAACGTCTTTCCCGATTCGGGATCGGTGAATCCGCACATGTTTTCAACGATTCCCAGGATGGGCACTTTGGTCTTTTCGAACATCGCCATGGCCTTGCTCGCATCGAGGAGCGCGACTTCTTGGGGCGTACAGACGATTACTGCACCCGTCAGTGGTAACAGTTGAGAAAGGGTCAATGCCACATCCCCGGTGCCTGGGGGCATGTCGATGATCAAATAGTCGAGTTCGCCCCAGGCGGTATCGCGTAGGAACTGAGTAATGGATCCGTGAAGCATCGGCCCTCGCCACACGACCGCTTGATCGCGACCGATGAGGAAGCCCATCGACATGACCGGCATCGATCCACAACGAATCGGTTGGATCTTGCCATTCACAATCTCGGGACGTCCTTCGAGTCCCAGCAAATGAGGGACGCTCGGCCCATAAACATCCGCGTCCATGAGACCCGTCTTCGCACCGAGACGTTCGAGAGTCAGCGCAATACTTGCGGCGAGCGTACTCTTTCCGACTCCTCCTTTTCCTGCAGCAACAGCAATCACGGCCTTGGCCTTGAGCCCGATTTGGCCAAGAGGGGCTGCGGGCCGATAGAGGGTGTCGAGCGAAATATCGACCGAGGAAACACCGGGAACACGCGCGATGAAATGGTCTCGCAATCGGTCTGCAATTTCACTTGCGATCGGTTGGAACATGCTGCTCAGCGCCAATCGACAGCGGACCTGTCCGTCCGTCACCACCCAATCCGTTACTTGCCCCGTTTTGGACAAGGGCCGCCCCGTCTCGGGATCGCGAAAGGACTCGAGAGCGTTTTGCAGTTGTTGATGAATATCGAGATCGGGCATCGGAATCGACCCTATGAGACTTTAGAATTGAAGATTGAGGCCTTGGATTCGTCTCACCATTTCCGCCATGAGCGAGTCTTCGGCGGCTTCATCAGTAGCTTCGTAGGTGACGGAGAATCTGAGGCAACTGCCTGCATCGTCCCATGGAACGATCACGATGGAGTGTTCGGTAATCAGGAATTGAGAGGCTTCTTCGGCGTTCGCGAATCTAGGACCTCCAGCGACCCCCTTCGGTGCCGGTGTGTACAAGAAGTAGCTACCTCCTGGCACATCGCACTGAAAGCCACACTGTCGCAACGCGCTTACTAGTTTTTCCAGGCGTCTGCGGTACTTCGTCCGGATACGGTTGGGAATACTGGGATCGTCCAAGCCGTGAATCGCGGCCCGTTGAATGGCGCCAAATTGGCCGCTGTCGCAATTGTCCTTAACATCTGAGAAAGCCTGTACAATCTTCGCGTTGCCGCACACCCAACCGATGCGCCAGCCGATCATGTCAAAGCCCTTGCTCATCGAATGGACTTCAACGCCTACATCCAAGGCCCCGGGAATCTGAAGGAAGCTCAATGGTTCGCCATGGAATGTCAGCAGAATATGAGCAGCATCTTGCACGATGATGAACTGATGCTCCTTCGCCAATTCAATCACTTGGGTATAAAATTCTTGCGTTGCAACTTGCCCCGTCGGGCTGTTCGGGTAATTGAGAACCAGCATCTTCGTCTTCTCCCAAACGTCCGAAGTCACCTTGCTGAAGTCGGGATAGAAATGGTTCTCTCGCAATAGCGGCAGTCGATAGACGGTGCCTCCGTAGTACTTGGTATGCGTACCCGCAACCGGGTAACCTGGGACCGTCATCATGGTGACATCGCCAGGATTGATGAAGCAAGCTGGCAACATGCTCAGTGCAGTCTTGCTACCGATGCAGTGGTTGACTTGAGTGGTAGGATCGAGAGAGACGCCGAACTGCCGATGCATGAAACGAGCCGCCGCTTGTTTGAACTCTGCGGGGCCGTTGTCCATGTATCCGCGATTCTCAGGGCGATTGGCTTCGGCCGTGAGCGCTTCGCGTACCTTCGTATCGGCCATAGAGTCGTTTTCGCCGATTCCAAAGTCAAGCAATTGGCGATGCGGGTAATCAGCTAATGCCTTGCGCTTGGCACGTTTGATCTTCTCGAACTTGTAGATCTCGTTCGATTTCCCATAAGAAGAACCGCCGATGCGGTCTGCGAATAGAGACTGGAAATAGGGATCGGTCGTTTCGGTTTCTTGGGGGTGTGAGCTCGCGATAGTTGCCATATTTTTGTCGCTGCCTCTTCAGCAGAATTTGTGGGTTCGGACCAGAATCTGCTTATGATACGGTGGTTTGCCGTTTCGATCCATCGGCTAACAGGCTCGAACTATTTCTCTGCCAGCCCGTCCTCAATCATCAGCTTGAAGACCTGAGAGATGCTTTTATCGTAAGGATCTGAAGAGATTTTGTACTTTTCGCAGATCGCCAGAATTCGCCGATAAACCTCTCTCAGTTGATCGTCACTGACGTCTTCCTTGAGTGTCAACCGACCGGATCGACCATCTTTCCTTGCCGTCGTTTGAAGGGTGAATTCCATTTCGTTCATGGACAGCTTGCCCTCCCCGGCTGCGCGAAGCCAGCGATCGCACACTCGAGCAAAGTCGGTTTTCTCTTGTTCAGTGAGTCCTTTGGAGGCCTGAGCCCGGCGGTTGATCTCCTCAACAACTCCCCATTGAAGGATTGGGGAATCAGAGAGCCGAACTCCCAAACGCGTCAGTTGTCGCGACGTCAGCTTGTCCTGTTCCATTTGCGAAGCCAGTG
>JBILVV010000552.1:0-2665 GCA_044370255.1 Pirellula sp.
ATGGATGTTTTTCTTGAGCTTAAAGCGCAGCGTCTGCGGGTCAGTACTATGGATCTCCGGATCGCATCGATAGCGATCGCTAACCAAGTCACGCTTGTCACAAACAACACTGTTGATTTTGCACGCATCCAAAATTTATCGCTCGAAGATTGGATGTCATAACGGTCCTTCACGATGACCCATCGCCAAAATAGCAGCCTGAAGGATACGGACATCAAGAGCAAGGTCAATGAGATCCTTCGAACCCCTCCAGATGATGCTTCGTGGGAGGGTGAGGACACCAGCTCTACATTGGCGCCTGCGGTGGATTTAACCAACAGCCGCCGGCTTAAGCCGGGACTACGAGCGGAACCGCTAATGAACACTGATGGGCGCTGATGGGAAGGCGAAGAGCAGAGGGCGGAGAGTAAAAGACAAAAAGATGGTGGGGCAAAAAGATACGGCGGGGAGGAGTCGCCAGTTGTTGGTTCCTTCCTGAAGTCTGAAGTCTGACTCCTGGTTCTTGGTTCTTGGTGCTTCGTCCCTGGTGTCTGAAGTCTGACTACTGAAGCCTGACGCCCGGTGCCTACAGCGCAAACTACAGCGCGCGGGGTGCTTTTTCGGACGAAAGTGGGCAGGATGATGCTGGGGAGAGACACGACGACGGAGCGTCGTGCTACTATGAAAAAACCCCGAGATCTCAAAGGAAACTCGGGGTTTCGAAGGCTTTTTCGCGAGTGAGAGCGGAGGGATTCGAACCCTCGACCCAAGGATTAAAAGTCCTTTGCTCTACCGACTGAGCTACGCTCTCGCAGGGGGATGGTGATGCAGAAAACCATGTCCTCGTTAGTCCGTAATCGGGCGCCGGGTCTTAACGGGACACTCGCCGGAATTTCGGACCCCTAAACCGCTCTCCAAGTCGGATCGGTTGGGATACGATAGACTCTTCTCTCTCAATCACCCTCGCGATACTACCAAAGTCACATAAATTTTGAAGGGGTTTCTGTCCGCAGGAACTCACAAAGATCGTTTCCACCACCACCCAATGCAACTCTTCCGACCCTTTTCCTCCGATTCCCACAGTTTTCACACCCGGTCAGATTTCCGGCTGGTTGGTGCGATTCTTCCCTTGATCCTGACGAATTTATTGAGTTTTACGTCGGCCCAGGCTGGCTCGGGGCCGTCGGAATGGGTCGTCGTGGTCAACGGCAACTCGATCCACTCCCGCACCCTGGCCAACCACTTCTGCTCCCTCCGTAATATCCCGTTTCGCAATGTCATCGTGCTGGACTCGGTCCCCGATCGGGATCGGATCGAGATCGATGAATTTCGCGACAAGATCCTCACACCCATCATCCAAGAGATCGACGCGCGCGGATTGGCACCCACCGTCCAAGGGATCGCCTACTCGTGCGATATGCCGACCGCGGTCTCCCTCGAATCGGACTTGGCCGATATCAAAGACCGAAACAAATACCTCACCCCCGTCGGGTCGATCAGCGGATTGACGTATCTGTATCGCCATGTGCTCAGCAAGAATCCGATGTACCTAGCGTTCGATGCCAATTGGTTCGCTGCTCGCGAGGCGAATGTTCTGCTCAACCCCTACGCAGGGACCGCCGAAGAACGGAAGGAACTGCAAGCCTGGATCGATAACCGCGAACATGAACAGGCTGCAAAACGACTCGATGAGATGCGTCCCACGGTCGATTCATCGTTTCCACTCGATTACCTAGCCGCTCGCCAATGGGCGCTCGCCGGAAACATCGAGAACGCTAAGAACCGATTGTCGATCGCTATTCGCAAAGGATGGCGCTACCGCCATGAGATCGCAAACGATGACGCCTTCGCATCTTTAAAAGACGATCCCGAGTTCCAACGCATGGTGAGTCGTTGCCCCAACGATGACTTTCGCTATCTGCCCACGCGAGGTTTCGATGCCCGCAGTTTCTATGCACCCAACACGTTGGCATCTGCAAAAGCGAATCAAGGGATGAACTATTTGATGTCGGTGATGCTGAGTGTAACTCGCGATCAAGGGATCCCCATGCCAAAAGCGATCGAGCATCTGGAACGAAGCGCATCGGCCGACCATACACGACCCTCCGGCGCCTTCCTCTTTACACTTACCAGCGATGTGCGAACCAAATCGCGCGAACCGAACTTCGAAATCGCTATCGAAAAGCTACGGAACCTCAAGTTCGACGCACGGGTCATCCAGCAACCTCTTCCCGGAGTCGCAGAGAAATGCAGTGGCGTGATGTTCGGTCTGGCCCAGTTCGATTGGACTCGCACCGGCGCGGAATTGATGCCAGGCGCGATCGCCGAGAGCTTGACCAGCTTCGGATGCGTGATGACCGAGACCAGTCAAACCAAAGCCACGGAGTTGCTCCGGTTTGGCGCTGCGGCAACCAGCGGAACAGTAACCGAACCCTATTCGATTCAAAACAAGTTCCCGCATCCGATGATGCATGTTCATTACGCTCAAGGACTCACAGTCGCGGAGTCGTTTTACCAATCGGTTCTTTGCCCCTATCAATTGCTGATCGTGGGGGACCCGCTATGTCAGCCGTATGCGGAACCCCCTCGATTCATCATGCAAGGAATCGAATCGGGATCCAGAGTATCGGGTGTGGTGAACTTCGACTTGGAAACATCGGACGACGATAATACCTCGGATCCTGTG
>JBILVV010000166.1:0-9695 GCA_044370255.1 Pirellula sp.
TACCATCTCCAACGAAGAGGAGGGTGCTCGACGATTGACGTTCCGGGGGGCGGGCGGCGCTGGTTTGGTGAGTGCCTTTCCGGTGGCCAGCAAGAAAGGGGAGCCTCTCGATGTCGAGAAACGGAAACTCTTGGCAGCTCAGAGTTCCAAAAGCAAGAAAAGAGAGTCTAGCCGGGACGAGATTTCCTATCTCATTCTACTGGTGAGATCCGCCGCAGCGAACTGACAGCCGGGTGTGATCGGCCTTCAGTAAAGATGCTTGATACAAAGTTGCGACCAAGTCTCCATCGATCGCGAGTCGGACTTAATTTCTTCGACGGGTCGGAAACCGGAATCAAGGAGATGGTTCTCGCGGGGGTGTACTTTGCAAGAGGAGAGTTGCATAATGTGGACCACACCGAGATGGACTCGACCGACTTCGGTGGTATCGTCGTAGATCAAGCCGACGATGCGGTCGGTTCCACCGCATCCGATATCGACCTCCTCGGTCAGTTCTCGTTGCATACCGGCTCGGTACCAATCGTCGCCCTGGGCATCTTCGACGGAGATGTGTCCACCGATTCCCACCGACTTCAGGGCGTGCAAGCGAGCTTCTCCCTGCCCCTTGCCGCGTGTGTACTGGAACAATCTAGTTCCCTGCTCGTTGTTGCACTCGAGGATCACATAGGGGATCAGTTGCTTGAAGGACGGGTCGGTCTCCACGAGGCTTCGAGGGCGAAAGGACTGATGATTTCGGTCTAGGATCGCGGGCAGGTAGCGGTCGATCGCCGTGGTAAACCCTGAAAAAGGCCCCAATTGATCGAGCAAAAGGGCAGGTACGACCAGGACTTCTTCGTCTTTTGGCATAATGAGCTTTGGCCGGGAAAAGGAGAAGATCGAACCCCGAATCCCCCGGGTCCTAAACCCGGGTTTCCTAACAGATGCGGTTTGCGATACGATACACGGATTGACGAGTGGTGGCTATTCGCTTTTCCCAATTGCAAAACTCAATTGCAAAAACTTGGTACGAACGGAGATCGGACTAGTGGCTTCATTGATACGAATCGTCGTCATCTGTGCAGCAGTGGTTGCTGTTGCATTTTCCAACACAACCCGAGCTCAATTCAACGTTGCTGCGGAAGGGTTGCTCAAAGCATCGGCGATGTTCCCCGAGGAGACCGAGGCCTTCGTTTGTCTTCCGAACAGCGAGGTCTTCCTGGACAATTGGGGTGAAACCGAACTTGGCAAGTTTGCAGCAGACCAACAGTTGCAGGACTTCTGGACCAGTCAGCAGGCGACCATCAAGAAACGGTTTTCCGAGTTGGGGTGGGAAGTCAGCATTCAATTCGAGGACTTGACCAACATCTGCTCAGGTCAAGCTGCTATTGGATGGATCAGTCGAACTTCGATTGCGGAGAAACCCTTCTCTCTTGGTGTGGTGATTGACGTCCGGGGCAAAGATAGTCAAGTCGACGAATTGCTCGCCCGCATCGAAAAGGAAATGGGAGAGTTGAAGGCAAAGTCGGACGACATCGGGTTGGGAGATTTGAAAGTTCGCCACTACACGTTCCCAAAAACGAATGCGGACAAGCGCGTTCGCGAATCCTTCTATGTTGTCTCTGCGGACCAGCTTTTCGCCGCAGACGACTTGATCACGATCGAGCAATTCCTGCAGGCTCAGAAGTCGCTCCCGGAGCGATCCTTGTCGAACTCATCTCTCTACAAGAGAGTCCACGAGCGCATCCTCCGCGACAATCACGAAGCTGAGTTGGAGTACTTTGTTCGCCCATTGGGTTTTGCGCGTTTGCTGCGCACCGTATCCGCGAAAAACCCTCGCGGTCAGATAGACATGATCAAGTTGCTCAGCGAGCAGGGCTTTGAATCTTTGCTATGCGCCGCAGGGTCGGTGCAGTTCAACAAGGAAGATCTGGATATGCACCATCAGGGATTCATCTTGCGAGAAGAGAAGGTTCCTGAGTCGGTTCAAATTCTCGACTTCCCAAACCAGGAAGCTTTGACCCCACCCCGCTGGATCGATCCCAAGTCCGCAAGCGTGCTAGGAGTTTCGTGGAACTTCAGCGAAGCCTTCCCCAAGTTCAAAGGATTGGTGGATGCCTATATCGGAGAAGCACAATTCGATGAGATTTTGGAAGGGATGAAGGAGGATCCCAACGGTCCTCAGATCGACATCAAGGAAGAGATACTTCCCTACATTGGAACCCAGTTCTACGCGGTGACCGAAATCGTTCCACCGATCACGCCCGAGAGCAAACGATCACTCATATGTGTCAAATTGAACGATCCAAACAATAAGTTGAAGGGCGTTCTAGATCGATTTTCGAAGAGTGAGCCAGGCGCGAGTATCGAGGATGTAGGCGATTATCGGATCTGGAAATTCGATACCGAAGAAGTTAAGGAAGACGTCCTAGACTTCGATGCAGGCCCCGGTTCAAAGGGAGGGAACAAGGCCGCAGAAGAAGAACAACCACTCTTAAAGCAGTGGGCGGTGACCCTGATCGATGGTTGGTTCGTCTTCGCTTCCAATCCCGAGAGCCTAACGGAGGTGATCGAGCGAGCAGGTCAATCGGAATTAGATGGGGTCTTTGAGGAACTTCCGGAGGTTCAAGCGGTCAGAGCCATGCAGAAGAAACTTCTCGACGGTGCAGAAATGAGTTTCTCCGAGGTCGATTTCTCAGAGCGTTCGTTTGAAATGCAGTATGAGTTATTCCGGCAAAATATTCTGCCGCAATCTCGATCTCTCCTGGCATTGATAGCCGAACGCTTGCTTAAGACCGACAAGGCCAAACAACAGCAACTGCAAGGAGGGAATCTGCCACCGTTCGAGGTAGTCAAACACTTTTTCACGCCTGCGGGGATGGTTGTCCGAACAGAAAAAGATGGTTGGGGATTCGATAGCTTTATTCTTGGAAAGAAGCACGTTCCTGAACCGAGCAGCGAAACAAAGGAATAAAGCGCATAGCGCGACGAGCCGTTTGTTTACCGTTATCTTCTTTGAATCTCCAAACTGCTCTTTTGATCGAGCTACATGATGTATCGCGCATGGATCGTATGTTTTGCACCGATGTGGTTATTCGCTTCACTCGTCTATCGTGATGTATTAGGACAGGCGGGCTCTCGTGACGACAGCGATTCGAGCATCAACGCTTCTTCGCAGATCGATGCATCGATGCTCGCTGGTCATATTCAATTCTTAGCGGATGATCTGCTTGAGGGGCGAGGGCCTGGATCTACCGGGGATGCAATTGCCCAACTCTACATCGAGACACAGTTCAAGATTCACGGTCTCCAACCAATCCCTCGCACGCAGTCTTATCGGCAAAACGTACCGATGATCGGCATCACCAGTCGCCCAGCTTTGGCTTGGAAATTTCAGTCCCAGCAATCCCCCTCGACCGAATTGGTACTGTACTATTTCGATGACTATATCGCTGTAGCAGGAAGACCGGAAAGCAACATTGCGATCCAGGACCGGGAGTTGGTTTTCGTCGGTTATGGCATCCAAGCTCCGGAATATGGGTGGGATGATTTCAAGGGTGAGGATCTGCGCGGCAAAATATTGGTCATGATGAACAATGACCCAGAAAGTGACCCGGAACTTTTTGCGGGGTCCCGTAGACTCTATTACGGGCGATGGGATTACAAGTACGAGAGCGCGGCTCGGCAAGGAGCTGCCGGCGCGATCATCATCCATACGACCCCATCGGCGGGATATCCATTCACGGTCATCCAGACATCTTGGACTGGCGAAGAATTTGAACTTCGTGATTCGACCGGCCCTCGCATCGATATGAAAGCCTGGATCACCGAAGATGCTGCTCGCTCGTTATTCGAGCTAGCGGGACAGGATCTTGACGCATTGCGAGAGTCTGCCGAAAGCCGTTCATTTCGTCCGGTTCCCCTCGGAATACCGCTGACCACGGAGATTCAGGCCCAGGCGAGAGAACGAGACACCGCCAACGTTCTTGGCTTCTTGCCCGGTGCCGATCCGGACCTGGCTGATGAACATGTTGTCTTCATGGCGCATCACGATCACATCGGCATAGCGCTCGAACGGGACGAGACCGGTGATAATATCTACAATGGCGCAATCGACAATGCCTCGGGAACCGCGGCACTGCTATCCATTCTCAAGGCGATCTCCGAGAGCCGAATTCGTCCCAAACGCTCCATCATGTTTGCCGCGGTGGGTGCAGAGGAACAGGGATTGCTCGGATCGAAGTTTCTCGCAGAGAATCCAGTGGTCCCAAACGGGAAACTCTCTGCCTTGGTGAACATCGACGGAATCAATTTCCTCGGTCCAACCCGCGATGTGCAGGTGATCGGTTTGGGGAAAAGCAGCATGGATGCCCTGGTTGAGGCAGCAGCCTCCCGGCAGAACCGTAGGGTGGTTGGAGACTTGGAGCCGAGCAAGGGGTATTACTATCGATCGGACCAATTCTCCCTGGCGAAAGTAGGGGTCCCGGCCGTCTACCTCCATTCCGGACACGCAGTTCGGGGCAAGCCCGAGGGCTGGGGGAAAGAGCAACTTCAGATCTGGACCGAAAAGCACTACCACCAACGTTCCGACGAATTCAACCCGGCGTGGGATCTCTCCGGCGCCGTCGAGGACATTCAGCTCCTCTTAGAGATCGGGCTCGCTGCCGCCGATGCTCCAGGCATGCAATCTTGGAACCCAGGGGACGAATTCGAGGCGGCGCGTATTCAAGCGATCCGAGCCGCGGATTCCCGTTAAATCCGAGGCGGAGATTTTTGGGTTTTAAGGAAACGCAAGGCCCAGCCAAGAATTCCCACGTTCGTACGATAGTCTTTGAAAAAAAATTCAAAAACTTTGGCAGTGTTTTGGGCTGAAGTTCGCTTTTCATATTAAAGGCCATATTTCGGGAGTCGCGCCCTCGGAAATATTCCTTTTTCCGCCGGTTCAGTATCGCCAGCAGGTGGCGGGCCGCCGATCCGTTCGGATTCCAACGGACCCCGTGGAGGTATGCCCACCTCCGCGGGAGTTCCCGCGGAAGATCAAGGGGCTTGGGAAGGCATCACCTCGAACGATGCGAATGCTTTGCAGTAACTGTATATTCGAACGGGAGCGCAGGAGCTTACTTTTTGGCTAAGCATTCCGGAACTGGTTGTCTCATGTCCGCGTCACACGAGCTAAACTCGCTTTACCGACAGTTTGATCGACTGATCGATCTACCGTTGGCGGAGCGGCAGTCCGAGCTGCAGTCTCTCCGGAAATCCGGAGATCCACTTGCCATGCAACTCGAAGGCATGTTGATCTACCACCAACACCAGAGTCCCACCGAGTCTCTATTCTCGGTCGAGGAGTTGATGAAGGCGGTCAAGGAAGAGCTTCCTTGGAAGATTGCCACCGACCTTCGCGAATTGTCTCGCCGACTCCGCTGGGACCCTCGCATTGGTTGCTTTCAACTTGGGCACTTTTCTTTAATGGATTGCCTCTCGGTTTCTTCGATCGGCGCGACCTACCATGCGCACGACCAATCGCTCGAGCGAGATGTGGTCCTGTTGCTTTTGTTTCCGCGTTGGAGCGAGAACCGCGAGGTGAGGCAACGATCGTTAGATGCCTCGCGAGCAGTGGCGAAAATCTTTGACACACATGTGGCAACGATTCTTGGCTCTCTGGAACTAGAAGGGATATTCGCAGTTGTTCGCCAATGGATCCCAGGCAATAGCCTCGATCAATGGTTAGCGAATCGCGATTCCATTTCCTTGGAACAAATTCTCTGCATCGGGCGAGGCATTGCATCGGGGCTGCAGTCGATTCATGATGAAAAGGTTCTTCATGGGGATCTGAAACCGGCCAACATTATCCTACGCAAGCAAACCCTTCATCCGGTCATCACTGATTTCGGGACCGCGACCTGGATTTCCTCTGATGAATCCACCAAATGGCATGGAGGCACGAAGGGGTTTGTCGCTCCCGAAATTCTGAGAAACGAACCTCCGAGTCCACAGAGCGATCTTTACAGTTTAGGGATCATCCTTCAATGGATGACGATTGGAGTTTTGGAACGGGAATCGACCGACGAGGATTGGCAGCGTGCCAGCCAGCGATTATCGGATCTGCGGGTAGACCACGAGGGTTTGCATCGCCTCGAGCCCGTGCGAACTCTCGTGTCGTCGCTCCTGAACCAGGACCCTGCGAAGCGTCCTCGCGATGCGAAGACGGTCATCGACAGCCTGTCGTCGTCGAGCAATCCTGAATACCAGAACCTTGTCTCAGAGCAATCCCATGGGGGAGCACGCCCGCTCCCATGGGATGGTTCTGCAGATCGCCGACGATGGCTGGGGCATGCTATGGGGCTCGGCTTGACTGCCATCGCCTCCACCTGGGGTGGATCAATTATCGCCAAAAGCAAACCCGACCGAGGCAAATTCTTTGTACCTGGGACCCCAAGCAGTTTTGAGAAAAAACTTTTTTTGGCACCCCACAACACGAAAGCTAACTTAGCTTTTGTTCCCAGAGCCATGTACCGGTGGCTGCCGGACTATGAGCAAGGATCCGGCCTTCAACCACTCCGGCAGGGCCAATGGGAGTGGATCCATGTAGAAAGTATCGAGCTACCTGATCCACCCTACCAAATCGGATTGTTGCAGTTTACTTTGATCTTTGATTCGGATCCTGGACAAGCCCATTACCGGGTCGAAGGAAGGTTAGGGCTTCCAACCAACCCATGGCTTGTACTGAATAAAGGAACAAATTTGTTTGGCGGTCTTTACATAGAGAATGTCCTCACCGATCTCGGTTTTGCATTATTGCAGGGGATCGGACCGATTCATGTGCGACTGGGAATGATGTACGAGCAGGGGCCCCGCTACAAAACCGATCTGCCACCCATCGCGTTGCGATTGAAAACCGACACTTCCCCCTACCTAACAGGGACTATAGACCTTTGGAATCAATGGGATTCAAAACCCGTCAATATTCGCGGATGAGCCAAAGCTTAAGGAAAAACTATCGCACCGTTATGGTTTATGCCATCCTATGCGCCAGCTTCATGTTTTTGGGCTATCGTTGGTCGTCCGAACCGAGCAAAGTCACCGCTCTCTACTATGTTCGCGAACCAACGTCGCCAGCAGATATCGAACTCCTGTATTCCAATGTTTCCGACTTCGGTTCCAAGAAGCCCGTCACGGAGGATATCGCATTGATTCGCGAGAGGGATCCTGACGACCATGTTCAAGTGGTGTACTGGTCGCCAAAGCGAGCCAACGAGTGGGGTAGCATCGAGATCGAGTTTGAGTGGGAACCTAGCTTTGATCCCGCATTTGCGATTCTGGACCCCAGCCTTCACCTATTTGGGAATTTCGATCCCACGGCCAGTGGGGAGTTCGCCGTTGCAAGCGAAGCGACAGGGAATCGCTGGGTCACGTTAGCCGTCATCGAAGCCATCGAAGATAAGTTCACGCTTCAGCATGCCGTCGATGTTTCGAGATGGGTGAAAGGGTCCCAATCGCTTCGAATTCGTTATCGTGTCAAGGCGAGCCGCCTGATGTACCACCCGACCCCGGACGACCCAATCGGTTTAGCTGCAGCGCAATGTCTTCGTCAGCAAATCAATAAGCCCGAGCTAGAACAGTCCAAATATGCGTCCAGGTTGCGGCTGTGGAAGAGTCACCCAGACGACGATTGAGGCGATTGAGACGACAGGAGCGATGGCGATGAAGCAGGTGGATCGCCAGCAGCTTCGGCCTTAGCGATCGCATCCGCGAGGAACGCTTTGGCAAATGCCCAGCGACGAGCCGCGGTGCGCTGGCTCAAACCGAGAATCTGAGCGGTCTGCTGGAGATCGTAGCCTTCAAAAAACCGCAGTCGTACCATGCTGGCTAGAATCGGATCGATCGATTCCAGTTCCTCCGTAACGCCAACCAATGCCGTCAATCGAGTTTGGGCCGAAGCGTGCCGCTGGTGCTCGGTCCGCGTGCGATGATCTTCGCAGACCTGTTCCCAGTGCGATGCCCGCGTGAGCCGCCGACGAGCATGATCGATCAGCGTCTGTTTGGCAATCGTAATGGCCAATAGGCGCAGCGAATGTTCAGAATTGTCGGACACCTCTCCGTGCCAAGAGAGCAACTTCGACATCACCTCGTTGGCCAGGGCCGTCGGTTGCAATGTGTGAGAACGTCTCTCAAACGCCATCAAGACGCTCGCCATTCGACGCAACCATGGATAGAACCAAAACAATTCGCGCTGAATGACTTGGGTGAGCATGGGGAGTGTCAGAGGCGGGTGGCGGGATGACCAGCGAACTAAAATAGTACTTGCTCATCGATTTCTGAACAAGCAAATAATCGACTTTTCCCCTGGTTCTAAGCTATCGCCTGAAGTTCGATCCGGGCCGTACTTGGAGTCTGATGAACGCCGAGGCGGCTCATTCGGTATTCGGATAGACTTCCCTCACTGGACAGTCAGGCCTTCATGGTGACTTTGGATCCAAGGGCGGACCTCCGAAAGCTTGCCATATGCATATGCCAAAAGAGCGATCGGATGAATAGTAGGTTTATCAACCCCTTGCTCCATTTGCAGTTTGCATGAGGTGCATTCGGTGCTGCCGATTTGGGCGGTGGTCGATTGCATGGCGCTGATCAGTCCCCAACCGACACGCAACGATGTTCGATAGGTTTTGCGTTTCATGCCGTAGGTGCCGGCCATGCCGGAGCAACCGGCGTCTGCGTGTTGCAGCGACAAACCAGGAATCAATTGGAGCAATCGCATTCCCGTATGTTCGGGATCCAGGGCTCGCAAGTGGCAAGGGGTATGGTACATCACCGAAACGGTTAGCGGTTTCAGATCCAACTCCAACTCGTTTCGTTTATGCATTTCCCAAAGATAAATTCCTGCTTCTTGCGTATTCGCTGCAACGGTCTTGGCATCTTCATGATCGATCAGTTGGGGATACTCGTGCTGCAAACAGAGTGCGGCTGTCGGTTCCGTGGTGACGATCGTGTATCCCTGCCGCACGGCATCGGCCAGGAGCCGAATCTGGGGCCCGATCAGTTTGCGCACGCGATCGATATCTCCATTAGCGATCTTGGTCATCCAAGTCACGGTTTGCCACGTAGGGACATACACCTCGACTCTCTGATGCTGCAGCACGTGAACGAGCGCCATGCCTACCAGCGGATTGTTCCAATTCGCGTACTGATCGACGAGGTAGAGCACTTTGCGGCCAGCGCCGCGATTGGGGCGAGTCAGTCGTTGTTTCATCGCCCATTTCATGAACGACTGCCTCGCGATTTGGGGAACGCGGCGACTGATTGCGATGCCGGTGGTTTTCTCGAGCAGCCATCGCATGCTCCGATTCTCGAGCGCCCAATTCGCCAAGCGGGGAAAACGGCTGGCCGCAGCGGTCAGCAAATCCATGCGAGATAGCAAACGATCGGTCCAGTCCAGGCCGTGAGTTGCAGCATGTTGGGCCTTCAGTTCGACCATCATGCGAGGAACATCGACCGAGGCGGGGCAATCAATACGGCATTGGTGGCAATGAAAGCATAGGTCGGCGACTTGCCGCATGTCGTCGCTCTCCATGTGTCTGAGCGGCACCCTGCCGCTTAAGAGCCCTCGCAGCAGATTCGCTTTAGCGCGAGGGGAAGCTTCCTCAGCTCGAGACAATCGGAACATTGGGCACATGCGTTCCGAAGGGGCCGTGGTTCGGCAACGTCCGCATCCATTGCATGAT
>JBILVV010000553.1:0-2662 GCA_044370255.1 Pirellula sp.
GCTGTCTTGCGTTGCTCGGCCGATAGGAAATCCACCGCACGCAGCAGACTCAGGATCGTATCGTTATCGAGTTTGTCGGAGACGAGCCATTTCGATTGCAACTCTGCCGCAACTTGGCCTCGTCCTCGCCAAGCGATCCATCGCTGTGCATCGTTTGCTCGATCGAAGGGGACACTATCTCGATAAGCCGCGAGGCATTCATCCCAGCGATCGGTGGCCGCGATCCCGAGGGCTTCGAGGTACCAGCGATCATTGCCATCGAATCGCTGTGCGAGTTGGGCCCAATACCGGGGCATCTCCTTGGAGGTATCTTCTCGAAGTGCAATCGCGAGTTCTCGCAAGACCACCGGACTCGAATCGCTTAGAAGCGCGGGTACGAAATCGGATGTCGGTAATCTAGTTTGCCGAGCGATGCGGATGGCAGTCGCTCGCACGTTTTCGTCATCGTCTTTCGAAGCACGTTGGAAGGTTGATTTGGCATCTCCCAATCGAGCCAGTAGCCACAACGCTCGAGCTCGCATCCGAGGGTTCGCATCCTGAGACATCTTGGTGAGTGCATCGATCGATCGAGGTCCCATCTTCTCGAGTGCCTTGAACGCAAGATAACGGGCCGATTGGCTTGGGCTCGCAAGTGCGGCAACCGCTCCTTCGGGAGTGGTGAAGTCAAACTTAGGGACCGCATACTTCGTTCCTGGGGGGGCCAACCGGAACAATCGGCCTCGTTCCATGTCTTGCATGTTGTGTCCTCCGACCCCTGGATCGTACCAATCGGTCACAAAGAGCGAACCATCGGGCGCGACCGCGACATCGGCTGGACGAAACCAGCGGTCGTATTCACCGACCGCAAGATCCTCAATCTTAGCGCTGTATCCCGCTCCTTCATTGGTTGCTACGTAAGCTCGAACAACATTCGGACCAGCATCGCAGTGGATGACTTGGTTGCGGAATTTTTCGGGGAGCAGATTTCCTTCGTAAACCGTGATTCCGGTCGGCGAACCGGCGCCGGTGATCAGCATGTTCGGGACTACGCCTGGGTCATTGAGGTGCCAATGGCGCTGGGGTATTTCTTTTTCCCAGTTGGTCCGTTCGGCCTGCCATCCCGCGCCGGTTATCTCGTCGACATACCCGTAGTTGCCAAACTCCATCACGAAGTTGATGCGCGTCGCGCGATTGCCGTCGTCATCGTTATCCGATTGCCACAACGCACCGAACGAGTCGATAGAAACTTCGTAATTGTTTCGGAAGTTGTGTCCGAGAACTTCCATATCGCTAAGGTCTTCATTGCAACGAAAGACCATCCCTTGGCGGTAGGGTTTTCCCGAGTCGTTGATCTCGCGTCCCCACCGGTCTCGGATCGGGTTGCCGCTGGCATCGCACAAGCGATGGCCGGTGTTGCCGTAATTGAAATAGAGTTTGCCATCGGGACCAAACACAAACGAGTGGACGGAGTGATCGTGTTGTGGATCACCGGTCTTGGTCAGGATCGCCCGCTTGCTATCGGGGACATCATCGCCGTTCTCGTCGATCAGTTCGATCACATAGGGGGATGCGCTGACCAACACTCGGTTGCCCAGCACACATAGACCGATCGCCGAGTCGATATCGCGCCCCTGATAGAAGACCTTCGATTGATCCATGATCCCATCTTGATTGGTATCTTCCAGGATCAGGATGCGATCCCCTTCGGGGCGTTCGCCGTTATGGCGGCGGTAATTGACCACTTCGCAAACCCAGACACGTCCGCGATGATCGATATCGAGGTTGGTGAGGCTCTTGAGGACCGGTTCCGATGCGGCCAAGGTAGCTTCGACCCCGTCGGCGACTTTCAGGCCTGCGACGGCATTATCTGGCGAGCGATCTTGGCCACCCTGGGCTCCTTGTCCCCAAGCGTTGAGCCCAGCAGGCACCCCTTCAGCGGCGATGTGAAATCGAACGGAGGTCGAGGCACCACCACCTTGCGAAACACCTCCTTCGTCGAGACCGCAGCCGACTTGCAAGCGTTGGCTTCCTTCGGGTAAATCGAATCCGATCACGCTCGATGCATGGGTACCGATCCCTTCGACGATTTCGCCGTAGACTTTGAGTGGTCCTCCAGCGGCGTTCGCGTTTTTACGAACCTGTCCCCACTCGGTCGTTGCGGTAAACCATGGAAGTTCCAGCAGAGATCGTTTTCCCTTTGCATCGATCAATGTCGGAGCGATCCAGTCGGCCCAATCGCAGGCGAATCCATCCTCGCCAGGAGTCACGATCAAATACAGCTTCTTGACGCCGCTCACATCGACTTCGACATCGATACGATGCCGCGAAGTTTGCGATGTGACCGTCTTGGATGAGAAGAGAATCTTGCCTGGATTCTTGGCACCCACAGGTGTGCCAGCGGGGATGTTGAACTGCTTGGAGATACCTGCGGGATTGAAGTTCGCCGGGACCGCTTCGTCCTGATTCTCGATCAGCTTCGTAACTTCGATCGGTTCGACCTTTGCGCCCGACTCAGGAATGTCGATGTGTGCTGTCCAAAGGATCGCATTTGCGACTAGGCGAGTCGGTTCGGTCCGTCCCCAGTTCCAATGGAAGTGACCACCTGTGTAACCGAAGGACCTGCCACCGTTGGCTCGCTCCGAGGCCCAGGCTACGTGTTGTGGTTCCTTGTTCGCAACCGCGC
>JBILVV010000168.1:0-9657 GCA_044370255.1 Pirellula sp.
TTCAAGCGTCTGAAGCCGACGGCGCTCAACCAGTGATGATCATGCTGCTGTTCTTGCTCATTCGCTGCTTCTTTCGCCCCTTCGCGTGCCTGCGAGAGTCGTTTACCCAGGTCGGTTTGCTCTTGGGAGCGAACGTAATCGACCATGTTTTCGATGGAGGTGAGCCAATCCCTTTTTTGACCAAGGACTCCACCATACAGCAGGGTCACCTGATCGAATGGAACTTGATTGAACGACTGATAGTGCGGGATGCTATGAAGCGGTTCGTGGAGCCCTCCAACACTGAAATGCTTTTCGATTTCCTCGAGGCATGCTACGGCGGATGCTACTTCCAAGCCTGCGGGGCCTTTTTCAGGACACGACGCGCACAGCAGCATGGCTTGGATTTCGATCGGTAGTTCCAGGGACAGAGCGATGTGTCGGAGCAAGTAACCGATTTCGCAAAGTATTGCGCTGCCGGTACCGCCATGCGCCGATGTCATCAAGTAAACCTTGAGCGCGATGCTTTCGGTACTGTCTTCGAAAAGGCCTTCTATCGACCTAACGAGGGTCTCGTAACACTGGCGGGCGTTGTCCAGGAAAGCGAGCAGTCCGAGCGGGCGAACACCTTCGGTCTTTTGGGATCGCGGGATGTTGAAGATCCATCTGCGAGAGATCCGATTTACGTCGGGAGATTTGCAATTCCGGAAGTACTGCGCTGACTGCAGACGAATCGCTAGAGTATCCTCATGAGGTATCGCTTGAAGATTTCTCATGGATGTCAATTGCTCAATCGATTCCCCATCGGTATCGATGTACAGCATTCGCGGCTTGCGATTGACGCTTGCGGTAGGATTGCTCTGCTCGTAGCGCATGCGGAGCAGTTGAATCGCTGAACCGCCCGTGCCGCCGAGTCCGATGAACAGAACCTTCTCATCTTTCGTCTTGTCATTGGATGCTAGGGGCGGCAAGGGTGAGAGGAGTCGAAGGGGCTTTGCGTTCTTTGCTCGAATGCCATCGCTTTGTTGAATACTTTCGGGCGATGGGTTCGCGTTGTCTCCTTGATCGGGGCGTTTACCACCTTGGATGTCACCGGCGTTTCGTGATTCACCCGGTGCAAATCGTGATTTCAACTTGGGGCCGGGTGACTTCTTTTCCGTTCGGCAGTCCTCGAGGGCACGTACGAATTCACGGCAGGAACCGAATCGCATGATCGGTTTTTTGGCGAGCGCTTTGGCCAAAACGGGCCGTTCGATGACAGGAATCGAATCGAGGTTAGGAGCTTTGTTCAAATGTTCGTTGGCGAGCTGCGCGCAGGTTCTACCACGGAATGGTAGATTGCCCGAAAGGAGTTCAATGTAGGCAACAGCGAGCGAGTACTGATCGCTACTCGGGCTTGGGCGACCGTCGAACATTTCCGGTGCCGCATACATAGGAGTCAAGCCATTCTTTGCAGACTGAGTGACTGTTTGCAGATTTTTAATCAGTCCGAAATCAGCGACCTTCACGCGATCAGCGACGAGCAGCAGATTGCCCGGCTTAACATCCAAATGTTGAAGACCGTGTTCCTGACAGAGATAGTCCAGGCCATCGGCCGCGTCGGCGAGGTACCGCAGTAATCGTTCTTGCGGGATCCCGATGTAGCCTTTCTCGCGATACTCTAAGAAACGGTCGTAGAGTGAGCCTTGTGCTAGTTCGGTTACGATCACCAATTGCGCGTCGACGACTTCGACACGTTCGATAGAAAGCAGGAAAGGATGGTTCAGTTTCCGCATTCGGTTCAAACTGCGCAGTTCGGTTGAACCCCGTTGGTCATCGATGCTTCCGAAGACGAATTTGATCGCCTTGGTCAGTCCCCCAGGGGCGTCGGCCGACCATACTTCTCCATATCCTCCAGAGCCGAGCTTGTCCTTGAGCACATAGCCTGGGAAGGGTTCGAATCCTGGTTGAAGTACGAGACACGTCATCGATCAAGCTTACGTCGTGGAGGGTCTTCGCGGGGAGTTCGTTTCAGCATCCATTGGAATCTGCGGGATACTCGAACGTTGGCTGGTTGGCGAGGGTTTCATGCGAATTTCCGGACGGTTGGTTTCCAGCGACGGGAGTACGATGGTTTTATCGTGCCGCTCGAACGTCTGTTGCGCGGTTCCTTGCGTGCTTTGGGTCCGATTGCTTGAGTTGCCAAGTCCAAACTTTGTACTTTGTCCGCTTGAACCGAAGTAGTTCTGGACCGCTTTATCCACCAGATCGTTCCGTAATTCCATTGGTTCACCTCGGTAGGCGCACAAGCACTCGATTTGATGGACCAGGTCTCTCGCATGGCAGCGCCGGAACGGGCGATTTGCCTGTCGATAATGCTTCTCAATCAGACGCTCAATCGCGGCGAGACTCCAGGGTATCTCGGAGCTCTCACAAACTCGCTTGAAAAGTTCGATGAATTCCTCTTGGCTCGGGTCACCAACTTGGACCTTGAAGGGAACACGTCGCATGAATGCTTCATCCACCAACTGATCCGGTTCGAGGTTGGTCGAGAAGAGAGTGATTTGTTCAAATGGCACGCAGATCTTTTTGCCAGTAGGGAGCATCAGGTAATCTTGACGGCTCTCCAGTGGAACGATCCAGCGATTGAGCAATTCAGCTGGCGCG
The DNA here is from genome assembly GCA_044370255.1 of Pirellula sp. Classification (GTDB taxonomy): domain Bacteria; phylum Planctomycetota; class Planctomycetia; order Pirellulales; family Pirellulaceae; genus JBKCUI01. The sequence goes on from JBILVV010000168.1 coordinate 2,626, forward strand.
ATCTGTTGTCGGCCGAAGTCATCGATCTGGAGGCACCCGCAATTGCTTTTCAGTTGCAGCGGGGCCTCGCAAACATTGCTTCGCGCATCGTGTCGGATTTCCAGGCTGTCCATCGTCAACTCACCACCTACGATCACCGATGGCCGCCGTACGCGGATCCACCGCTGGTCGTGTTCCTGAGTCGCGATGAAGTTGTCGGTTTCGGAACGCATCCCCGTTGGCGTATGATATGTCTGGTCGAAAAACTTGATGATCATGCCGTCATCGATGATCGCGTGGGGAATCCAGATGTCATCGCCACGACATGTGGCCAGGCACCTGGCGATCGTCGATTTGCCATTGCCCGGAGGTCCATAGAGGAAGATACCCGAGTTGCTATTGACGGCAGGCCCGAGGAAATCGAGCAGACTGGCATCGAAGGTCACTTTGTTCAGGGCTGCCCGAAGGTGTGATTCTGTAACTGGCGAAAAATTGCCTGCCTGGGCCTCGACGCTCAAAACATAGTCCATGAGCGGTACCGGCAACGGCCCAGTGTAGGACATGGCCTTTTGACAGTTCAGAGCTCTCTGAAGACCTTTCTCCGTGATGCTGTAATAGAAGTCGTTCAACGCTGCAGGGCGTGCATGCGCAACGAGTTGCCGCATCCGCAACTGCGATAGCTGCTGCTCAATGATCGGGAACGGAAGCTTGATCCGATCGCCCAGACCGCGGCCCGTCATGGTTCCAACACTGAGAAATATCTGCAGAACGATAGATTCGACAAATGACTCGGGAACCCCGCAGTCCTCGATCGTTTTAGGTTCGAACGGCCAAAAGGAATCATCGTTGAGTACGGCCGGCAAAGCCGGCATACTCAAGCGTTGCGTTTCTTGAGGTTTGAGAAGTGAGTCCATGATATCGGGCAATCCCATGTATGGTCGATGTATTCGATACAGCCGGTACAGGCTGATCGAGTTACCAACGCGTGCGCTGTGGAAGTTCATCGGCGAGCGAAGGTGATCTCTGGATGTGTTCCCCGGACTTGCTTCAATAACGGGAATTGATTGCCGGAAAAATCCTAATCTTTTCTCCTTGCCCAAAACATGGCCTAGAATTCCGTTGACTTGGCTTCGGCCAGGGATCCCTTGAAGCAATCGTCAAAATCTTTTCATGGGAACAAGTCCATCGTTTGTGATAGACAATGAATAGTCAGAATGTTTTGTTTAACTCCAGTCCTAGGGCATCACTGCCTCGCCGATTCGGCGTCGGGAATTCGCATTCGGTGTGGATTCTCGCTAGCCTCGGGGAACAGCCAACGGAAGAACTCACTGTTATCCATCCATTTCCCTTTTCGATCGGCAGGAAAGTAGGTTGCTGTCTTCAGATACCCTCGAAGACCATCTCCGGACATCATGCTGATTTGATCCTTAAAGAAGGCGAGTTGTTTGTGATCGATCGCGAAAGTACTAACGGAACGTATGTCAATGGTCGTCGCACCACGGAGGAAACCCCAGTTGCGGACGGAGATATGCTACAGTTCGCGGATTTCGCGTTCCGCTTGAAACAGGACGTTCAAGGTGCGATCCCTATGAACACTCAGTGCGAGGATGTTTGCGATCAAGCGCTCGCACTCGTCCAATTCGATCGCCTGATGGAGCAGCGGCTCGTCACTCCGCACTATCAGCCGATTGTGCAAATTGAAGATCTCAAGACCGTCGGATATGAAGTTCTTGCTCGCAGTACCGTGTACGGCCTAGAAACGCCAAAAGCCCTGTTCGGTGCGGCAGCCAAACTCAACATGGAAGTCGAATTGAGCCAAATGCTCCGCTGGGAAGGTGTTCGCGAAGGAGCGAAACTCCCCAAGTCCGCCAGTATCTACCTCAATACACACCCGCTCGAAATGACCCGGCCAGGACTGATCGAGTCGATGCAACAATTGCGGGAATTTGCTCCCGAATCGGCGATCACTCTCGAAATCCACGAAAGCGCGATCACCAACCTGCGAGACATGAACCGGCTTCGCGATGTACTCGATGAACTCAAGGTGCAATTGGCCTACGACGACTTCGGCGCAGGTCAGAACCGGTTGCCGGAACTCTGTTCCGTTCCTCCTGATGTTTTGAAGTTCGACATGAGCCTAATCAAAGGTCTCGATCGCAATTCGCTCGATCGGATTCAGTTCCTGAGCAACCTCGTTCGCATTTGTCGAGACATCGGAATCGTGCCGCTGGCCGAAGGGATCGAAACAAAAATCGAAGCCGAGATGTGCGCTGAGATCGGTTTCGTGCTCGGACAGGGCTACTATTATGGACGACCTGCTCCCGTCACAAACTTCAACTCAGCGAATTGAGAACGCTGCTAGTTCGCTAGGTTGCCAGTTCGATCACTTCATCATCAGCACACGCAAAGACCCGGTCTCCCGACGCAGGAGAAATCGGCTTGGTCCCCGTCCATCCTCCAAAAGCCGGGAGGATCAACTGCGACGCATGGAGCCAAAAGCATCTCAGCAATGTCTTTTCCCTGGCGTTCAGCGAGATGCGCACCGACGGATGGAGATGGCCAGAAATCAACAAAGACGATTTGTTTCTCGCTGAGTCCGGTGCATGCGTCATCTCGACCCCGTGGTATTCCACGAACTCATCAGCGATCTGCCAACCGCATTGCTGTAAAGCATTGATTCCTCCGCGGTCGTGATTTCCGGGAATCAACATCCATTCTCGGCAAATTCCTTCTCCTACCAACGCAACGATTTCCTGCTCGAGTGCAGAGGTCAAGCCAATCTTTGCGTGAAGGAGATCTCCAAGGACAATGACGCGATCAGGCTTCCATGCTTGGACGAGAGTCCTGAGGACTCGAAGCGTAGCATTCGTAGCTCCACTTGGGATAGCCACACCAGATTGCTGGAAAACCGATTCCTTTCCCAAGTGAAGGTCGGCCAGCAAGAGGCTTCTGGTTTTCCTCCAATACAATGCGCCGCTGGGATGAAAACAGAAGGCGTTCCCTTGAAGATCAACCTCCATCGGACGCAACTCCAATACTCAAATCGGTCCCCATCTCCTTCATTGCTGCTCGTTCGAGGGGAGCCTGAGCCTTGCGGACTCGATCGGCTAAGGACTCGGAACTGATGCGATCGCGGATGCGTTCGACATACAAAGGAAATGAGAAGGGTGTCCAACGAGTCAGGTGCCGCACGACCCAGGCGCTCTCCTGCATGCGTTGCAATGCGCCCCGCATGCGTTCCAATTCCAACTGGTCGCGAGCCACCTCGTCGCTCGCTTGTAGCAAGAGGCGATTTTCTGGATCATATTGCTCAAGCGCATCAAACACCATACTCGATGATGCCTGCAAATGGCGAGAACTCTTGGCCTGACCCGGCGCACCCTGATGTATCAACCCAGAGACGCGGGCTATCTCACGAAATACGCGGCGACGCATCTCACTTGCGTTGAGGCTTGCATGAAGATCCTCCTCGAGCCTCGCCGTCGAAAACCAATCGCGGATGTTCTCCCAATCGACGCTCGGTGCGCGGTCGCTGTGAATCATGAATCCATAATCGTTCACAGCGATGGAAAACGAAATCCCTTCGTTTCTCGAAATTCGGTGCGCAAACAACGCAGCCAAACCTTCGCTCACCGATCGACCCTCAAACGGATAAACCATACAGGAATGCCCATCCCGATTCGTGCAGGTTTCCACGAGCACCTCGCCCATGCTGGGTATGTGACTCCAACGCTGCTGAATGCGAACCAAATCCGAGATTGCCCTCAATCCGTCCACAGAGCGAGTGCCGCTAGCTACTTCGCTCAACAAAGCTCTCACTCCTGATGCCAATTCAGAGGAGAGAGGCATGCGGCCTCCCATCCAGCGCGGCACTGCGGTGGGAGCCCCCTTGCTTCGACGTACCCATGCCGTTCCATCGCGCAGGATGACAAGTTCTAAGAGCTTTCCACCGAGCAAGAACCGATCTCCGGTCTTTAGCTTGGAAGCAAACGATTCTTCGACAGTGCCAATAGCCCGGCCATTCATCGTCTTGACCTGAATGGATAGATCGGAAGCGATGGTGCCGATGGCGATGCGATGACGCTTGGCAATACGAGCATCGCGTACTTGATACTGTTCTTTATCGAGGGCAACTCGATGGTAATCTGGGTAGGCATGCAAACTGCCCCCCGTGGTCACAAACTCCAAGACCCAATCGAGTTCCTCGTCAGAGAGTTCGCGATAGGCAAATGCCTGTCGGACTTGATTGGCCAACATGCTTCGCGTGTAGGGGGCTGCCAACGCCATCGTCACTGCATGTTGCACCAAACAATCCAGTGGCTTGGCGAGTTCTGTGCGCGCTTCCACAGCAGACCGAGATATCGCGCGGCGAGCCGCCTCCCACTCGATCAGTTCTAAGGCATGCGATGGTACGAACGTCATGCGGCTTGGTAAACCAGGTCGATGGCCCGATCGCCCGGCGCGCTGCATGACGCGGGCAACCCCTTTCGGAGAGCCGATTTGAATGACCTGATCCACCGGTGCGAAATCCACCCCCAGATCGAGACTGCTTGTGCAAACCACCGCAATCAGTCGCTCCTGGCGCAATGCCTGCTCAACCCAAGAACGGATCTCGTTGGACAGAGAGCCGTGGTGGACCGCGATCCGACCAGCCCAGTCGGGCCTCGCTTTCAAAATCGATTGATACCATAACTCGGTTTGATTGCGTGTGTTCGCAAAGACCAGTGTCGTTCGCGCCCTCTCGATCGTATCGATCACCTGCGGCAACATCGCCAAACCAAGATGCCCAGCCCAAGGAAACCGCTCCACCGATGAAGGGGCAAGCAACTCAAACTCAAACGCCTTGGTCGAAGGGGAACGAAGGATGGTCGACCGACGCGCTGAATCATTACCAATCAACGAAGATAATGCAAATTCCGGATTCCCAATGGTTGCCGAGAGCCCCCAACGCTGGTGGTTCGGCGCAAGCTCGCGAAGCCTCGCTAAAGCCAGTTCCGTTTGAATACCCCGCTTGGTACCCATCAACTCGTGCCACTCGTCGACCACAACACATCGTAGATTTGAAAACGTCTGGAGCGACTCTGGATAAGACAGCAGCAGCGTCAGACTCTCAGGGGTGATCACCATCGACGTCGGGGGCGAATGACGCTGCCGAGACTTGGTCGATGAAGAAGTATCTCCCGTCCGTTGCTCAAGGGACCAGGGAAGTGAAAGACCTTCGATGCATTCTTGAAGGGCCTGGCATGTGTCGGCAGCCAACGCTCGGAGAGGCGTAATCCAAAGGGCCAAGAGTGGTGGTGCTGCACGCCGACGCGGACCTCGACTCCAATGCGACTCGGCCACGGGCTGATCCAACCATTGAGCCAATGGGCCGAGCCACGCCCCCTTGGTCTTTCCCGTCCCGGTACTGGCCAAGATCAGTCCGTCGAAACCATCGCAGTAATCACTCCATGCCCGACGTTGCCAGTCAAAAGGCTCCTGGCCGGTTTTCCGCATCCACTCCTCAACGCTTGCCAAACCTGCATACTGACCGGGTTGAACAGGTTGGCCTGTCGGTCCCTCCCCGGTCAAATCCAGCGACATGGTCTTGGGAACAAGAGATTGAGTCACAAGAAAACGACACTTCCCGAGAAACGGTGTGCCCGATGTGGCAAATCTTTCGCTTGGCGCAAGAAATGGGCTCGGGACTGGGATTCAGTCCGATACTGTAGCCAGCGATGCCGCCAGGACAAGTCAGTCCGCGGCGAAGAGAACCGAAAGCCGAACTCTAAACCCTAGATGACACCGCCATGGGTGCGGTATGGTGTCATGTGACTGGGCATATCGAGAAACCAGAAACGCTCCCACTCTTGAACCAAGGCCCGTAAATCTTCTGATGTGTAAATCAGTTGCTCTGCCCGTCGCGATGGGATCGCGGAATAAATCGGGAGTGCACAGCCGATGGTAGGCAGTGTGGAAACAACGAGCAAAACAGTCATCATGACTCGGCGACGCATCGGTTCTCACTCCATGAACAGGATTAATCTTTCGTCTCGTCTCCCTCCGCGACGGAATCCGAATCGTCGTCTGCTATGTCAGAGTCCCCTGACGCAACATCGATTCGAATCTGCTCGGCGAGCGGCGTTCCCTCAATCGAGTTCACACGCTCCTCCATAATCTTGCCAGGCTTGAAGCTGACCACGAATTTCTCGGGCACTTCCACCTGTCTGCCGGTTCGCGGATTTCGAGCCTTCCGGGCCGCACGCGGGCGAACCTGGAAAACACCGAAATTCCGTAACTCGATCCGGCCCTCCTCGATCAGCGTTGCAATGATCGAATCAAACGTCAACTGGACGATTTGCTTGATCTGCTGCTGATTGAGTCCCGTCTCGTCGGAAATCGTTTTCACGATCTCTTTCTTTGTCACGACCGAACTCCTAGAAACTTCGAAATCGACCTAAGTCGTTTGTGCAATTCACTTTATTGCATCGAAGTCTAGGATAGCTCGGGCCGCCCGTCAAGGTAGTCGCACGCGACAGACCTACCAACGGAGACATTCCAGAGAATCGCTAAGATTAGTTTCGACCGCATAAACGGTAAATCTTGACACCAAACCCACAGGACGGACGGAATTTGTTCCAAAGGCATCCCGCTCCGCAGAAATCCCAAATGAACCACAAGACGATTGCAATAAGTATAGCTTATGTAGATTTCGGGTGCCAAGGAAGGGTGGATCCCAAGGCGTCCAAGGAGTGATCGTGCGGATCGCTCTGCTTGGGGGTGGGGATGGAGCATATACTGCAGAGACCCAAGGGGAGTCGATTAAAGGTCGTATCCTCGAGTTGGAAAATTAACAAGACACTGCGCCAAAGTAAGCACCGACCCTCGCTAAAAGAGGATGGTAGGTAAAACTCAAGTTGCCGAGGAGTTTTGAATCAAAAATGGAAATGCATGCATCTAGAAACCAGGTCGTCGCTTTATTTATCGGCCTATTTGGGTGTGCTCCCTGGGGCAGCATTGGCATTGCGATGGAGCCGATTCGAACGGAGTACGTTACGAAGAGGAACGCGGCTT
>JBILVV010000011.1:0-30103 GCA_044370255.1 Pirellula sp.
GTTCACTGGATCCCCTAAAGACCCGATGCAACATGTCCTTGACAAGGTGACCGGAGACCTCTTGAAATGACTTAGTCGGGGAGTAATTGAATGGACGCACCTCGCCGACGCGATTCAAAAACCCCTTTTCGGCGAGGATTCGACACAAGTTGGCAACGGTCGTGTACGTCAACACACGCCCCGTTTCCTCGAGATGATCCCGCGCCGATTGAGCTGTCATTTCCCCCTTAGACCAAAAGGCATGCATGACTTCGAGCTCTCGTTCGGTCAATGGTTCCGCCTGAGGGCGATTCATCGTACGGGATCTCCTGGTAAGATTTGATACTCCAAATTTGGTTTTGCAAATCTAATACAGCCAAGGGGAAGACGTCAAGCTCGAAAGAAGCGAGGATAAAAGAAACCAAAATCGGCGCGGTATCGCTTTCCTGCATGCTGATATCTCTCCTGGCTTCGGGGAGTGCAGGTGAGACCACGTATTCGCTGTTGTCTCCAAACATCTCCGAAGATTTCGAACGCTTCATCGAGGATCGGACGCAGTTCCGGAAAGGTCGTGCAACTACGAATCCCACGACCTTCGTAATGCTCGACCTTTGGCTCCGGGATACTTACCCGGTTCATTTCGCACTAATGAGCCACTGAATTGTTTGGCCGAGGAGTGCGCGATTCCATTGAGTTAAAGGAAGAGTTGCAAGAACTCATGCAGTTTGTACAGGGTCGATTGCCAACACTTGAGCACCCTGCGCACGCTTGGAAAGAAACAGCTCGGATCGTTATCAATCAACGATATTCAAGGGGCCAATCTAAAAAGGGGAATAGGAATCTGAAGTGAAAAAGCAAAAATCAGTCGCCGATGCTGCTAGACCCATTTTTGAGTCATTGAAAGACTTTCTTGAAGCGGAGCATCTAAATCGATTTTTGGCCATTGAGCCCAGTTCTGGCGAACACTTTATCGGTGATACGATAAGCGAAGCGATTTGTGAGGCGAGACGAAAGTATCCCAACCGGCTTGTCCACACGTTCCGGATTGGTCATGCCGCCGTTGTTCATTTCTGGATGCAAACACGATGAATGGATTCGTTGATGATTCAGGTAGAGCAATCCTGCCGATCAAGATTCTTTGTCCCAAATATCCAATGGGAGTTCAAATCGACACTTGGATCGATACCGGAACAGGCATATCCATTGCCGCAGGGAGTTATCGAGGCAGCCTTGACGATCAAAGGATTAGGCAATCGTCCATTGCACCTAAATTGCAACTTTCGAACTACTAAAAATCATCGGGAAAAAACTCAAAAGTTCGGTTTCTATCCTATCCGCTAAAAAAACCTGTTTTTCTGAGGTTTTTTCGCATCTTTGGCCAATTGCTTTGGCCGTCTGTAGCGCCCTTGCAACTCGGTGCATGGCGTCGTGCGGCGATTGCATTTCGCGTCCCGCTCCCCACTACGAGTCGTTTTTCAAGTCGCGCTGGGTTTCCAAAACACCGTGGCGAGATTTTCCCAGGACTGCGGCTACTCGCGATGAACTCCCGCGACGATAAGGGTACGCAGACCGTGAAAGTGTTTGAGATCCCGATGGGAAAGCGGGTATTCCAGCAAGCTGTATGATCTACTTACTTCCTCGCGGATGGAACGACCATAGCGCATAGGCTGTTTGTTTAACGCGTTGCGGGCGGCGCGTTGGAGGGATGGTCGGTACTGGTCTTCGTACCAGTACGCGCCGACCGCTGCTGGATGAGAAATTCGAGCCAAGCGGCTACCCCATCGCCGGTCTTTGTCGACAACTCGAAGACCGGGATCCCCGGCCGCACCCGCTGCAGATTCTCAAGAGCGCGCTGCCGGTTGAATTCGCAGGGACCTGACAAATCGATCTTGGTCAGTACTACCACATCCGATGTGTTGAACAGCCCCGGATACTTGAGCGGCTTGTCCTCCCCCTCGGTCACCGATAGCAAGGCAACGCGTAGCGATTCACCGAGATCCCAACTGGTCGGACAGACGAGGTTTCCGACGTTTTCGATGAACAAGTAATCGAGATCCTCCAGCGACCAATCATGGAGTTGCTCCTCCACCATGTTCGCTTCGAGATGACAGCAGCCGTGCGTCATGATCTGCTTTACCGGCGCGCCGCTTTGTGCGAGCCGCTGGGCATCGTTGTCGGTCTCCAAGTCTCCCACGATCGCAGCAACTCGCTCCCCGTTGTTTCGCAAATGGGCCAAAGTTGCCTGGAGCAGCGTGGTCTTGCCGGATCCGGGACTGGAGACCCAGTTGGAAACGAATACACCCGCCTGCAGGAACTGCTCTCGCATCGATCGAGCTAGTTCGTCATTTTTTTTGAGGATCTGTGTTCGGACTTGTAGAATCCGTGGTTCCTGCATGTTCAAACCCTCGCTGGATCAGAAGCGGTTCCGATCGATGCCTGGTTATTCCGTCGCGGTCGCAGTGAAAGGAATTCCAAATCGAGTTCATTCCCATGTCGGACGTCCGTCGAACAGCCATGGCAGGCAGGACATCGCAGATCCTGAATGCCGCTCGATTCGAAATCCCGTTCGCAGTCAACGCATCCGAGTACCAGCGGAACTTGGCGAATGATCAAATCGGCCTCCGATACAAGCGTTCCTTCGCGGGCGATTGCAAAGCCGCTGAGCAGTGATGGCTGATGAATCTGGGTCAACGCGCCGATGGCGATGTGGACAGCCCCCACCTCCATCTCCTGGCACGAAGATGCGTTTTCGCAGGCTAGTTCCACTAATTTGAGTGCCACCGACAATTCATGCATGCGTTTCGGATACCTCAGGAGGCGAGAGAGGAGTGTTCGGCGACGGATGCCATTCGACTCAACATGCTCCCTTATTGTATAACAGGGAACGAAAGGTGCGGAAACGAAAATGTGTTTAGCGATCCCGGGCTTGGTTGAAACGATCTACGAAGCGGATGGCATTCGCATGGGGCGACTGCATTTTGGCGGCGTCGCAAAAGAAGTCTGCCTGGAGTACCTACCAAATATTTCGGTTGGTGAATATGCGATTGTGCACGTCGGGTTCGCCATCAGCCGCGTCGATGAGCACGCGGCCTTGGAATCGTTGCGCACGTTTGCGGAATTGGGATTGCTGGAGGAAGGATTAGCAGAGCTGCGAGACTCATGAAGCATCTTGAGGAATACCGAGACAGCCACAAGGCGACGCAGTTTGCTAGGGAAATCGCCAGACTGACGACTCGGCCTTGGAAAATCATGGAGGTATGTGGAGGTCAAACGCACTCGATCCTTCGGCATGGGATCGATCAACTCCTGCCGAAACAAATCGAATTGATCCATGGCCCCGGATGCCCCGTCTGTGTTACGACAGTTGAGACCATCGATACCGCGTTAGCGCTGGCATCTCTGCCCGGAAACATCCTATGTACCTTTGGGGATATGTTGCGAGTTCCCGGTTCGCGCGAAGATCTGCTACGTGTCAAGGGATCGGGGGGCGATGTGCGTGTGGTTTACAGTCCTCTGGACGCGCTTCAAATCGCCCGAAACCATCCCGAGCGGCAGGTTGTGTTTCTCGCGATCGGATTTGAGACTACGGCGCCAGCTAATGCTCTGGCGGTCAAACTCGCCAAGCGAGATCATATCACTAATTTTTCGATGCTCGTTGCGCATGTGTTGGTTCCCCCCGCGATCGAAGCCATGATGCAATCGCCAGGAGTAACCGTGAACGCATTCCTAGCCGCAGGTCATGTTTGCGCGGTGACCGGATATTCCGATTACCATCGACTTTGCGCGACCTACCGCGTGCCAATAGTTGTAACGGGCTTCGAGCCGCTCGATCTTTTGGAAGGGATCCGCCGCGCGGTGATGCAACTAGAAGCGGGAGAGCATCAGCTCGAGAATGCATACGCTCGCGTTGTATCCGAGAGAGGGAATATCGAAGCGCAAAAGGTCATCGACGAGGTATTCGTCGTCACCGATCGAGTATGGCGCGGTTTGGGTTTGATTCCACAGAGCGGATGGAGATTAAGTCCTGCCTATGAGTCATTCGACGCATCGATCAAATTTGCGAGCGTCCATGTTCGTGCGAGCGAGCCAGGGAGTTGTCGTTCGGGCGACGTACTTCGGGGTATGATCAAGCCGAGTCAGTGCCCAGCATTTGGCAAGGAATGCACACCTGGAACGCCGCTCGGGGCGACGATGGTTTCTAGTGAGGGAGCCTGCGCGGCCCATTACCACTATCGCTCTCATTCCTTAGTTGATCTCCCTACAACGTCATGACGGATCCCGTATCTATTCAGTGCCCTCGCCCGATGAATGACTATCCGCGCGTCGTGATGGCTCACGGGGGTGGCGGGAGGATGACTCAGGAACTGCTCGAGCAGGTTTTTCTTCGCTCGTTCGACAACGTTGCACTCAATGAGCGAGAGGACGCCGCATTACTCCCTCCGATGCGTGGACGATTGGCCTTTTCAACCGATGCGTATGTGGTTCAGCCTTTGTTTTTTCCGGGTGGCTGTATCGGGGATCTCGCGATCCATGGGACGGTCAATGACTTGGCGATGCGAGGCGCCACACCGTTGGCCATCAGCGCTGCGTTTATTCTCGAAGAGGGGCTTGAGATCGAAACCTTGCAACGCATCGTCAATGCGATGGCGGATACAGCAAGGAGAATCGGTGTGTCGGTGGTGACCGGTGATACCAAGGTGGTTGAGAAAGGGCATGGTGATGGATGTTACATCGCGACTTCGGGGATTGGCGAGGTTCGAGATGGGATCGACTTGTCGATCCGTAACACCCGTCCTGGAGATGCGATTGTGATCAACGGAACTCTCGGCGATCATGGCATGGCGATCCTGAGTCATCGCGAAGCAATGCGCTTTACGAGTCCTATTATGAGCGACACGGCTCCTCTTCACGAACTGGTAGGTAGGATGTTGGACGCCTGTCCGAATATACGCTGCATGCGCGATCCGACGCGCGGTGGTGCGGCAGCAGTGCTTCATGAGATCGCCATGGCTGCGCGTATAGGAATCGAACTCGATGAAGCCTCCATCCCAGTGAACTCAACTGTTCAATCCGCTTGCGAATTGTTTGGGATGGATCCCCTCGCGGTAGCAAATGAAGGAAAAGTAATCGCTATTGTTCCCGAGATGTCCGTCGATCGCGTGTTGCAAATCATGAGGTCGCATCCGTTGGGCGAATGCGCGACACGCATCGGACGGGTGATTACCGATGCGTCGCACCGAGTCGTCATGCGAACGCGGCTCGGTACGGTCCGCATGATCCCGATGCCGGTCGGGGAACAATTGCCGCGGATTTGCTAGGGAACGCCACCCATTCGAGCCGATTGAAACTGGCTTGTTGAAGGTTGGTATTTAGAATGGATTTCCTTAAGCAACCCGGTTTCCTCCGCCACCTGAACTTGGCGGAGAAATTTGTTTCTATCGTTAAGGGCATTTTTCCCGATGATTGGCTGGCCTGCTATCCAAAAATGGATTGCGACGACCGTGCATCGCCGTACGGTTCGAGCGATCCAGCCTCACGTGCGGGGCAAGTTGCTCGATGTCGGTTGTTGGAACGGGATCGTGGCTAGCCAACTCCAAGGCGTGCAGGCGACCGGGATCGATGTGGTCGATCCTCCGAGTCCGGTGATTCCGGTGACTCGATTTGACGGCAAGACGATTCCGTTCCCGGATCAATCTTTCGATACGGTACTGTGCAGTTTTGTTCTCCATCATGCCGACTATCCCAATGAACTGTTCGCCGAGCTTGTGCGGGTCGGCCGCCGATTGGTAATCGTTGAGGACAGCATTGAGCGGCCATGGAATCGTTTATCGGTCATCAAATTGCACGACATCATGGTGAAGACAGACAACATGCCTTATCACCCAGGGGGGTTCCGAAAGATCGAGCAGTGGCGTTCGCTTTTTTCTGGCTATCCCATTCGCGAGGTCGCCTTTCGGAGAATGCATAGCGTGCATCCCTGTTGGCCCGGACTTCGCCATTTCCTGTTTGTGCTCGACACGAAGGAATCGCAATGAGTTGGATCGTTTGGCTCAGCGCGACGGTACTGTTCTTCCTGGCTTTTTATCAATGGCTTCTGGCGGTTCTGTTTTCGGTTCTGTTTCGCCGCTGGCATCCTCGTCCGGAACGCGTTGATCGATGGCCCGTTGTAGAGGTATGGATGTCGCTTCGCGGTTCGGATCCCGAACTGCGTCAGAATCTGCGAGGTATGCTCTCTCAGGATTATCCGGACTATCAACTTCGGATCGTTGTGGATAGCGAGCAGGACGAGGCTTGGACAACCGTTCATTCGGTGACTCGGGCTGGTCAGCAGAACTGCCGAGTCGAAACTCTGCGCGACCGCAGGACGACATGTAGCTTGAAATGCAGCGCGATGAGTCAACTCGCCGACGGCTTGTCAGAGGAGACCGAGGTCGTCGTCTTGGCGGATGGTGATATCGTGGCCCATTCCAACTGGCTCAAGCACCTTGTCGAGCCGATGGTTGATGAACAAGTGGGTGTTTCAACTGGAAATCGTTGGTATATGCCTCCCACGGCTCGCTTGGGGACCATGATTCGTTATCTGTGGAATGTCGGGGCGATGGTTCCGACGTTTCTTTTTGCGAATGTTTGGGGCGGTTCGTGCGCTCTGCGCGCTGATCTATTTCGCACCACCGATCTAAGCGAGCGATGGAGGAAGGCAGCCGTCGAGGATGCTCCTCTGAAGACAGTTCTCAGCGAGAAGAAACTCCGATGCCGATTCGTTCCTGGGATCATGATGATCAATCGCGAGGATTGCACGGTGTCCTTTGCAATACGTTTCATCACACGCATGTTTACTTGGTCGCGATTGTACGAACCAGGGTTCGTTGGGACGATTATCCACGCTTTGGTTTCTTCTGGGGCAATTGCAGTCTGCTTACTCGCTATGCCCATGAGTTGGCTGGAGCCCAGGATCCCCGTAGTGGAGGCATGGATTGCTTTGGTTGTCTATCATCTATCGCTATGCCTTGCAGCTTTTCATATCGAGTCGGCTGTCAGGGAAGCGATCCGTCGCAACGGAACCGTGATCCAGGAGTGGGTGACTTGGGGGAAGCTTCTGTCCACGATGATTGCGGGGCCGATTTTAGAGATCCTTTACCCCTGGACGGTGATTCGCGCATGGTTTCAGAGGCGAGTGATATGGCGAGGGATCGAGTATCAATTGCGAGGCCCCTACGATGTTGTCATGAGCTCCTATCAGCCTCTGCAACGGGATACCAGAGCCAATGAGTCGATCTGAGTGCCAAGGATGCAGGGAGCATTATCGGCGGGCGGTGTTTGCCGCATGACTGGCCAGTACTCGACCCGTGGCCCGAGAATCTGGAAACCAACAGAGCACATACGTGTTGCGGCCGTTATCGACATGCACGTCGATCGATTGAGTCACACCATGAAAATAACTCCCTAGCATCGGGGCTAACTGCAGTTGCCGATCTCCGGATGGGACTTCGACACGAAGAACTTGAATATCCCGCGGCAGCAGCCCCCAACAGCGTGTGTCGGCGGCTTCCGTCGCCTCCCATGCAACTCCCGCAAGATCCATCCCAAGTCCTGTCAAATCATTGGCCCCGATCGAATTCTTGGCCGTGACGACCGTCGCTTTCTTGATGACGCGACGAGCCACCGCGCGGGCTACGATTTGATCTCGTTGCGATCGATAGGTGTTCTCCGCCAGTCGCTCGACATCAGCAAGCGATACCGTAGGACCGATGTTTCGACCCTCCACTGAGACATGCACTGAGTCAACATCGCTCTGTGGGACCACGACATCCGGGACCTTAATTGGCGCAATGGTCGGCGGTAGATGATGCGGACCTACTGCCGAAACGATCCGATCTGCGATGAGGAGAGCATCGCTGGTGGGTTGTTCGCAGACTTCGACTTTGTAGGGGCCACGTCCAACCATCGCAAACACATAAACGACCCCGCAACCGGGTTGCGAATGCACCCCCTGCTGAACCCGTGCAACGTCCCAATGCAAAGGAACGCAATTGGGGAGCAAGGAAGAGGCTTGCGTGTAGGCGCGCAGCGCATCGTCGTAGTTTTGGTGCGTCTGCTCGCGCAGCATCCCACGCAAATAGAACCCGATGGGCAAACCAAACCCAGGGTTGCGTTCAGGTGACTTGCTTTCCTGTAAGTTACCGTCAGGTGGATTGTGGCTTGGGGGATTGGCGCTTGGGGGATTTGCTTCTGGGGGCTTAACATCTTTCTGCCCGAGCCGTTCGCGAATCGCTTCGTGTTTATCCTGGATTTGGAGCGTGTAACTCTCGGCATCGGTGCCATCGTGCATCAGGCTGGTCAGAGCCAGAAAGACACGAATTAAAATCTTCTCATAATCCTCACCGGCATAGGCCCGAGCCGAATCGTCTGTCCACATCGATACGGTCTTCTCCGCCAGCGATGTTTGCTCTAGGTGATCGAATCGGTCTCGCACTTCCTTCAATCGGCGTTCGGCTTGTCGGCACTCGCCGTCCAACAGATCGACGATGGCCAAATCCAAGTTGGCGACATCCCGATCTTGACGATGGTTCTTTGCGATCTTCTCGAGTTGTTCGCGGCAGACGGTGAACTGTCCATCGTAGAAGTTGTTGCGAGGCTGAGCGATCCGTTTGGCATGGGTCGTACATCCAGTCGTTAAAGATATCTGGAAGATCGCTACAGCGCAGCAAACCCACCGAGACCACGATGCTTGTAGGCGGCCGATCATCGCTTGAAGGGATTGTAGTTCCAGTACTGTCCCATCGCCGTCTTGTGATATCCCTTGCGGATCTCCGAAGACTGTTTGTCGTATTGACCGTTATGGACATTGACCATCTCGAGGGTCAGCAGATAATCGCGCTGGGTCGAGGAGTTCCGCTTGGTCGTGCCGCTGGTGAGCGTGGCGTACAACAAATAATCGACGGGTGCTCCGCTCCTGTCCAGGACTGCCGTGAACAATCGCATGTTGTCGGGGACCATGAGGGAGTCTGGGCGAAGTCGCGTTTCGTGCAGCGCGGCGTCAACCATACGACGACTGATGGGTTGGAAAGCATTGGATTCTAGGATACGACTATCGATCTGTTGGTAGAGCTGATCTTTGAAATCACCGATGTCTTCCGCCATCTTGTTTTCGACACATACAAAACAAATCGACTTCTTCATCGGCATGCCGTCGGGACCGACTTGGCATTCCGGCCACGCCTGTTCTTGGCGGACAAGAAGTTTGGCGACCGTCTCGTCCACCAATGGGTCGAACACCTCGGAGCCTGCCTCATGGCTACCCACGATGTTCTTATCATTGGTGCTCAAGAGGTGACCGTGTTGATAGCCACGGCAACCACAAGCCGCAAAAAAGTATCCACCAATCAAGCCTACCAGCCATTCTCGACGTCGCATGGGTATCCCTACCTCCAGGGCAACAGACCGATCGGATCCGTCCAAGCGGATCTCAGGTCATGAAAAAGTCTCAGCAACGATACGGATTATCGGTTTACAACCCCAGGGCAGTTTTGGGTTTCAAGTGGGAATGAGAGACGAAAAAGCTAGCATTAAAGCTCCGAAGGGCCGGACGCCAGGACCGCTAGTGTGAATTGGTTTATCGTGGTTTGCTGTTGCGAAACGAGCTTGATTTGACTCGCGTTTGCTAGGCAGTTACCATGCAATTTTCATAGAAACACAACGATGATCCGCGACGTGGACCGTGGGGTTGAGACATGGCTGGTGAGCCTGACAAGCCATCGGGATCTTGGAATCTTAGGCTAGAAGAAAAGTACTTTGCCGAATTCGTGGAACGTTTTGGTAGAGAGTTGAGTGCCGACCCGCGTTTTCCGGATGTCGCTCAAGGCTACCCTCAGCGATTGGCGGATTTGGTCAAACAACTCCCCGCAGGTTTTCGGACTGAGTTTCTGGTCAATTTGATTAGTGCGGCCAATTGCTTGTGTCTCCGTACTTGGCGTGATTACGTTCAATCCCACTGGAAACAGATTGCGCCGGATCTACTACACGAGCAACTGGGTAACCTGCCGAATCTTTCGCAGTATCTTACAGCGTTGGGACTCGGAGCGAGCGTAGTGAGAAGATTTCCGACCTTGGCAAGTGAGGATTTGGTTGCCAGAAGTACGTACGCCGATGGCGGTCGTTGCGAGGATTACGAGGCAGCTTTCGGTTGCACGATTACCCCTCCGGATTATCGGCTCTTGATTGCCCCTCAGACCGATACGCTCATTTTTGACGATTTGGGTGGAAAAGGGACGGCCGAGTTAGAGTACATCACCTCCACCTATTTTGAAGACAACGATTCCTTGAGGCGGACGCTCAGGCGTTTTCCGTTGATCCAAAAGGTATCGGTTGGCCGTCAGAAATCGCGCGAGCCAGCTCCCTTCGATATGGTCTTCGGGTCGAATGTGCATCGATTGATTATCGCTGAGAAGAAAGAAGTAAACGATGCGAGTCGTGATCAAATGCTCGTGTCGGTGCTGACGCCGCAATTTCTCTATGTGAGGAATACCAGCGATCATTATCAGATCGAGTGTTTTAATATGATGGGATCCAAGAAACTCAGACGCGATGAGAGTTGCCTGACCCAGTCGGATGTGACCATCAAGTGCAACAAGATTCGTTTGGAGGTTTTTCAACTCGATACGGATCGTAGGATTTGATCGCCGTACCCTATTTCAGCGAGATGGTAATTTCAGCGAGATGGTACTGTTGGAGCAGGACATTCGCCGAAACGGCTGGTAGAGAAACAGCCATACTTTTGGGGGTGCAGATATCGATCCCGGAGGGAAATCTCAGTAGGGGGTGCGAACGGGGTAATGAGAGTTTTCGGGAGCGATTTCGCAGCCCCGATTCTTGTGTGTGTCAGGTGGATTCGATAGACTTTTGATTGTCGCGAAGGATACGCCCAGAGATCCTCAATCAACTCCATTTGCGCCCATGACTATCCCCCCATCCGAACGCGATGAGGATCCCGTTACCGAGTCCCCTGCCACCGCCAGGTTTGTTCAGGGGCACCCTCGAGTTGAGCGGTCTGCGAATGATGTGGACACTCTGCCGATCGATTCTACGAATTCCCAGCGTGAAGATACTTCGATCGATCCCAGGATCAGTTCGAGTCGTTACCGATATCGACTTGAACAGCGCATTGGTTCGGGTGGATTCGCGATTGTCTATTCCGCATTTGATCGTCAACTGAAAAGGCATGTCGCCTACAAAATCACTAAGGATTCATTTTCCAACAGGCAGGTCAGAAAGAAGTTTTTGCATGAGGCTCGCACGATCGCCAGTTTGGACCATCCGCATATTCTTCCGGTTTACGATATCGGAATCACCCCAAGCGGTGAGGTGTTCGTTGTAACCAAAATCATCTCCAATGGTGACCTCGCAAAACTGATTCGTTCTCGCGCCTTATCCAGAAGCGAACAACTCAGGATTGCTGCTTGCATTGCGGATGCTTTGCACCACGCCCACAAGAACGGCGTGATTCACCGCGATGTCAAACCGGGCAATATTTTGGTCGACAGCAACAATCATCCCTACTTGACGGATTTCGGTCTAGCGCTTCGCGAGCATCGAAAACTACCCGACGAGTTTGCGGGTACCGTGGCCTACATGAGTCCCGAGCAGGCCAACAACGAATTGCATCGTTTGGATGGACGAACCGATATTTACAGCCTCGGCATCGTCATTTACGAAATGCTTACCGGTACTCGCCCCTTTGCGGGTGGAAACCAGAGTGAGTTGATCGAAAAAGTCAGGCAAGCGAGCCCTAAACCCATCCGACAAATCGATGAGAGCGTACCTGATGAATTGGAGCGAATCGTCTCTCGAGCGATGGCAGCGCGAATAGTCGATCGCTATCCGAGCGCTGCCGATTTAGCCAAAGATATAAGAGCTTTCCTCGATCGCAACAGATTTTTGGATCATCTGCAAGCCAACCGATCGGTCTCTGACGGAGAGCTTTCCGAGAGCGATATCGTGATCAGTTATGCTCAAGTGGACGACCAGCCCTTGCCCGATGCGAGGTCAGGTTGGGTGTCGCATTTTCGAAAAAATGTAGCGGTCCGCGTCGAGCAATTGCTTGGGGAATCAGTCAAAATCGTTCCGTTGGTCGCTAATCGAGATGAGGAATTGCTTGAAACGCTTGTCGATTCCGTTGGCTCCGCAAAAACCCTTGTGTCGGTCATCAGTCCGACCTATACCAAGGCAAAGGCTTGCCGAAAGATTATCGAACGCTTCTCCAGCGTGATCGCCAAGAAAGACCAGCCATCGCGCTTGATCAGCGTTGTAAAAACTCCAGTTGTGGCGGACCAAATGCCGCCGGATCTTCGCGAAGTTTTCTCGCGGGTGCGGGAATTTGAGTTCTTTGAACAGGAGCCTCTAACCGGCAAGACTCGCGAGTTAGACGAGGTTTCCGATGAAGAAACGAGGCTCAAGTACTTCGAACGCATTTATGATGTGGCGGATGCCATCTACGAAGTGATTCGAACCGCAAGGCGGGAAGAGAATTCCCAGCCTCTTTCCCAGTCTGCAGATCACCCGGTCGTTTTCCTCGCTGAAACCACTTCCGATTTGGCCGCGGACCGAGATGTGCTCGTGCGCGAATTGACCGCCAAGGGGTGTGTCGTCCTTCCCGATAGGCCTCTGCCAGGAACCCTTGCCGCGATCGAGGACACGGTTGCTAGATATATTGGCTCGGCCAGTATCTGCGTCCATCCGATCGGTGCGGTCTACGGGTTGATACCGGAGGACTCGCGAGAATCGATCGTTGCGATCCAGTATAGACTCGCCGTGGCGACCAACCGCCCACAAATCCTATGGCTCCCACGCGATCGAGTTGCCAAAGACTCGAGGCAAGAAGACTGGATTCGCGTCATCACATCCGACCCCAAGCACTCCGAAGGAGTCGAGATCATCGAAGACCGGATCAGTGCAGTAAAGGATGTGCTGCTCAACAGGGTATTTCACAGGAGTTCAAGTTCGCGGATCGACCACGTCGCTGGCGATAAACTTCCCCGTATCTATTTGATTTGCGATCCAAACGATGAGGAGCGAACCTCTGCTTTGGAAGACTACTTCTGTACACAGGGATGCAATGTTCAACTTCCTTCCTTCCAGGGTGAGGAGGAAGATTGCCAGTCGGTCCACCTGAGCAATCTCCGATCTTGCGATGGGGCGATCATCTACTTTGGAAGCACTACTCGCCACTGGGTCGATTCCCACGCACGCGAATTGATTAAGGCAACTGGATATCGAGAATCGGAACCCATCGCCGCTCGCGTTGTCTACGTCTCCCGTCCGATTGACACAAGGAAAGATCGCTACAAGAACCTGACCACGGAAGTTATTCTTGAGGGGGAATCGAGTGATTTCTCGGAATTGGGACCATTCGTCGAGCAGGTAAAGAAGGCGGCAGTTCGAAAACATAAATCGGGATCCGTCCCATGAGTTCGCGTTTACTCGAACTTGCAAGAAACCCCTTTCCCGGTCTCCGCTCTTTTCAAGAGGATGAAGACTACCTGTTCTTTGGTCGCGAGGGGCAAGTCACTGAATTATTGAAGCGACTTCGCAACCAGCATTTTCTCGCCGTTGTCGGAACATCGGGGAGCGGTAAATCCTCCCTGATCCGCGCAGGGCTGATCCCCGCCCTTCATCGCGGTGCTCTGGTTTCCGCGGGATCCAAATGGGAAATTCTCTACGCTCGACCCGGAGGGGCACCCATGGAGAATCTGGCCCGTTCGCTCGAGCAGTCCGACCTGTACGAATCGAGCAATGAGCTGTTCCCGAGATTGCTCGCATGCCTGAGTCGAAGCCGATTGGGATTGGTCGATGCGATCGGACAGGCGAAGACCGAGCGCGATACCAACATCCTATTGATCGTTGACCAGTTCGAAGAAGTATTCAGATACCGCCGAAAGGATGAGGAAAGCCGTGTCAAAGCCGCCGATTTCGTAGCCGGACTGCTGGAAGCTTCAAAAAGAAGCCAAAGACGCATCTACGTGATCGTTACCATGAGGTCGGATTACTTGGGCGACTGCGCTGTCTTTCCAGGAATGGCTGAAGCTGTGAATCGAGGAGAATATCTCATACCGAGGCTTTCTCGCGAGGAACTGCGGGATGCGATCGTTAATCCCATCCGTGTTGCCGGGGGAAGCATCTCCAACCGACTCGTCCAGAAACTCCTGAATCGTGTCTCGGATAATCACGATCAACTTCCGCTTCTCCAGCATGCATTGATGCGAACCTGGGAGGCGTGGGAGCAAGGCCACTCTGACGACGACCCCGTCGATCTGGAGCATTTCCAAGAAGCCGGCGAGATCGAGTTTGCGATTTCCAAACACGCAGACGAGGTCTTGGCGTTCCTACCCGTACATCAACAACCTATCGCGGAACGACTCTTCAAAGCACTCACAGAGTTGGGAAATGATCGACGGGAAACACGACGACCCACTCGATTGGAGGATCTCCACAGGACGATCGATTGCAAAGAGGACGATCTGCTCGCTGTGATCGATGCGTTTCGGGACAAGAGTTGTGCATTCATTACCCCAACTCAGGGCATGACCATTTACCGCGATACGTACATCGATATTTCGCATGAAAGTTTGATGCGAGTCTGGAGTACCCTGAGAGAATGGGTTCAACAAGAATACCAATCAGCCCGCACCTATCGCCGACTTGCGGAGACGGCTACGTTGCACGCCGAGGGAAAATCGGGGCTCTATCGAGACCCGGATCTTCAAGTCGCGGTCTCATGGCGCGACAAAAATCCAACCAATGCCGCATGGGCCAGCAGGTACCATGAGGCCTACCAGTTGGCACTCGATTTTCTCAACCAAAGCCAGGAGGAACAAAAACGCGAATCGGAACAACAGGAAATTGCTCGCCGAAAGGAACTCGAGCAGAGTCGCGCACTGGCCGATTTGCAGTCCCGTCGAGCGGAGGAGTCCGCACGCTCGGCTCGACGATCCTGGATCACCAGCCTGATCATGGCCGGACTAGCTGCTGTAGGAATCGCGTTGTCGATCACCAGTTATGTTCTGTTTGTGCGGTTCCAGGAGTCGGAAACAACTCGCAATAAACAAGAACAACAGGCCTTGGTCAATATGCGAATCGCACAGGAACGGACCCGATTCGTGATAGAAACTACCAATCGACTCTCCAATGACGTGGACAGTATCCCCGAGTCCACTCGCAAGAGTTTCATCGATCTTTTCCGTAACGGAATCGGGGAACTTGGGAATCAAAGCACGGCCGGTAAACAAACCTCCGAAATGAATTTGGTCATGCAACTGACCTTGCTATGGTCCCTGCGCAGACTTAATCCGGAGCCAAGCATGCAATTGCAGGATGCGGATGCCAAACTGCTTGCCAATGCCGAAGGCTTTCTAGCCAAACATTCCGACGGAGCCTGGACTCGCGATGCCAGTGAGCTGAAAGCATCGCTCCTGTTGAGAAGAATCCTCGGAACAATCTACTTCGAGCTCAACCAGCAAGAAGAGTCGGCTCGCGTCTGGGACAATCTTCTTGAGTTTACTGATACTATTCTGCCAAATATGAAGTTGGATCGGACCATTCAATTGGATGCATTGATCTGTCGTCTCGAGGCCTTTATCCACGTCGCAAGGATAAATGTCAGGAAAGGACTACTCGATGAGGGGCAGAAACTCTACCAGAGGGCCTGCGACTGCCAATCAGCCATTCCAAAATCGGTCGATGACGATAGCCTGTACCAAACCAATGAGGCGTATGGTGCACTAGCACAGGCCTACCATGAACGCGCACTTTGCGACGATCAAGCTCCTGTTGATGCGATCGCTGGTTGGTTGCAACAATCCAATGAAGCAATTGAGAGGATTCGCGGGGTTCCTCGAAGTCACCTGAAAGAAATGAAAGCGATCAATAATCGGAAACTCGAAGAGATCGCCACTAAGACCAACTAACACTAAGACCAACTAAATGGAGTAGTTGCGGGACCCAGACCGGTTAGTCGTCCGACTGCGTTTTGATACGAGGTGGCTCGTCGTCCTTCTTGGTCGATGATTCCGGTTTGTTTGTGGAAGGATCGATCGGAGTAGTAAGTGCTGGTTTCTCGGTTGCTTCCGTATCACCACCAGCCGGTCCGATTCGCAAGTCGGAAGAAGAAGTGTTTTCTTTAGCTTGCGGTGCTGGTAACTCCCCCGATTCCGTCGATGGCTTCTTCGAGGAACGGGACGTGTCCGATGGGGAAGGTGTAGCATCCGAGGGGACAACCAAGCTGGTCGAAGACTTCGATTCGCTCGCTGGCAATGCCGATTCGACAATCACGTTTCCGTACATGTCGACAGGGATGCGACGAGTAACAAGTCGGGGAACCAGTTGTATCTCGGTCGTCTGGACGGTTTTTGCAATCCGCTGCGGAACCTGAATCTTTTGTACAACTCGTTCCATTCTCGTTGTCTGGATAGGAACATCTTCGGTGACGACTTCCATCTTGTATGTCTCGCGTTGAACAGAAACAGGACGCACCACGGTCTCGGGCTCATACTCAATCCGCTCCTTAGCTACCCGCCGAGTCACCGGTTTTTGCACCGTCTGCGGCGTCACTACCTTCTCTTGGACAGGAATCGTCTTTTGGACTTGAACCGGGACCTGCTGGGCAACAACCTGATTCTCCATCCGGGTTGTCGTAATCGGAATCTGTTGCTGCACCACCTCGCTCTGCATACGGGTCGTGGTTACGGGTACTTGTTGTTGAACGACCTCGGTCTGCATCTTCTGAACCGTAACCGGTACTTGCTGAGTCATGTACTCGGTCTGCATGCGTGTGGAAGTCACTGGAACCTGAACCGTATTGGTCTGCGGCATGTAGCTGGTTTGAGGCACAGCAACTTGCTGATAATTCGGCTGGTATTGAAGCTGCGTAAATGCTTGCCCTGGAGCGGAGTAAGGAACCCAGGCAAGACCGCCTCGCTGATAGACCTGTTGGCCCGTTGCCGGGTTGATGCCCGTGTTCGGCTGCTGCCAACGAAGATGGTATCGCACATCGCCAGGTTGCATGTACTGCTGGGCTACATACCCTCCAGCGTCAACGGTCGCCGGTTGATACGTTGTCACCGGCATCAGTGATGTGTAGGCCTGCTGCTGCATCACGGTTTCCGTTACCGGCCGCTGAACGGCGATCGTTTGAGACTGCATCGTCGTCTCCGTTACCGGCCGCTGAACGGAGTATTGCTGCGTTTGATAAGTCGTTTCGGTAACCGGGCGCTGAACGAGATAGTTTTGCACCTGGACCTGTGTCTCTGTCACTGGCTTCTGGACAGTGACGTACTGAGTTTGATATTGCGTCTCGGTGACGGTTTTGTAGGTCGTTACGGTTTGCTCGATCTGCGACGTCTCGGTCACCATCGTGGTTTCATCGACATAGTCGACCCTCGTGACCGGCTTGTACACGGTATATGTCTGATTGACCGTGGAGGTTTCGACGACTGGCTTGCGGACCGTGTACTGTCGTTTCTCAACTCGCGTCTCGGTGACCGGGCGGTAGGAAACCACCTCCTTTTCTACCATTACATCCTGATACTCAATGCGGTTTCTAGTTACTGGAACTTGCTCGTACACCGTCTCGCTCTGCAAACGATACGTGATGGCAGGTGGGCATTCCTGAGCAAGTGCAAGAAATGTAGGAACCCCGGAAAAAGCGATCGACAACCCTGTTGTCCGCAATGCTGTGAGGAGAACGCGACGACGATGTGTGCGTTGAGTCATAGGTGGCCGCCTAAACGCTTGGCAAGAACTTTAGAAAATCCGGATGCAATTCACTCTATTTTTGTCGATAGCTCGCTCGGTATCAAATCAGAATCAAGGATGGGACGCGAAAAACTGCTTGCAAGTTGTTGCCCAACCGATCTTTAGGAAAACCCAACTTTTTCCGTATTATTCCGGCTTCCAACGACAGTCCATTTTGCCTAACCGGAACATCCTTCACAATCGCTCCAACATTCACGCCCCGCCTTCCCTAGGCCTCCTAAATACCCTAACCTCAATGATCGATCCGCCACTTTTTTGTGTATTCTGAACACACAACTGCACCGAGGTTATGCTCGACTCAAATGCCGCTATTTTGGTTGTTGGACACGGAACGCGCAAGGTAACGGGTGCCGATCAATTGCGACACTTGGTCGAAACCATGCGCCGCTTGGAACCCAGCGTCCCGATTTTTGAGTCGTTTCTCGAATTGGCCCAGCCCACGATCGAAGAGGCGCTCGAACGAGTGAAGGGATGCGGTCTGCGGCGTGTCAAAGTGGTCCCTGTGTTGCTCTTTGAAGCGGGGCATGCCAAGTCGGATATTCCCGATGCGGTTGCTGAGGTAGCCTCGCGTTTAGAAATCGAAGTCGTTGGTCAAAGTCCACCGCTGGGGACGAAACCGTGCGTTCTTGAATTATCGGAGAAACGGTACGAGGAGATCGCGTTACGCGGATTCTCCGCAGGCTGTCCGGAACAGCATTGCGCACGTGCTGGGGAATGTCACGGTCCCTGCGAACTCGCGGTGAATTACCTAGGAACGATTGGCCTAGCCATGGTCGGGCGAGGGGCAAGCGATCCTGCGGCCTTGGAGCAGATGCGGATGTTAACGGAATTGGCAACTCCGCGTCGCCATCATGTGGTCTGGGTCGAAACCGGGTTCTTCACTGGCGGTTCGCCGAGCGTGGACGAACTGTTTGATCGAGCTGCGACATCGGCTTGCGATACGATCATCGTGCAGCCTCATCTCTTGTTTGAAGGGGAGTTGATGGATCAACTTCGCGTCAAATTCCGAGAACGCATGAAACGACATGCGCCGCAAAAGTGGTTGCTGACTCGAGCGTTGGGGGGCGACCCGGGGTTGGCTCATGTCTTTCTCGCGATGGCTCGTTCGATTTGATCCCAGCTCGAGCAATCTCGATCTCGATCTTCGCGATCTTTCGCTACTTCCAATGCAAGCCCTCGTGGAGACGGTTGATATTTTCGCAGCCATCTTGTCGAACCACAACGACATCTTCGACACGCACTCCGCCCCAAGCTTTGCAATACAAACCCGGTTCGATAGTAACGACATCTCCCGCGAGCAACGGTGGACCTCCTACTGCAAGCAATGGAGGTTCATGGACCTCCAACCCCAAACCATGGCCGGTCCCGTGCGGCATGCTACAAAACGTGTCGGGAGCGCCCTCGGGGGGCAACCCCATCAGATAACCTGACTGCTCGATCGCTTTGACGGTTTCCTGGTGAACTTGGTCGCCTGATACCCCTGATCTTACTGCCGCGGTAGCAGCACGCTTTGCAGCAACTACGGCCGCATGCATGCGAGAGACTTCCTCAGGGATATCGCCATGGACCACTGTCCGTGTGCAGTCGCCGTTGTAGAGACTGTTTTTGCAACGAGGAAAGATATCAACGATGATCGGTTCACCGGTTCTTAGCGGTCCGCATCCCTGATGATGACAATCGGCACCGATGGGGCCTCCGGCAACGATCGCTCCAGGGTTGGTGCAGTTGCGTTCCAGCAGCCAGATATCGATCAGGGTACGAAGCCGCTCGCTGGTCAACGCTTGACCATCGTATTGCAGAACGCCATGAGCATCCGGATGAGCGTTGGCGATGGTTGTGCACGCCAGTTCGATCACTTGTTCGGTGGTTGCCTGAATTGCGCGAAGAAACTCCAGTTCCTGCTGATCTTTCATGCGACGTTCGAGCACTCCCCACTCGAGATCGCATACTGCGTCGATTCCCGCGCGTCGGAGCATTTCGCAATAAATCATCGGCAGGGACCGATCAACCGTGACTCGAGCAATACCGCGTCGAACAAGAAACTCGGCTGCTGCTTGTGCAGTCGCTGTCTCGCGATCACCGGACAATCCCGAGGCGGGAGCGAAGTCGGCCGGGCAGGCAACGCAATCGGCGCGAGCGTGCTGTTTGGCCCGGTCCATTTCGATATCCCGAAGGATCAGTGTCGACGACGGCTTGGAATCTCCATCGATCACTTCGATGTAGACAGCGGGATCCCCGACGAGGAACCGGATGGTTCGATACAAGCCGGCATTGAGTGTCGGGATGCCAGCCATCATTTTCGCTTCGCTCATCGCTTTGCTCTTTTCTGTATTTGTAGAGGATCAATCGGTTCCAACGGCAAACGCGGTTGCATAGGCGCGGCAGTGGGAAATGGAGATTTGCACGTTTCGGATGCCTCGTTCGGCAGCGATGTCGGCTGCGCGATTGACGAGTCGAATGGTCGGTGCGCCGGAGACTTCGTTCACCACTTCGATATCCGTCCACAGGATTCCGCGAGCCCAACCTGTTCCGAGAACCTTGAGGACCGCTTCCTTGGCCGCCCATCGCCCGGCATAGTGTTGATTTGCGGCTCTCCTTGTCGAGCAGTATTGAATCTCTCTGGCAGTGAACACGCGAGTTAGGAATACTTCACCATGCTTTTCGATCATCTGCGCAATACGGGCGCATTCGATGATATCGGTGCCGATCCCTATCACTCCTCCCCCCGCGTTTCCCCCTGCGTTCTGGCTCATCACGCATCTCCTCTCGCAATGGCTAGTCCGGCGGGGATCATCGCAAGGAGTTGGCGTTGAGTCAGGATACGGATGGGCTGACCATCCTTTTGCCGCTGCGCTATATCGCTTGATGGGCTTGCTTGGATCGGCATACTGGGTGATTCGGGAGACTGGGATGGTTGCGATCCGAGGATGACATAGTGTGTTTGGAGATTGATGCGAGGTTGCACCACCGCTCCCAGTTGCTGCAGGAATCCGATCGCATCATCCCGTTCCATACCCAGAAGACTGTTGAGCAACAGAACATATTTTCCCGCGAGTGGTTGGGTCCCTTGCACGCACGCAAGGATCTCATCGGCACAGCGTCGGGACTGACGGATCCTAGCCGATTGGGTTGGCTCACCATCGGATCGAAAAACACGCGGTTCGTAGCGTCCCTCAGGTTCGGCGACACGATCGAGCCTGTTCCTTTGAATGGAGCGGGGCAAGCGTACTCGATCCGACCAAACACGGCCTCGTGTGACGCCCAAGGAGTCTTCGAGGGCATCCAGGTTGTCCATGCCTGAGAGCTTCGCTGTCTCGATCAAAATGATGGCCGCCGCCCGCGCGTCTTCCAAAGCATCATGGTGCCGAAATGCGATGTTCAGATTTTCGGCCAAGTTTGCCAGGGAATGGGATGGAAGGGTTGGCCAAGTCTTTTTGGCAAGCAACCGAGTGCACTGCAGATCCAGCGGAGAAAACGCTAGGTCATATAGGCCGCATGTGGAATGAAGCACTCTGGCATCGAACCCTGCGTTGTGAGCGATGAGGATCGAACCGTCCAATAAGGGTTGAATCTCGCCCCAAACCCGATCCCATGTCGGGCAATCGACGACATCGCGCGGTGTGATGCCGTGGACGGCAATGCATCTCGGCGAAAAGTACATTCGCTGCGGACGAATCAACCATTGATGCTCGCTCGCGATGCGCCATGATTCGACAATCACGATTCCGAGTTGGCACGCCGATCCGGGTTGATGATTGGCGGTTTCGAAATCGATGACTGCTATTCGTTGCATGAATTCCCTCCGCATCAACTCTTCTTGCGATACGGGAACAGACGCTCTAGCAAATCATCGTTGGGCCTCCCCGCGTATTCGGAGATCTCATAAGCTTCCAGCAATTCGGGTGCAGATCCCCATGACTGATTCCAGAATCGTTCGGCACGGGGGCGCGTACGTTCGAGATACCAGTTGCGAAGCCATTGTCGCTGCTCGGCCCCGGGTTCTCGGGGCAAACCTTGTTCGTTTCGCTCGATCCAAGGCATCCATTCAAAGAACTGCGATTCATGGCAACTGAGCAAATCGATCACGCGATCTAGATAGGAGCTGACATCGATGACGACATCAGCGCGGAAGGGGCATGGTCGGGTGAACAGATCGACCATGTATGCCACCAACGGTTCACGCGGAGGCGTTGGGTACCCCGGAGCAATCTTGGGAACAAGAACCATGTACGATGCATCTTGCACTGCTTGCCCCACGGCTCGATGATCGGGATGGTAATCGAACGGGCGGTGTGTTAGTACGAGCGAGGGCTGAAACGCGCGAATCGCACGGATGATGGCTTCTCGAAGTTCGATTGTGGGTTGGAGGTATCCATCGGGAAAGTCCCATGTCACATAGGAGGCCTTAAGCAGCGAACCGGAGGCAGCGGCTTCGCGTCGACGGCGTTCGACTAGCTGGTCGGATGGTAGCTCATGATGCCCGGACTGCCCGTTGGTGACGCTGACGATCGATATTGCGGAACCTCGATCGGCGTGCGAGGCAAGCAAGCCACCTGCGAAAAACTCCGCATCATCGGGATGGGCACCGAGAACAAGAATGCGTTCCATTGTTGAATCGAAAGGGACCAATGAATCGAACTTACCGTCCGGAATCCCGAATCGGCAGATCCACACGATACCAAAATGGATGCTGCCTGTCCCCCCGTCCCCGTACATCTTCCAGCATGATCTGTGTGCTGGGCACGGCGTCTATCTTTCTGGACGGCCCTTTCGTTTCGATCGATACCCTCTTCGTGAAATCCACCATGTTCTCCGTCAGCCATATGGTGTAGCGATCGGCAGGTACCTTTCCAACCCGTACCGAGTTGTTCTCTCGATTGAGGGAAGCATCGATTTGGTATTCGACCCAAGCTGCGGGTTTGAGCAGGGGATTCACGAGTTGCTTTGGATACAGTTCGCTGGTTTCGAACCACCAGAAGAAGCGATCCCCTGCGCGACTGGTCTTCACTGTGAACTTGTCCGGGTTGAAATTACGACGATGCGATGGAACTTGCATCCATTCAATGATGCGGGGAAGTTCCTCTTGGAAATGGTCGTGTCCTCGCCCTTGATAAAGGGTGACCATGGAATCGATATTCCGATCCGAGAGGAGTTTGTCCCACATTTTGCCATTGAGGAGCATCGGGTTGGCACCGTCGAATTCGCCGTTGACGAAGTACGTGGGAACGTACTGTGCATTCTCCCAATACTGTACGACAAACTTATCGGCGATTCCGCCGATCATGATTGCGCCCGCCCAAAGATCGGGATGCGAGAAAGCCAAGTCCCAAGCGGCATCAGCTCCCATGAAATGCCCGGAGATGAAGACTCGGTCGGTGTCAATACTGAAGCGTCGCATGGCATCTCGAAGAGTAGCTAGGACACGCGCCTTTTCGTTCTCCGTATAGTTGTACATGGGTTGCTTGGGAAGATTCCATTCCGGTGCGATGACGATGAAGCCGTGCCTCGCCGCTTCACCGTAACAGGGAAGATCGAGTTGCGAGCGGTCCAATCCCACCCACCAGTCGAGTTGATCAAGAAAATAGAGCTCCTGGCTTCCGAGGGCTACAACGCATGGGTAGCGTCGGTAAGGGTTGTATTCAGCAGGCAATTGCACCGTATATCGGACCGAGGTACCTCGCAGGGCTCCTCCTAACGGTAAGTCTATCACATACCTTCCGGGAATCGGTTTCACCACATTTTGCTCCTCGCCGTCGGAAAGTGCGATTTCGGTGGTCGCATACTGCGATGGGTCTGTGGAGATAGGTGGCGCCATATTAGCGAGAATGCGAGCAACGTAACGTGGAGTTCCGGACTCGAGCTTGCTCAATTCCTGGATCAACTGATCATTCTTCCTCGCAGAGGCAAGATACTCCTGAATGAATCGTCGCGCGATGTAACCTGATCGAACGATCGATAGATTCTGCTCGGCGAGTCCCGCTCCGTACAACCAGCCACCCATGCCGAGAGCCGCTCTTTGTTCCGAGTTCAACGCAGGATCGCTTCGCAAACGGACGTAATCGGCGAATCGCTCGCGAGTATCTGAGTTCAGATAACGAGCGATCTCATCGACTTCTTTGAGCAACTCTTGCTGACTTGCTGGATCCGCAATCCGACCCAAATCCTCACGCAGCCAAGCCAGGATCTGATCGCATTCTCTGGCGCTGGCGGACACCGCATCCAACCGACGATCGATCTTCAATCGTGTCTCGATCGATACGGTCTTGGCGTCGAAAGAGCGGAGCATTTTTTCCGCGATCGCGTGTTGTCCAGCATTTTGCGCGATCAGGACGGCTTCGAACATCTGGTCGGCAAGGAGTTGGTCAATCTGCTTGAGAAGATTTCGGCTCTTCTCCAATTCGGGGAATCGACCTATCGCTCGAACGAGCATCTCGCGAGCTTCGACAAATCGTTTGGCTTCCATGTATAGCGAAACAATATCGAGCCAATCCTGCGCACGGTTGGGATCCGCATTGCGCATGAGGATATCTCGCAATTGCAGAGGAGGGATAGCAGACAGGGCCACACGTGTGTCCCACGTGACCGATGTCTGGATCGTGTTTCCTTCGAGTGCCTGGATGCGGGCGTACAACGGGGTGATCTCTGTGATCCCTTGTACGATTTTTTTGTTTGCGTTTTGAAAGGAGTAAATGCGTCGGCCAAAAGGATCGAATGGGGTCGCTGAATATGCGCTACCTAGCCCACCTTCAATGATCGCATCGTTGCGGCAGACGTCGGCGGGGTTGATGCGATGACGAATTCGGAGAGGGGAAGGCGTCTCCTCGGGCTGTCGGTCCGCGCGTTTCGTACTGACATGAGTCCACCTGAGACCGTCATCGATGACCGCAACTTTGGGAGCACCTCCGAATTCGTTGCTTTCCGCCGAGCCTTGCTTATCAAGTCCTGTCTTAACCGAAAGTGCCCCAGGTCCAATGGCAAATCCGTTGTCGAGAATGAGGGTTTGCTGCTGCGCTGTGGCGCAAGCTACCAGTAGGTACGTTGAGATAAAGGCAAGCAAGCCTTTGGCAACCCCTCCGATTCGTTGGCGAGCGTCACGGAGTTGCATGAGGATATACACCGTTTACTAGCGGCCGCCAAAATATTTCTTTAGAGTTTCCGCAGCTGCATCCTTGGTGTTCTTTGTCGTAGGTGCAGTGCTAGTTTTCGGAAGCTTGATCGGCCCCTTTTTTTCAGGTCGCTTTAGTTTTGTGGAGTCGGATTGGAGGGCTTCGGATGCTTCCGGCGTTCCATTTCCCTCTTCCGAGGTTTGGTCAGCTTTGACGGATTCCACTTCTAAAAATGTTGTGTCTTCCGCCTTGAATTGACGGGTCTCGGGATCGAGGTCGGTTCCTCGATCGATTTGATCTGCTTCGAGCAACCAAGACGAGATGTCGAAGCTCTCTCGCGAATCGAGCATTGACTTCTGCTCAGATAACCGATCAGCCGCCTCCTTCACCGTGCTGACCTCCGGCTTCTTCGTTGCCGCCAACCCGACTTCTATCGAAATTTCAAATTCCAACTGGCCGATCTTGATCTTGTCGCCGGTCTTCAGAATCTTTGCTTTTTCCGGCGAGAGTTGCTTGTCATTGACGAAGGTTCCGTTGCGACTCTTTAGATCGAGCAAAAGTACTCGGCCGTCTTTTTGAACGATCGCGCAATGGCGACGTGAGACCGAGTCGCTCTTGGGGCGGAGTTGGCAGGAATCACTTCGGCCGACAAAGAACTTCTCGTCCTTGATCGGAATCAGCTTGCCTTCGTGGTTTCCTGAAAGAACCTTTAGCGACACTTGCATAGCCACCCTCGAAGTCAAAACCGAACTACCTCAGCAACACACAATTTGGGCGGTTGATGAACTCAATTACTACAGACCATCGGAGCGGGGCGGACGGGATAAGATAGTCAAGTTCTCTAAAGCTAATCGTACCCGATCCCGGCGGATTTTCAACTATGAAACACCACAAACCCCCGCCATTGCCGAACGCAGACCACCGAGAATCCTGCCTTCGAACCAGGCTGGCCAGTCGACTGGATCGCAGGAACCATCCTGCAATTCCTCAAGCCCTTTGAGATCCGGGAAAAGTGACGACCTGTTAACCAAAAGACTGCCGTGTTGCAATAAACCGGTTCGGCTTCGGCGCTGAGCGCTACCGACCACCTTGTGATCACCAACGAGAATATCGACCGGTGATCTCCGCTGGAAACATAGGAACGGTTCGTTTTCCCCACGATTCATCGGTGAACATGTACAATGCCCGGCTAACTTGGCGTTCCATCCCAAAGCTACCAACCCATCGCGAATCGATTCGTGTACCGCTCGGTAAAGGGCCTCGCTGTGCCCTTTGCCCGCCTCTTCTGAGTTTGCTGGTATAACGAAACTGTAAGTCCATTCGCGGTCATGAAGGATCGCTCCGCCTCCCGTTTTTCGTCTGACCCAAGGGATCGCGCGTAATTCTGGTGCATGGCTAATGCGAACGTCTTTCGCGCATTGCTCCATGTTTTGAAAGTGTCCGATTGACAGCGTTGGCTGGTCCCATTGGTAGAGACGGATCGTAATCGGGCTATCGGGGCGAGCCTCGGCGAGCATGGCTTCGTCGATCGCCATATTCGCCTGACCAGAGAGAGGTGGATCGCGACGAACCACTATGGAGCGAGACTGCATACGAGTCATGGAAGACCTGCGTTATCCTTGCTCGGCGCACATCTTTTGGTAATCGGCATAATTCATCAATCGATCAAACTCACTCGGGTCTGAGATCTTTACCTTGATGATCCAACCCTGTTCATACGGATCCGAGTTCAAGCGATCGAGATGATCGACCAACTCAGAGTGAACCTCGACTACTTCTCCACTGACGGGGCTGTACATAGGCGAAACCGCTTTCACGCTCTCGACTTCACCGAATTCCTGACCTGCCGTCAAGCGAGCCCCCACCTCAGGCAGCGCCATGAAGACGATGTCGTTGAGCTGCGCTACTGCGAATGCGGAGATGCCGATCGTTGCGATCCCCGATCCGTTTGTCGGCGGAGCTACCCATTCATGGGACTCGCAGTATTTCAAGCTATCGGGTTGGAGCGACATGGGGTTCCTCGAAAAGTAGAATATCGAAAATGGGAAAAAGGGTCGATTGCGGAGGTAAGCCTCGGATCATGTGCTAGTTATTGAGGACGGCGATAAAAAGGCAAGTCGACGATCGTTGCCGTGGCTTGCGTTCCGCGAATATCGACATCGAGTGTCTGACCGACTTGCGCAATCTCGGAACTCAAGTATGCCATAGCGATAGGGCGTTGGAGGGTCGGCGAGAATGTGCCGCTGGTCACGGTACCTACTGGCCGATGATCGCGATCGAAGCAATTGGCATTCTCCCTGGCCGCTCTTCGACCCTCGATCGCCAGTCCAACGCGACGAGCGGGGAGGGGGGTGCTGGAGCGTTGCCTGAGCGTTTCGGATCCGATGAAGTTGCGGTCCTTGAGATTGCACGCAAAGGAAAGCCCCGCTGTGTAGGGATCGATGTGCTCGGTCAACTCATGCCCATACAGGGGCATGCCTGCTTCGAGACGCAAGGTATCGCGAGCCCCGAGTCCCACCGCTGAAACCCCATGCTCGCGTCCGGCAAGCAGAATGTTCTCCCAAACTCTCTGGGCATCCTCAGCGCGAACAATCAATTCGAAACCGTCCTCACCTGTGTAACCCGTTCGAGACACAATGCAGGGTTTGGACATCTGATCGGTGACTTTCGCGCGATAATATCCAAGCTGCAGAACGGACGGAGGGAGCAATCGACCGCATACTTCGATCGCTTTGGGACCCTGCACTGCGATCATCGCTGTGCTGTCGGTCACGTCGTGGAACTCGACATCGGGAAAATCAGCTAGATGCGGTTGTAACCATCGCACGATCTTCTCTCGGTTGCTCGCGTTGACGACGAGCAAGAAGTAGATCTTGCCACTCGGGCTCTCCAAGCAGCTGACCAAAACATCGTCGAGAATCCCCCCCTCCTCATTGCAAACCAGAGAATAGCGCACCATTCCGGTTTGCATGTCGACGACTCGGCGAGTGAGCAGATGGTCAAGCAATTGATCGGCACGGGGCCCGTCGAACCGAAGCCTCCCCATGTGAGAGATATCGAACACTCCTGCCGCGGTCCGCGTCGCAGTATGCTCGGCGACGATCCCTTGAGAATATTGAATGGGCATGTGATAGCCCGCGAACGAAGCCATGCGAGCTCCGTGTGCCACATGCCAAGCATGCAATGGAGTCTTGAGGTCGATGGCGGTCATGATGCAACTTGATCGTTCGTTGGAGGCTACGAAATCGGTAAAAGATCACCTTCGGTGGTAAATGCAACGGCCATAGGAGACGAATAGCCTACTCGCCCCGCAAAGTGCTCTCAAGCCTCGTTGCTCGGCGAGTCCAACTACTTCCGTCTCGGTATTTTACTTCGAGAGGAAGTCCCCGATTTTTTTCGCTGCTTGGCACCGACGACCCGGTCTCCTACCTCACTTTCCGATTCGGAGGGTTCCCCCATCCGGTCCCGTGAGCGAAGGATCTTGTCCCGGAGCGCGGCGGCTCGCTCGAATTCCAGGTTTTCCGCTGCGGCGAGCATCTCTTCCTCAAGACTTTTCAAATAGGCCTCCGTGATGATCTCAGCCGCCGGATCTCTTTTGACGATATCGCGAGCCCGTTTGCGAGCCTCAGCGGCCTCATGAATGCTCGCCTTGATTTCCTTCTTGACCGTTTCCGGCGTAATCCCATGCTCAGCGTTGTATTCCTCCTGGCGTTTGCGACGACGACGGGTCTCCTCAATCGCCATCTGCATCGAAGGAGTGATCGTATCGGCGTACAGGATGACTTTGGAGTTGGCGTTTCGAGCAGCCCGACCGATGGTCTGGATGAGGGAGGTCTCGCTTCGCAGAAAACCTTCCTTGTCCGCATCCAGAATCGCAACCAACGAGACTTCGGGAAGGTCCAAGCCCTCGCGCAGCAAATTGACCCCTACCAGTACATCGCATCGACCATCGCGCAATTCGCGCAATAACTCTACCCGTTCGAATGCGTCGAGTTCGCTGTGCAGCCATCGACATTTGACATCATGATCTGTGAAAAAGTTGGCCAAGTCTTCGGCAAGGCGTTTGGTGAGCGCGGTAACCAAGGTTCGGTCACCCATCCGCACACGCTCGCGGATCTGTTCGAGCAAATGCATGACTTGGCCTTGTGCTGGAACCACCTCCACGATCGGATCGAGCAATCCTGTCGGACGGATCACTTGCTCGACTACTTCTCCCCCCGTCTTTTCGAGCTCGTAGTCCGCGGGAGTCGCTGATACGAAGATGACTTGATTGATCTTTCCCTCCCATTCCTCAAAGCGAAGGGGGCGATTGTCCAAGGCGCATGGCAGGCGGAAACCGTGTTCGACCAATGTCGTCTTGCGACTTCGATCCCCGGCATACATAGCCCTTACCTGTGGAATCGTGACGTGGGACTCATCGATGAAAAGGAGGAAGTCCTTCGGATAGAAATCGTAAAGCGTATCCGGTGTTGCACCGGGAGCTTTGCCAGAGAGGGGGCGAGAATAGTTCTCGATCCCCGGGCAATAGCCGACTTGTTGAAGCATCTCGATATCAAAACGCGTGCGCGCATTGAGACGCTGGGCTTCGAGGATCTTTCCCTCCGACTGGAATTTCGCAAGTTGCTCTTCCAATTCCTTGCGGATCACCTGGACCGCATGGGTGATACGATCCTCGCTCGTTACGAAATGCTTCGCCGGATAGATGTACACTTCGGGCAACTTCGATATCGACTCGCCACTGATCGGGTTGATGATCGATATCTGCTCGACCTCTTCACCCCACATCTCGATCCGATAGGCAAACTCCTCGTACGAAGGCCATAACTCCATCGTATCGCCACGGATGCGAAATCGACTCCGCTCAAAAGCCGTGTCGTTGCGTTCGTATTGGATATCGATCAATCGCAGGATCAAGTCTTCGCGGGGAATCGACTCTCCAACGCGAATCGGGACCACCATCTTGCGATAATCTTCCGGGGATCCCAAGCCATAGATGCACGATACGCTGGCGACAATAATGCAGTCGCGACGGCTGACCAGCGCACTGGTAGCCGCCAAACGCAGCCGATCAATCTCCTCATTGATCGACGCATCTTTCTCGATATAGATATCGCGCTGCGGGATGTAGGCCTCGGGCTGATAGTAATCGTAGTAACTGACAAAGTAATGCACGGCGTTGCGAGGAAAGAACTCCTTGAATTCGGAGTAGAGCT
>JBILVV010000569.1:0-2633 GCA_044370255.1 Pirellula sp.
AAAGACCAGGATCATTGGTGGAATTTTACCCGTCCGCATGGCTTCGCCATAGCGCTGGGCAACTTGTGCGGCAGACCCCGACGAGCTACCACCGCTGCCATGCAGCCAGTAGAGCACGGGAAAGCGTTGTTCTTTAGACGTATCATAACTGTCAGGTTTGAAAACATAGCAGCTCACAGGTTCACTAGCCGTTTTGCTGTCAAAAATCACACGCTGCAAACTTGGCGCATCCGTCTCAGGCAGCAGCCAGACATGCTTTTGCTGGGCGCCCAGCGAGGAGGTGAAGATGAGCAGGCAGAGAATTGAGGCTTTCATGCGGCGGGTTGGAACGCAGCAAGCCGCAAAAGGTCGCGGCTCAATTCAGCTTTGCGAACAGCTCTTCGAGTCCTGCAATGATCCGGGTCGAGGCATCGACTTCTAGGTAGCTGGAACGAGCACGCCAAGTTTCATAGCCTCCCAGTGCATGATGCTCCGGTGTGGGCAAGTAACCGTGGTAGGCGTTGGCCAAGGAGATCGTAAAAGTGGGCGAATGGCGCTTTTTGAGCTCCAGACCTATTTCGACGAAGACTTCGGCCGGAATTGCGGAGACATGCAGATCACCGATCTTCATGATTTGCAGCGGTGCGGACACTCTCGCGGGAAAATCGGCCAAGAGCACGGTTTCACGTGCATAGACTTGCTCCATCGTTTCCATGCGAGGGAAGAGCTTCGAGCCCTTCATCACTTCGCGGGCTTTTTCGACCTCGTTTGGAGTCGGGATGCGCAAGCCCAACTCGATTTCCATCTGCGCAACACTCAGTGGCAGCGAGTCGGTATGCTTCACAGCCTTCACCGCAGC
The DNA here is from genome assembly GCA_044370255.1 of Pirellula sp. GTDB lineage: Bacteria > Planctomycetota > Planctomycetia > Pirellulales > Pirellulaceae > JBKCUI01. The sequence continues at coordinate 839 of JBILVV010000569.1, forward strand.
CGCTACCGCCTGTGCGACATCGTTCGCGACAATCTCGATGCGGCCATAGGGTGCTGCTTTGGCCTGCCCCCCACGAAAGTCGATGTTGTTGATGTCACCGCTGGTGCCGTTTGACATGATGCCGACAAACTCCGGTCCTGCGCCGAGCAATCGGCCGATCTTCACCGCGAACGCGCCAAAGTAATCCGCCGAGATGTGACCGGGACCGACCCCGCCAACATAGTGCAGCGAGTAATTCGCGAGTAACGCGATGGGTTTTCCATCCACAGCTTGCACACTGATGAAGCTCACCTCAGGATCCGTGGGGCCCGCGGGTTCGACGAGGCCAGGATGGTTGATGCCGGGGTTCGTCTTTACCTGATCGGTGGTGACACCTAACGGAGTCGCAGGGATGGTGCCGGGCTTCATTTTCCATCGTCGATTGAAAACCTGATGCGGCACCGAGGCACTACCGAAGCCAATTTTCGCTGGAGCGAGGTTGTTCATGGCGCAGCGCACGCCATCGGCGATGCGTCGTGCCACAAAACGCTGATACATCGGGTCGGGCTCACTCTGGCCCACAGCCTGCAAGGTGCCGCAGGAATGTGCGTGCGTTGCGGACATCATCATGTTCTCCAAAGGCAGGCCGTTAGCCGCGTTCACCATTTTCTTCGCTTCGTCAAAAATGCCGCGACCGATCACGCAACTATCCGCGATGACAAAGACGAGTTTCGTTTGGCCATCGTCGAGCGCTAGGCACCTCGCGTGCAATTCGTCGTGGATGAAAGCGGCTTTCCCATCTTGAAAGCCGCCGTTGATCGAGCTGCCGAGCTCCGGCGTGATATTGGTGGTGGCGGCACCCGCGCGAAATTCGGCTGCATGAGCGGCTTTGACAACCCACACGATCGCCAAAAGAAGGCTTTTCATGCCAGCGAATACGCCTAGCACGGCTACTTCTTCGCGTTCGGCACGATGTTTGCCGTCACAGCTTTTGTCTTTAAAAGGTACTTCTTCGCGAGCGGAATGAGATCCGCTTTTTTAATACCAGTGATGTCACTGACGAAGGTGCGCGACCAGTCGAGGCGTTGCGGATGCTCCTGTGAGCAGCGGAGGACGGTGGAGGACCAGTAGCGGTTGTCACGGCGCTGCTGCTCGATCTGCGAGACGACGGGCTTGTGCGCCCGCTCAAACTCGTCGTCGGTGATCTCACCGGTCGCGAGTTGGGCAGCGATCTCGATGCTAAGCTTGGCGAGCTTTTCGACCTGCTCGGGCTTGCACTCAATCATGGTGACGACGTAGCCATAGCCCGTGAAGGTGTCACTGGCGAGGTGGTAGCAAGCGGGGGAGTAGGTATCGGCGAGTTCTTCGCGGATTTTGATGCGCAGGCGGTCGTCGAGGATGCTGGCGAGCAACATAAGACGGCGTGCTCGGGCGACATCGCTAGGCATGTCCTCGGTAGGCCAGTAAATGGTGGCGATGGCTTTAGGAATTTCCGTGTCAAAGGTGAAGGATTTACTCTCGCTAGGCTTCGGGAAGGCGACCGTGCGTTCCTTGGCATAGTCGGGTTTTTTAGCGGCCCGCTTCGGCAGGGCGCCGAAGGTTTTGGCGGTGGCGGCGAGGGATTTTTCGAGATCTACATCGCCGACAATGGTGACTTCGAGGAAGTCCTGCGTGAGGGCAGGTGTGAGCCAAGCCTTCACTTCATCCAGCGTGCGCTGCTTGAGCACGTCCTTGGCGGGAAAACCCCAGCGAGGATCGCCGCCATGAGTGAAGGCCATGACCTCGTTGTTCATGATGCCCTCGGCGGTGTGCTGGA
>JBILVV010000554.1:0-2627 GCA_044370255.1 Pirellula sp.
CGTTGTGGACTTTGCCTCGTTTGTTATCAATCGCTGCCGTATCGAATCGATCGATTCGCGAAACAGTCGAAATACAGTAGCTGTCGGCCGGTCGACGACCTCAGCAATCTGCTCGAATGTCAACTCACCCCAAATACGTGCCGTCACGATCTGTCGCTGGATATCAGGGAGTCTTTCGAGCCACTGAGTCGTCAACTCCGCATCCATCTGTGAACCTGTATCTGCATCAAACCAAGCGTCCTGTTCCGCGCTGGCTAGTTCACAACGCTCCCTTCGTCGATCCGATCTGGCTAAATTCAACGCCTTGTTCCGAACGACACGAAACAGCCAAGCCTTCGGGGATCGAGGAGCGGGATCCTTTTTTACCAGCTCGATCAGCGCTTCCTGGAGGGCATCGTCTGGACACGAACACCATTGCCTGGCGAATAACATCAGCGATGCACCGAGCTCATCGACGAGTTGCTCGAGTTCGAGTTCGGTGATTCGAGTCACCATGGCTCAGCCTTTAGGTTGCGCATCCATCGGGAACGAATCGAATCGACTACAGCTTCTCTGCGGCGGCAAGGAGAAGACACCACTCACCGATCCTCATTTCAAAATCTGAGAAAAAAACTGCTCCCGAACTATGACAGCTAGCGAGCTACGCGGTCCCAAATCGGGCTTCAATGCACTTCATGATGTCCGCAAGATGCGGTTCGGCGATGGCATAGTAAACGTGTCGCCCCTCTTTTTCGCTTGTCAAAAAGCCGCAACGCTGCATCAGACGCAGATGCTCGGACGCCATCGGGGTCGGCAAATCACAGGCTTCGGCCAACTCGCCGACGCTGTACCGCCCGGCCAGCAACATTTGCACCATGCGAAGACGGTGAGGATGGGCTAATACACGAAGGCACTCCGCAGCCTGCGACAACGCTTCCAATCCAATCCATTCCGGCTTCGCCTGATTCATGAACCCTGCTCCATATATATCAATATATCGACAACTATCGATTTGTTTCCAGATGGCATACGGCCGGATTTGTTTGAATTGCGGGAGCGAGTACTGCCTTACCCGAAAGACGGACTTCCCGGTCCGTCGTCTGTCACCACCACGGACTCGGAAGTCCGTGGTACAGCTGCGGGGTTGGGCGGCACGCCCTGAGGCTATGCAGTGCCTTTCTGCTCCCAACCGGAGTGGGGTTGGGATGGACTCGACGGGCGTAATCCGAGACTTCGCGACCCTGTTATCAGGGGCCAGTTCGAAAACTGGTGACGGGAGTGAAAACACCGTCGTTTTCGTCAGCGATATTCTTCAGAGTGAGGTATCCCACATCGCTGTAGAGGAGGACTGTGTGGATCGGTACTGAAACTTTGATGTCCCCATCCGATTCTTCGACGCGATTGTAGATTCGCAACTCTGTAAGGGTTGCATCGCGAATCTCACCGTCTGAAAGAAGGAAAATCGCGTCCGGTTCTAAGCGAAGCGCGATCCCGATCGCAGAGGCAGGCATCGTCGCGTTTCCGTGAGCGATCGAAGCGACCCAATAGTTGAGTCGGGCGAGATTTTCTTTTGTCGGCTTAAGAAAGTCACCTTCGGGGGGAAGTTTATTGAACATGGGATGCGCAGATGCATCGAAGCTGATGACAAAAAACTCTTGGTCTGGAGAGAGACTTCTCAGGGCGCGATGGAGCTCCACACGGAGAGCCTCCCAACGAGGACCAATCATGGAGGTGGAGCTATCGATAACGAAGACGAAGCGATTGCCGTAGGCCCTCGCGCCGAAGAAACTGGCTCCGGAGCCGGGGCGCGAGCCCTTAGCGGCACCGCCACCTCCCCCGCTTACCTGTTCGGATGCCCCTGCGAGTGCAGCAGCTATGCCGGATTCCTCGAAAAAGGTGCTCGTCAACGTCGTTGTTTTGATGCGGCTCACGCTAACAGCCTCGAGGGGCTTGTTGGCTTCGACTGGAGCATCCGGCAGTTCCGAGGGGCTTTGAGCAAGTTGGTCGAATTTTTGCGTTGTCGAAGTGGTCGCGATCTCGAACTCTTGGAACGCCGAATCCACCGAGTCGTCGAGTTGGGTACCGTCGATGCTGATTCCGCTAAAGCTCGAGCCGTGCTGGCTAACAAAGATCCATGACAACACAAGCGTCGCCGTCAGGTGCAATACCAAGCTCACCAACATGGATATGGTAGAACCCAGGTTCATTCTTCTAGGCGACAGTTCGGGGTTGAAACGGCTCAACGGTTTGTCCCCTTCTTAGGACGGGGAACGAAGCGATAGGTTCCTTCATTCTCGCTTGCCAGACGTTTCATATCTGCGACGAACTCTTCGCGGAAGAAGTGGACAACGTGGATTGGTATTTTGGTCTCACCCTGCGAGAACAAATCATCGGTGCGATTCATGTCCCGAATGCGACCAACCCAATTATTCACTTTGGTATCACCGTCGAAAAGCAAAAAGATGGCATCGGGATCCATATCAATGGCTTGTTGCACCGCATCGATCGGATGTCGACCATCTTTTTGTATATTGATTTTTTGGATCCATTGCATCGTCTTTTCAAGGTTTTCGGGATTAGCTCGAACCATGTATGGCTCTGGTTCTTGGCCGGTAAATTGTAGAGGTGCAATTTCTGCTCCGAAGAAC
>JBILVV010000012.1:0-29907 GCA_044370255.1 Pirellula sp.
ACCATGGTAGCGGGAAGGATGCTGGTTACCTGCTCAAGGATGACTGCCACCCCTTCAGCTCGCGTCGCAAAGCAATCGGCCAATTCGCCGGTCATGGTCAACGCGACACCTTCAAACGCAGGTGCGTCATCGATCAGTTTCGCAAGCTGCAGCGCGAGCTGATTGGCCTCGCGCCACATCGGAAAGCAAACCGATCGCGTCCACCCATGAGTGTGTGCGGCCTTGAGATTGGCACCACCGATATCCAATCCCAACCACGGTGCAATATCCGTTGGATTCGATGATGAAGAACTGGAACTCATATTGCCGCACCCTGCTGTTGCAATGATCAAATAATCAGCATGCAATCGCCATAACTGAAGAACCGATACTTCTCTTCGACTGCCTTGCGATAAGCTTCCAACATTAAGTCCCGTGACGCAAATGCGCTGACCAGAACCAGCAACGTGCTTCGCGGCAAGTGAAAATTCGTGAGCATGAGATCCACGGCTGCAAATCGATGGCCCGGTCGGATAAACAGATCGGTTTCACCGGTCCATTCGGTGAGTTGTCCGTTTCCTTTCAAGGCCGCTGTTTCCAAGGTTCGAACCGAAGTTGTTCCCACAGCCAATATACGTCCCCCTTCAGCTCGCGAGCTCAACAATCGACGGACAACATTGCCTTGGATCTGAGCCCACTCGCTATGCATCTTGTGGGCGTCGAGCGAAGTGACCTGGACCGGTCGGAAGGTTCCCAGCCCAACATGCAATGTCACCGATGCGAGCGCCACTCCGGCGGATCGAACCTTTTGCAGAAGGTCTTCAGTGAGATGCAAACCAGCCGTCGGTGCAGCGACCGAACCAGGGTTTCGTGCATAAACTGTCTGGTATCTCTGGCGATCTATCTCGGTCATCTGACCATCGCGGATATACGGAGGCAAGGGTACTCGCCCCGATCGTTCGAGCATCTCAAACCAATCTAGCTCCGGATCGAGGCGAACCAGCAGTTTCCCCTCATCTCCATGGCCGACAACGATCAAGTTTTGAATCTCTCGCCCTTCGGCATCGCGAAGAACGATCCGTTCGCCCATCGTGAGTCGACCACGGGTTTTGGAGAGGAGCTCTCCGATGCCGTTTTCCACCCGCAGGAACAAACCTTCCCATCGCCCACCGGTTTGTTTGCGATAACCGATCAGGCGAGCAGGGATCACCTTCGAATCATTCACAACGATCGCATCCCCTGCCCGCAACATCGACGGCAAGTCGCGAATCGATGCGTGTTCGATCCGTCCGGTGCGCCGATCGATGATCATCATGCGAGCATCGGTTCGATGGAGGGGTGGCTCCTGGGCAATCAATTCCCGAGGCAACTCGAAATCGTACAAATCGAGTTCATTGGGGGTGGCGTTGTCGGGAGCTTTTGGAGAGGTCATCGGTTCTCTTGTTTCGCGATGGAATTCACAGCAGCATTCTATCCACCGCAAAGCATTCGTCGAACCATTTGAAATTAAGGGAGTTCCCGAATCCGAATGTTGCGGAACTCGACGGGAGCACCCTCGGATTCCAAACACAGATAACCCTCGGCGGGTGAAGCATCCGAACCGCCAGAGACTTCATGGCCGTTGACCCACAATCGAACTTCTCCGCCGATGGCTCGAACGTAATAAAAATTCCATTGAGGCGAAGGGAGGCTGAATTGCCCCTTGGGAAAACTTCGCGAACCGTCGGGCGAAAGAGGAGGAAAGGGTTTCAGTTTCGATTTTCCAACAGGAAAAATATCGCCATGGGTGGTAAACCAAGTGGCCTTCTTGCCGGAGGATTTTTCATACAGTTCGGTATAGCCATGATCGAGTACTTGGACTTCGATCCCGGCGCTGGGCAAACGATTGGGTGGAAGTCCCTCGAGCGCTTCCTCGGGGGTCCACAAAAAGAACCCCGAATTGCCTCCGTGTGACAGATGCCTCCACCAGCCGACGAATTCCAGGTTGCGATATTTCTTAGCTGATCGAAGGACACCTACAGGATTTCCCGTGCAATGGACCCGTGGGCCGTCCCATGTCCATGTCGCTTCATCGCAATTGGCCCGCACGAAATCAGACGCTCCGAGTTCCACCCAACCATCGGCCGTTGTGTCGATCTGAATCTTCGGGGACGCCTGGCCCACCGAAGGATCCTCTTGTGCCACTACGCTTGAAGCGGGAGCGAAAAGAAGAAATGCCATTCCGGCTAGTGAGAGACCGAGCAGGGTTTTCTTAAACATGATGTTCTGGTTTCCTCGAATGATATTGAACTTAGGATTGGATTGGTGAAGGGGGTATGTGGGTTTACCGTCCAGCAATGATACTATGGCCGCGCTCTTTCGAAACGATGATGTGATCGAGAACTCGAATTCCAAGCAGCTCGCCGACTTTGGTCAAGCGATCGGTGACTGCATGATCCTCGCGGCTGGGTGTTGGATCGCCCGAAGGATGGTTATGTACCAGTAGGATCGCAGAGGCGCTATCCCGAATCGCAGGCTTGAACACTTCGCGAGGATGAACCAAGCTCGCGTCGAGAGTTCCAACGGTGATCCGATGCGATTGGATCGGCCCGTGCTGGGTATCGAGTGTGACGATGTGAAACTCTTCTTGTTTGCCATCGGTCGCGAGCCGCGCGAATTTTTGCACGCAATAATTCACGGCATCGTCTGAGCCTCGGATTCGTACCGGGATGTCAGGCTTGTCATCGCGCAGGGCAGCGACGCGCCGTCCCAACTCGATCCCAGCCATGATCTGGCAGTAACTGTCCTTGCGTATCGCAGGGGAAATCGCCTTCAGTTCCGCAAGTCCTGCTTCGCACAACATTCCCAAGCGAGAGTCCCCATACTTCTGCATCAATCGGCGCCCGGCTTGAACCGCCGACTCGCCGGTGACTCCGACTCGAATCAGGATCGCCAGCAACTGAGCTTCGGTCAGATGCGCTGCGCCATCGCTGAGCAACTGTTCGCGCGGCCGATCGGAAACCGGAGACTGCTTGACTTGGTCGCCGAAAACTTGTCGATCGATCCACATGTCGACAGGATGGGGTGCGTCATTCCGCCAGCGATAGAGCGTCTCCTTGCTGTCTTTGCTCTCTACCAAATGGCCAGCCTGGGCTAATTGCTTCAAGACCCGCGTCACATAGGCCGGACTCAAATCTCGGCATTGCAATTTGGCCCACGCGACGGAAAAAGAATCATCGGTCTTGATCGAATAGACCAACTGACGCAGTTTGCGTACGCGATCTTCACTCATGATGCATTTTCAGTTCCCTCATTCCATTCATCCGCTACGAGCCGAAGAGTAGTCCCGCCGCGATTCCTCCACGCGCGGACCAAGCGATCGTTCGGATCCAGTTTGTAGCGATCAAGCGATCAATTGTATCGGGATTTTTTCCGTGCTGCAGACGGTTGTGAAGCGGCACTTGGATAAAAAATGTACTCCACCAGTTGATCGCTGCGAGCACCGATCCAACCACTGAAAGCCCTAAAGTTATCGAGTTCGGAGCGAGAAACAGCAAACCGGCCGCGATCGCGCCCTCCAGGATCATGATCGGAGCAACGATCTGCCCGATCCGATCGCAATGCATCTTCTCAAAGGCTATGAATCGATCCGGTTCCGCATAATGCATGCTCGGATAATGGACACGCTGAACGATCCAGATCAGTCCGACCAAAAACCAAGTCACCGCTCCATGCGCCACGATCGCGATCGTCCACCATGGCATTGCGTTGGCTTCGAACAAGTTAAACGCCATGAATTAAGCTCCACGAATTAAGCCCCAGGGGATAGTGGCATTCACTTGCGGTTCGGGGATCGCAACTCGGCAAAGGTATCACCGTTGTTGACCGCAGACGTTCGATAGCCACGCTCCTTGAGGAACTCAAGGCTTCGCGCGTACTCCTCCGCCGGGAGATGAAGGTTTTCGTAGTAGATGAATTGCGGGAAACTCGGCAAGCTGTCGATTTGACGGACGATCTCAAAATCGAATCCTTCGGTATCGCTGGTGAGGAGATCGACTCTCGGAAAACCGCGCTGCTGGATTACTTCTGAGAGCGGGACGCATGGGACGGTTTCGGAAACGATCCAGTTCTCGATGTCGGGAATGCGATCGCGATGGCTGGCAATCACTTCCCTGCGAGCGGAGGCAAGTTGATTGGCCCAGTGCGGTAGTCCTTGGACATCATCGCGAACCTTGTAGAGCGTGAGAGTGCGGGCGGTATCGCTGTCGCGAGCGTCAGGTTTCGATTCCGGTCCGATGGCTGCATGAACGATATGGATGTGTTCTCGGTCTGCATAGATGGATCGCAGTACGTCGATGCATGAAGACTGCGGTTCGACGAGGATCGCTCGCCACTCGGTCCCTTCGAGCAGAAATCGGTGAAACGGATCGGATGTGATCCCGTTGTGAGCGCCGATCTGAACAAAGTAAAACGGTTCGTGCGTGAGCTCCCAGTTTCGTATCGCTCGCTCAAATGGGTGAATGCGAACCAGCCGAAATCCAAATCGGTGAACCGCACGGTGAAGCGAACTTCGAAGGATGGATCGCAAAGTACGCATCAGAAAAACCGTCGGCAGTAGCGTGGAGACCGGATGATATTCCAGGGAAGTAACGAGGTTATTGTAGTGGTTCCAGCAGGATTGGGATCGGCCATCGTAGACCAGTTTCCGCGAGACGGCTACACTCTATTGCACGTCCGAAATCCCTTCGTCCCAGCCATCGCTTTGCATCCATCCTCCTGACGGAGTTTTTTCTCGTGTCCACCCAATACCTTGCAGCAAAATCTCAGGAAATCACCCGTGAGATGGAGTTTGTCGCACAGCGCGAAGGACTCTCCCCGGAATCTATTCGATCCGAAGTCGCGGCCGGTCGCATGGTGATCCCAGCGAACAAGGTCCATGCCGCAGGACGACTCGAGCCGATGTGCATCGGCATCGCCGCAAAGTGCAAGATCAATGCCAATATCGGCAACTCCGCAGTTACGAGCAATGTGGATGAGGAACTCGAGAAACTCCATGTGTCGGTCCACTACGGTGCAGATACCGTCATGGATCTGTCGACCGGCAAAGACATCGATCGGATTCGCCGTGCGATCATCGATGCTTCGCCCGTTCCGATCGGTACCGTCCCGATCTACCAGATGCTCGAAGAACTCGGCGGCAATATCGAAGACATGCGACCGCAGCATTTTCTCGACATGGTCGAACATCAAGCCAAGCAAGGGGTCGATTACATGACGATCCACTGCGGAGTCCTGCTCGAGCATCTGCATCTGACGACCAAGCGGGTTACCGGCATCGTATCGCGCGGCGGCTCACTGATCGCGAAATGGATGGTAGCTCACCGAAAACAAAACCCGCTGTACGAATCATTTGATGATCTTTGTGACATCATGAAGCAATACGATGTGACCTGGAGCCTCGGTGATGGGCTTCGCCCCGGCTCGATCGCCGATGCCAGCGACGAAGCGCAATTCGCGGAACTGGACGTTCTCGGCAAGCTCTGCAAACGGAGTTGGGAACGTGGCACTCAGGTCATGGTCGAAGGTCCTGGTCACGTCCCGATGGACCAGATCGCTATGAATATCGAAAAGCAGATCGAGGTATGCCACGGTGCACCCTTCTATGTCCTGGGTCCCTTGGTCACCGATATCGCACCGGGTTACGATCATATCACCAGCGCAATCGGTGCTGCATTGGCGGGTTGGAGCGGTGCGGCGATGCTCTGTTATGTAACTCCCAAAGAACATCTCGGACTTCCCAACCGCGAAGATGTCAAGCAAGGGGTCATCGCTTACAAGATCGCTGCCCATGCCGCCGATGTCGCCCGCAAACGGCCTGGTGCTCAAGATCGCGACGATGCTCTTTCCAAGGCTCGCTTCGCCTTCGATTGGAAGGAGCAGTTTCGATTGTCGCTCGATCCGCAGACGGCGCAAGCCTATCATGATGAAACGCTCCCTCAGGAGACTTTCAAGAGCGCGCACTTCTGCAGCATGTGCGGTCCCAAGTATTGCTCAATGCGGATCACCGAGGATATCCGCAAAATGGCCAGCGAACAGGAAGCGAAACAACTCGTCGAACTCAAGAATTGAACCCATAGCCAGGACTCTTCGACAGCGAGTAGGATCATGAAGCAGCGCTTCGATCGCGATAGGGCGCTGCAAGCGATCGATCAACTTGGTTACTTTCAGAGCGTGCGTTGGTGGGAAGAAATCGATTCCACCAATCGATGTTTAGCGAGAGAATTGAAGTCCGATAACCCCCCTTCGTTGCCAGCGCTTCTCGTCGCCGATCGGCAGCTTGCCGGAGTCGGTAGAGGACGGAACAGTTGGTGGTCCCCGTCCGGTTGCTTGATGTTTTCGATGGCTGTGCCTTGGTCGATACCCGAATCGGAGCGAGCGACGCTTCCCCTCCAGGTTGGATTGGCGGTAGCACAATCGCTCGCGGATTGGTCGGTCGATCAACCGAAAGTGAAATGGCCCAACGATGTCTACATCGAAGATCGGAAGGTCTGCGGTATCTTGATTGAATCTTCGACACGCAGGATGGATGGGAATGTAGAAGAGTACTCTATCATTGGCATCGGCATCAACTGTTGCATTGATTGGACGGGAGCGCCGGAAGAACTGCGCGCATCGGCTATCAGTCTCCACGAGGCGTCGCCTAAGAGTTTAGCGGAATCGATTTCACCCGAATCGATTCTCGTATCGGTCTTGCAACACTGGCGCATCGTCTCTGACAGATCGAGAATGGATAAACATTGGCTGGGCAGAGAATGGGCGGAGTGGAGTTGGCTGGAGGGCAAGTGGGTTGAGATCGTCTCCAGTGGATCTTCGTTGATTGGTCTCGCCAAGGGAATCAATTCCTCAGGGGCGCTGTTGATCGAAGATCGGTTCGGTCGAACGCACGCGATTCTATCCGGTACGGTCCGTGCGATCGAAGACGGTTCGTAGTCACGAGTTTCGGATTATTGATCAGTAGCTTCGGGAGAGCGGGATGAGGACGGCTTGAGCTTGGGAACCAAAAGCAGACTCAGCGCAAAGAAGATGGCACCGAGAACTCCTGCAAACCACAATCGTTCCAATTGGCCATCGGTTGATTGTTGAACAATTAAGGCTGAAACACTTGCTGCCATACCGGTCGAAAACGCTTGCACCGATCCCGATAGACTCAGGAACCCCGCTCGAAGCTCGGGGGCCGGAACACTCGAGACCATCGCTTGACCAGGCACCATCCGCGCAGAGGTCAAAATGAAATAGAAAGTGGTGATCATCGTGCAGCCCCAACTGGCCATCGGGGGTAAGAGAGGGATCGCGATGGTCGGAAAAATCGCGAGGCACGCGATCCAAACGTATGTGCGCGGCTTGCCAAAGCGATCTGCAATCCGGCCGATGATCGGCATCGAGAAAAAAGTCGCCCCTCCTCCAAAGACATAAATCCATGCCAATTGCTCTTTGGGCAACCCTACGTTCTTAACAAAATATGTCGCGAGATAAGGGACAATCAGAAACGTCTGAAACACAAGCACTGCCGTGAACAACAGCGCCCAGGCATGCGCTGGCTCGACGAGAATGCGCGTCATCGTTCTCCAATATCCACCTGCATGATCGGAATGGGGACGAGCGATATGAGGCAACACAAAGAACAGAACCAACCAAGCCGGTATGCACGCCAAGGCCAAGTAATAAAACGGTCTTTGGGCAGAGGATGACCAATCGGCAAGCCACAGCCCGAACGGCACTCCCACCACGGATGCCATCGAAAACGATGTCATCAGTATCCCCATTGCGAATCCTCGACGAGACTCGGGAAACACATCGCTGACAATAGACAATACGATGGCGCTGATCAGTCCCCCGCACGCGCCGGTGAAGCATCTGGCAAGCACCAGTGTCCAAAAGTCGGGAGCGACATAACACAGATAAGAACTGCAAGCGAACAAGGCGACTAGCAGCAGAGCGGTGGTGCGCCGCGGTGTGCGATGAATCCAACCTGCCGCGAGGACGCCCGCTGCCGATGACGCGTAACCATAGCTCGCCACCACCGCCCCGAATTGTTCCGTCGTCAGCTTCATGCCGTCCAGAAACAACGGCCCAAGAGGCATGATGACGATGAAATCAAGAATGTTAAGGAATTGAACCGTGGTCAATGCGCCGAGAATCAACCAGTGGACCAGCCGAAAGCTATCCCGCGCACCGAGTTGGAAATCGGTCACTCAGGTTCACCGCTCCAGTGCTTCTCCAAACTGCTGCCAAGTCGAAGACAAGCAACCAACGCGTGCGCGCACTCCTCTCCCTTGTTCCCCTTATTCCCGCCGCTCCGATGGATCGCTTGATCGAGCGAATTGACGGTCAGCAATCCAAAGGCTACCGGTTTGTTGTGATCGAGCGATAGCTGCATGAGGGCCGAGCTGACCGCACGATTGATGTGCTGATCATGCGTGGTTTCCCCCTTGATGACCGCTCCCAAAGCGATGACGCCGACGATCGCTCGGGAATCGAGCAAGCGCTGCGTTGCAAAGGGCAACTCCCACGCGCCAGGAACCTTCGCGATCAAGATTCGATCCTCTGGAATTCCAGCTGCCACAAGGGTGCGGACCGCTCCATCGCAAAGCTTGCCCGTGATATTCTCGTTGTAGGTGGATACGGCGATCGCGACACTGTGTTCTTCAGTTAAGAAAGCTGTGTTGGCAGGGACGGAGACTTCGACAGGCATACAAGGTTTCTTTCAGGTACGCGTTGTATCAGTGCTTGATGTTTTAATGCTTGAGAGAGAGTAAGAATTCGGCATTGGACCGAGTCTTGCCCAAACGATGGACCAATTGCTCCATCGCTTCCGGAGCATTTTGGCCTGCAACGGCTTTGCGAAGCAAGGTGACACGCTGATATTCATCGGGATCGAGCAAGGCTTCCTCGCGCCGAGTCCCCGACTGAAAAATATCGATAGCCGGCCAAACGCGGCGATCGACCAGGGTTCGGTCCAATACGATTTCTAAATTCCCCGTCCCCTTGAATTCCTCAAAGATGACATCGTCCATGCGAGAACCGGTGCCCACGAGCGCGGTTGCCAGAATCGTCAGCGAACCACCCTCTTCGACCTTGCGAGCAGCACCGAAGAAACTCTTGGGCTTCTGCATCGCGTTGGCATCGAGGCCGCCAGTAAGCGTTTTGCCCGATTGTATGCACTCCCCATTCCAAGCCCGGGCCAATCGCGTTATGGAGTCGAGGAAGATCACAACATCAAAACCGTCTTCAACCAAACGTTTCGATTTCTCGAGAACCATCTGGCTGACCTGAATATGCCGCATCCCCGGTTCATCGAACGTGCTGCTGACTACCTCGCACCGCGGACCGCGAACCTCGCGCTGCATGTCGGTCACCTCTTCAGGGCGTTCATCGACCAACAGAAGGAAAACATAAGCATTCGGATAGTTGCGCAGCACCGCGCGAGCCATCTTCTGAAGCAGTACCGTCTTGCCAGCGCGAGGGGGCGATACGATTAAGCCCCGTTGGCCGAAGCCGATCGGTGTTATCAGATCCACCACGCGAGTCGCGATCTCATCGGGTGTCGTCTCCATGATGATTCGCTGACGCGGATGCAGCGGTGTCAATGCATCGAAAGGCTTGCGACCACGGACCTCGCCCGGATTGCGATGGTTGATCGCCTCCACTCGCAGCAAGGCAAAGTAACGCTCGTTTTCCTTCGGGGGCCGGATCTGGCCTGAAACCGTCATACCGGTTGTCAATCCAAATCGACGAATCTGCGATGGCGAAACATAAATGTCGTCAGCACACGCAACGTAGTGATGATTCTTGGAACGAAGAAAACCAAATCCGTCTTGCAAAACCTCCAGCGTCCCCTCGCCAACCATCACTCCCGACGATTGCATCCGTGACCTGAAAACCTGAAATATCAACTCCTGACGGTCCAGTTTGGCATAGCCATCGATCTTCTCGATCGCCGCGACGGCATGCAGCTCGTCGTTGCTCATTTGTTGAAGCGTAGCGAAGTCGAGAACCGGGCGAGGCTCGGTCGAAGGAACCGAAATAGCGTTCGGTCCACGCTCGCGCAGAAGTTCTTCGGAGATCGATAAAACCTCCGTTACGCTGGATGTCGATCGCGGTCGATCGTCGTCGATACCGGTCATGGTCGGACAGGATTAGGTCAACTCGCGCAATCCACTCATGGCAGATCCGAGCAAGTTAAGCTTTTGAAAGGGGGGGTAGGCAGGGAGAAGAGTGTGTCTGTCGAAAAAACCACAGACGCCCTCCAGTATACGCACCCGATCGGAGAATCAGCAACCGAAAAAACGATTCCAAGAGATCGCAAATCCACTGATTTCCATGGATTTACTGCGTCAAATGAGCCCCTGCTATCAAGAAACTGTCGCTGTCATCCCATCACCAAAATGCTAGCGTAGGGTTCGAAAAGAGCCTCTGAGCGTTCGTCAAAGGCTCCTTAAAAGTCAAACTCTTCGTAAACCTCCTAGTTGTCTGCAACCGATAAAACGATTGTCGTGGGAGGTTTGCGCAGTGGCTACCTCCCTGAAAGCGAGTCGTGAAGTGCAAGGTCAGCCATGCATCGCAGAACGGTACCTATATCGTTGATCAGGTGCGTTGGATACATCGCCCTTGTTTGCGTCTTCGGCAACCTGCTTGGATGCAGTCGATTCACGTTTCACTATGTCCCCAAGAACCCATTCGAATCACCGCCTGTTCTCTACAGTCCCGTTTCATTCTTTAACCGGTGTGCACCGAGAGAACCTTTGTTTATGACTCGGCCAGCTTGGGTCGAGAGTCTCAAAGCTCGCTCGCAATCGACGACCGGCCCCATTCGGCGAACCTGGTATGAATGTCAGGAAAAAGTCGCGCGTTATCAAGAAGAAGCCAATGCACCACCGTGGCCGAAATTTCATTCGGTGCCTGTCGAGCCTGCATTCACGCCTCGCGAGCCGAGCGAGCAGCCGGTTCCCGATGCGTTCGGCGCATTCGGCGCTGCTCCATAATCATTCGCGACGGTCTTCGATTTTCCCGACTGACGCTAAAGAAACCCCGACGATAACGGCGAAGCTGAGCGGTATGGTCACCAACCCGGGTTGACTAAAGGGGACCCATGCACGCGCGGGGTCGAGGCCGTACATGGTCTTAAACATTTCAGGGCACACGGCGATCCAAAATAGCGAAGCGAGCGTCCCAACCACAACGCCTGCGATGATCCCCTGCTTGGTTGTCCCTTTCCAAAACAGAAGCATCAAGAGGGCTGGCAGATTAGCGGACGCTGCGATCGCAAAGGCCCAGCCGACCAGATACGAGACGTTCATTCCTTCGAAGGCTAGGCCTGCTAGGATGGCCAGTCCTCCGATGATGATGGAGGCAATTTTCGCGACACGAATCATCTGGCTATCGTTGAGTTGAATGCGGAGCATACCTGCGACGAAGTCATGGGCTACACTACCGCCTGCAGCGACTATCAAACCGCTGACCGTCCCCAATACCGTCGTGAACGCGATCGCGGATACTGCTGCGAATAGCAGTTCGGAGAAACTCTTGGCCAACAGCGGTGCCGCCATATTGGAATCGCTTGGGTCCAAGGCTCCGCTAACCATCGCTCCGAACCCGATATAGAGTGTCAGCAGATAGAAGAAGCCGATCGCGCCGATCCCTACAATCGTGCTCTTGCGCGCCGACGCTTGATCGCGAACGGTGTAGTATCGAATCAAAATATGAGGAAGCGACGCTGTCCCGGCGAACAAGGCGAGCATCAATGAAACGAAATCGAGTTTGGGATAAACCTCAGCGCGTCGTATCCCTTGGAATGTCGGCAGATTCCCGGGGGCCATCATCGCACGGCCATCCACCACGCGCGGAGCATACTCAACAACCGGTCGACCATCTTCGATGGACTTTTTGGCTGGCGACGACAACTCGATGCGGCTTCCAGAGATAGCTCGCAGATAACCGACTGGCCCGAGTGGTCCGGTCTTCGTGCTACCGTCAGCCATTTCCAAGACTCGACCGACCGGCGCGACGTTTTTCTCGGACTCTTTGAGTCCTAGTCGCACGCCATCGACATACTTCGCGCCATCCGCGTCTACGGTGATTCGCTGCGGATTGGATCGGGCTCCCTCGGGATGAACCTCGACTCCGCGCATCATCACCAGCACGGTCAGTATCAATGAAAACAAAACCAGCAATCCACCCTTGAGGAACTGAACATAGGTGGTGCTGACCATCCCTGCAGTGACGACGATCACGACCACGATCGAGCCGACCAGCGCGACACCTTGCCAGTACGCAAGCCCGAGCAGCGGCTTGACCAATGCACCCGCGCCGACCATCTGCGGAACGAGATAAACGAGACTGACGATCAGAGTACTGAATCCCGCGGCGGTCCGTATGCCATCCGATTGGAACTTGCTGGCCAGCGCGTCGGCGAACGTATACTTGCCGAGCCGTTTGAGGGGTTCGGCGATGACCAAGAGTGCCACCAACCAGCCAGCAAGATAACCGATGGAATACAAGAAGCCATCGAACCCATAAAACGCGATCATCCCGCAGATACCGAGGAACGATGCTGCAGACAGATAGTCCCCTGCGAAGGCAATGCCGTTCACAAACCAATGGATCGAGCCTCCAGCAGCGAAATACCCATGGCTCGATCGAGCGCGGGCGCCGAGATAGAAACTCAATCCCACCGTGCCAGCAACCATCAACAAGAAAACGGCAATCGCAATGCTGCTTGTTTCGTAGACCATGGCCGATTCACTTCGCCTCGCGGTTCATCAGGCCATAGATCATGGCGACTGCGATCGACATCGCAATCAATCCAACGCCGTAGGCAACGGTCAGAGGAACACCCGCGACCGATGTTTCGGAAATCCATGTGTAGGCAAAGGTGCACAACCCGATGAATCCACCGTAAGCGAGCGAAAAGATCGTCAACAGCACCAGACCGATCCGCTGTCGGCGTTGGATGACAGACTCGGGTTCATGGTCCACTTCGTTGGCAGCATGGTGCATGGATCGATCGCGTTATGGAGAGGGAGATAGATGCGCAGCGAGTCGATCGGCGACGCCAGGAATAATCCTCGCAGCATTCGCATGGTACACCTTTTTCAAGATCTCGGGTGGCAGTCCCAATCCATAAATGCGCCAGTCACCCTGAGGTGGTGGGGATTTTTCGGAGTACGGAAAATACTCGTCGAACGTTTCCAGGAACCGCCAATAGATACGCAATCGCTCCTCGGGAAACGGACCATCGGTCCCGAGCATGATCCGGTCCTGATACTTTTCAAAAAACCTACGCGCCGAGTAGGGCTGCCTCCCCAATTCATTCAAACGGGACGAGAACTCGATGGTCAGATTCGGATATTGGTCGAGCCACTGCGCGAGCTGCTGAAGATCTTCCGCATCGTTGCCGAAGTGGGCGGCAATGAAGGTGGTATTGGGATGCCGGGCGATCACCCGATTGCGTGCTTCGTGCAACGATTGGCGAAGAGGAAACTCGGGGCCGGCAAAAGACCACTCCGGTCGCGCCTTGAGTTCCCCCGATCGCTCATTGTTCTCATCCGCAGGACGAAAAAACGCACTTGGATCCGCCGTATGCATGATCACAGGCAACTTGTTGCGAGCGCAGCATTCCCAGATCGGATCCCATCTGGGATCGTCGATCGCAACGAGGCTACCATCCGCATTTCGATAACGAAGACCGAAGTCTTTGAAGAACTTGAGACCGCTGATCGCTCCGCGCGATGCCTCCATCTGAAGACGCTCGACCATATCGCGAACGAAACCGCTGTCGTTGCATGCCAAAGTCTCGGGACGATCCAAGCTTCCAGTACCGATGAAGTCCAAATTGGCGAAAACCAAGAACCTCTGTCGATATCGCGACAGGAACTGAATGTGCCCCTCGAGCTTGCCAGGTATCTGACCATCGAGCGATACGCATAACGCAATACCATTGCGGTCCATCCATTGCACATAGCGATCGAGCAACTCGGGGTCATGCCGACCCTTGATCAAAAAGTGGGTATGGACATCTACGACCGGAAAAGAAGCTTTCTCCAGCATTGTTTGTTGAACACGCAGGCTTGGAATCCTTTCCGAAGCTGCAGGCGCAGCTTCCTGCGAATGCACTGCGGTAGTCGCTATGCACAAAAACAAGTTCATGCAGCACCATGCTCGCATCATGACATCAACTCCGTCAGAAGTGACTGAAGTCCCTCTCGATAACTCGGATAATTGAACTGGATCGGCATCTCGCGCAGAAGCTTTGCCGGATCCACCCGTTTATTCCCTTCGCTGCGCGATTGACGTTCCGCATCGGCGTCAAAGATCGGCGATGGCAACCCCATCCACTGCGAGATCGTCTCGTAGTACTCTCGCCGCGTTGGACTGCGGCCATCGCTCACGCAGTAGAGCGAACCGGTCTCGAGAGCATTCGCCACGACATCGATAACACTCGCAAGATCATCGACATGAATCAAATTCAAGTAGCTCTCGGGATCGACTCGCAAGGGGGTCCGGTCTCGGATGGCTTCCCATCTCGGGATCCGCTGCGGTCCATAGATGCCTGCCGGCCGCAGAACAACTCGGTGCGCCGAAGTTATGTATTGCTCCATCCATTTTTCGCCGGCCAAGGCTGCGATGGAACCTGGGCGAGTTGGACCTACGGGTGAGCTTTCATCGACCCAGGACCCGTCTTGCACTGCGGCAAAGACCCCGGTGGTGGATAGATAGATCCAGCGGGCGTCACGGGCGTTCTCAGCGACCGAAGATCGCAGCCTGTCCAACCCCATGCGATGCGTCGACTCGGCTGGCACTCCCTGCACAGGAGCGTGCGAAACGGCGACCAGCAGGGTGTCGAGGTTGGGGAGGGTGTCCGGAAGATGGGAACGCGGATCGAGCCAATCCCAAATGAACGGTTCCCAGCCTCGGCGTTCAAACGACGACGCACGAACAGCGGATCGGGTGACCGCAAGGACCCGATCCCCCTGTTTTTTCCAGCGATCTGCAACTCGCTCTCCAACGTAGCCGCAACCGACAATCAAACGTGTCTTGTGCATGAACCAGCCTGACCATTCGATACCAGCGGAAAAATCTTCCGGAATTTGGGAAATCCCACCGACTCTTTCTCAAGTTCCGTTGGACGAGAGGGTTTCATTTCGAAGGTGTTTAGCGAATAATCGATTCCATCATACCTACAACTGCATCAGGAATGGATGGCAATCGCTGGAGGAATGGATGGTTAACGATGGCGGGAAACCAAATCGGTTTCAACCAAGCGGGCACACGCCCGATGGTTCTCTTTTGGTAGCAAGCACCTACGGTTCTTTGCGATCAGCAATCTCCCCTTTGCTCGTTTTCGCTCTGCTAGCGATTCCGATTCCTGCTCCGATGCTAGTGTGGGGCCCGATTCAGCCATGGGGCCCGATTCAGCCATGGGGCCCGGTGCAGGCATGGGGCCCGGTGCAGGCATGGGCACAGGATGTTGTTCCGATCCCTTCGGAAACACGCACCTCGAAAAAGATCCCTGTCTGGGAGATCGACTCATCGAGTGCAGAGACGACCGGGATCACATACGTTTCGGTGGAATCTGGATTGGATCGGTTGTTGAAGGGGGAAGAGCCTCGCGATCTGTCAGAACTAAAAGCTTTGCAGAAGCAACAATCGAAAGTTGCAGGCAAAATTCATGAAGTGATCGTCAATCTGCAGCATGGGAGCACGCAGGGGAGCGGTGTGGTGATTCACCCCGACGGCTACATACTGACAGCGGCCCATGTGGCTGGTCGCCCAAAACAAAAGATGTGGATCGTTCTCCATGATGGTCGTCGTGTGGAAGGGGTCAGCATGGGTGTCAATCGCGACAATGATGCAGGCTTGGTTCGGATCCTCAATTCGCGAGACAGCAATGGCAACCCATGGCCCCATGCGACATTGCCGAGCGTTCTCGAACAACCTCGCGTCGGCCAATGGTGCATCGCTGGTGGACATCCTGGGGGATGGATGCAGGATCGCCCCTCGGTGATACGAGTTGGTCGTATCTTGAGGATTGTTGACTCGACGATCGTGACGGATTGTTCATTGATTGGTGGCGACAGCGGTGGGCCGTTGTTCGATCTCCAAGGAAAATTGATCGGAATCCACAGCCGCATCGGTGTTGATGTGGATGACAACATGCATGTTCCAATGCGCGTATTTATGGATTCTTGGGATCGACTAGCGAACAACGAGGCGTGGGGTACCCTTCCAGGTTTCAAGCCTGTGATCGGGGTCACTGCATCGCGCGATTCTGATACCAGAATCGAATGCATCATAGGCAGTGTGGCACCCAACGGCCCTGCAGCTCAAGCAGGTGTCCAGGCGGGAGATCGAGTTGTCCGTTTCAATGGCAATCCGATCGACAGCTTTGATCGGCTCAAGGAAGAAGTCGACGCGACGGTTCCAGGGGAGCGAGTCTCCATCGAAATAGAGCGCGGTGGCCAGACGCGGTTGCTCCGCTTGATCGTCGGTGTAGCAGATCCTCAATGATGGAACAACGACGAAATATTCGCGTCCAAGCGATGGTTGGTTTATACTGAAGTCCGCATTGTTTCGGTTCGTTTTTGACGCTTCCTCGAACTGCAGAAAGCCCGTTTTATGGATCACGGATTGTTGAAGCTGGGTTTGTGCAGCGCTGCGGCATTGGCGACAGCCATCGTTGGTTGGCACCATCTGCCACCTCCCCCACCCGACATTCAGACTTTGATCGCTGAATCTGCCGCGTCCTCGCAATCCAACTCTTCCCGGCTCGTTCAAGAGGGAGGTGGACTCCTTACTCGGAACGGTCGATCGTCGGGATCGCGATCGCATCAACGCAATCACTATGCGACCCTGAGGGCCTACCGCGAAGCGATCGGCGAACAGTGGAAAGCAACTGTTCAAATTCTCGATGAGGACAAACAATTAGCATTGGGGACGATTGTCCGACCCGACGGTTGGATCACCACGAAATCAACAGAAGTTCCCGACAGCCCGATCGATGTGCGATTGCATGATGGAACACGAGCCGCTGGCAAAGTGAAGATTCGCAGACCCGATCTCGATCTGGCTCTGGTCAAGATCGAACGCAATGATCTCCCCGCCATCCGCTGGAATATCGATGCTGAAGTTCCGGTTGGAGGCTGGTTGGCAAGCGCCGATTCGAGAGCCTTGCCGTTGGCCCTCGGAGTCGTCAGCGTTCGAAAGCGAACCATTCAGCAAGAACTTTCCGTACTCGGAGTTCAGTTATCGACCCAGAAAGAGGCTCCATCTGTCGTGAGTGTGGTGGTGGGGAGCGGTGCCGAAGCTGCAGGTATCCGTGAAGGAGACATCATCAAGGAACTCGATGGCAAGCCGATGGCGAAGCAGCGAGAAGTCCTGGATTACCTAAGAAGCGTTCCTGCGGGCAATCGTATCAGCATCGTTGTCGAGCGAGACGGAAACGATGTGGCCATGCAAGCCCAGATGATGGACCTGTCCAGGTCCCTTCTCGACCCGACCGAAATGGAAGTCAACGGCCGCATCAGCGCTCGATCGACTGGATTCCGCGATGTCATTCAACACGATACTGTGTTATCCCCGAGCGACTGCGGTGGACCGTTGATCGATGTCGAAGGGAATGCCGTCGGCATCAACATCGCTCGCGCGGGTAGAGTTTGTTCGTATGCACTGCCTGCCCGCGTTGTGGCCACCTCAGTGGAAGAGATGTTGCTCTCTGCTTCTACGGCTCCGGAATCCTCTCAGGCCATCGATTTGGCAACCAAAGAAGACGGAACAACGGTTCAGGTCTTCAAGCCCGCAGCCAGCGGTCGATGATTCTCTAAGTTCGATGAATCTTTGAAGAGCTAACGAGTTCGGCCGCTCTAGAGTCCATACCGCTTCATCTTCTGACGCAGTGTTGTTCGATGCAATCCCAAGCGCGAGGCGACCGCCGCGCGATTGCCTCCGCATTCCTCGAGCATGGCTTGAATCAATGCCCTCTCCGCGATCGCAAGGAAATGTTCGTGAAGGAAGCCCGATATCATATCGGAATCTCCCGCGCTGCGATCTCCTTCCCTGCATTGAGCCTGCAGCCATGATCTCGTTGCCTGCTCCAAGTTTTCGGCAGTGGACCCATGGACCGATCGATCGATTGGTTGCCCTTCCAAGACCGGCAAATCCTCTGGGTTGATGATCGCCCCTCGAGCGTGGACGGCTGCATATTGCACGGCTTGTTTGAGTTGTCGGACATTTCCTGGCCAAGACTGCAACTGCAGGGACTCAATCGCGAGGTCCGACAACCGCTTCCCTGCATCGGGAGCTACCATCGCAAGAAACGCATGGGCCAATCCACGGATATCTTCACGTCGTTCGCGCAGCGGAGGCAATTGAATGTTGATGACTCGCATTTGCGCCGCGAGAGGTTCGTAGAGTGCGCCATCGTTGCACGCTCCCTCGAGGTCGACGGAACTAGTGAACAGGAGCCGTGCCTGAAAAGGGTCGGACTCAGCCGAAGAGACTGCTTGAAAGGAACCTGCTTCGATAGCGCCGAGAAGTTTCGCTTGTGCAGCGATCGATAACTCAACCACTTCGTCGATAACCAACGTCCCTTGCCCCGAGAGAAGCATCAGGCCCTGTTGCTTATTCGGCCCCAACCCGACAACACCTGTACTGCCGCTCACCGCACTAGCAGCGACCGCGATTGAGGATGGCAAACAGGTACCGAAGAGTTCCGCATCCGACTCCGTGATATGGTCGGCATCTGGGCGAAAGAAGACCAACGGTTGTGTTGCGCGGTTGCTGAATCGATGGATCATTCGAGCGACGAGACTCTTGCCGGTGCCCGATTCGCCATCGATCAAGACAGGAGCATCGGACTGGGCTGCGATCGCGATTTGTTTGTACACGCGCTGCATGGCTGGAGAGTCGCCGAGCATCGTGTCATGTTCCGGCTTCGCTCCTGCGTAGTTCGCAGCAAGGGAAACCGTGGGCGTGGCGCTGCGGGCTGCCCGTTCGACCAAGTTCAATACCGTGGAAAGATCAAAGGGTTTGGTCAAGTATTCAAAGGCGCGTCCTCGCACGGCCTCTACCGCAACCTTCAAATCGCCGAACGCTGTCATCACGATCACGGCAGGTTGTGACGGCAAGCCTTGCAAATGCCCCAGCAACTCCAAGCCGCTCATGCCTGGCAAACGAACGTCCAGGAGTACGACGTTTGGATAGGATCTCGCATTGGAAATCCGCTCCAGGCAGGCTTCTGCGGATCCGAAGACTTGCACGGCGTAGCCGGCCTGTTCCAATTCTTTGCGCAAGGCCCAGCAGATCGTGGGCTCGTCGTCGATTACCCAAATCTGTTTCATGGTGCTTCGTTCTTCCCAGTGCTGCTTGGAATCACGAGTTCAAAGATCGTATGCTCTTGTTCTCGTCGCCACGACAATGAGCCATGGCATCTTTTTGCAACTCGTGCGGCCATCGCTAATCCTAATCCCACTCCTTCTTTTTTGGATGTGACGAACGGTTCCATGATCGAATTCGCCAAGGTTGGATCTGGGCCTGGGCCATTGTCGACAATGCGCCATAGAACTTGCCGGGGTGATGTTTGGCATTCCATAGTGCATTGCACTTGGCCACCGCGACCGGTCGCTTCGATCGCATTCATCAGCAGGTTCACAATCGCTCCCGCAACCGCCGAACCTTGCGGGACGAGAGTATCGTGATTCCTTTCCCCTAAATCCCAAGTCATCGCCACCTGTTGATGCTCTGCATAGGTGGCCACACAGTCGCGAGCGGCATCCATGATGGAATGGGCGGTCATTTCCGGTTCATCCACCATTTCGACATTCGGATCGGATGCCAAGAGTCGTCGCACCGCCTCGGCGGCAAGCTTGAGTTGCTGTTCGGCCATCGAAAGTTCCTCGACCCTTTCACCAGCATGAGACCGGATGAACGATTGAACTAACAGCGATGCGCCGGTCAGCGCATTGCGCAATTGATGTGCCATGCCACCCGCGATCATGCTGATCAGACGGGAACGTTCCGTGCGAGCGATCCAGTCTTGGGCCTTGGCTAACTGGGAACTCATCGAGTTGATCGATACCGACAAGCGACGAATGGCATCGTTTGGCCCCCGAGGCTCCATTACCTCGAACTTGCCCTGTGCGATTCGGACAACTTGCGTTTCCAAATCCTCGATCCGACGCACGATTCGCGATCCTACGATCGTCGTTACCAAGATCATGGCGGCTACAGAAACCAGTCCGCTTGCGATCGGAGCCCATACCGGAGCAAAAAAGACTCCGGAATCGCGAGGCTGCCGGACGAGCAATACCAATTCCTTGAAGCCATCTTCGCGACTGTTCTGCGGAGGGGTGTAGCTGCGATAATGAAACAATCGATCGCCGAGCGTCCATGTACCGATAGCGACTGAAGATCTCGGGTCGGAAGCAGTCGGCGCGAGTGCGTTGTAATCCGCCTGAGAGAGAGTCGTGACGGGTGCGCCTTCCTTGCGGATAAGTATCGCGTCGACACCGGAATAGCTTTTGATCTGGTCGATAACTCGTTCGGTGAGTGGATAGGATGCTTGCCGCAACTGTTCGTAGACAGTATCCATTTTTTCGGCGGCCCATCGCCGTTGAGAGTCTTGCGCCGCCCACCAGGTGATAGCTGAAACGGCAAGTGCGACCAACAGGATCGTTGCACCGAGAGGAACAATGAGCTGCCTGCGCAGCGACCAAGTTTCGCGCGCGGGAGCAATGACTTGGCTCGGTCCGCTGTCAATCCTCGAGTCGGATGATCTCCGATCCTCGGTGAGTCGATAAGGCTCGCCAGATGTCCCGTTCGATGTTGTTGGAGAATGTTCGGACACTGCCATCGCAAAGACCGGATTGCACCAAGCCGCTGTGATAGGAACGGGACAAAATAAAGGCATAGGTGGGCGGCCCTTGGCGACCGTCCCGGCCTTCGATAGAGGAATTGTAATCGACATCGGTCATCCTGCCGTTGATATTGACCAACACTCGGGAGTTTGGAGGGAATGTCGCTGTAAAGCCGGTGTGATGAACCCGACCGTCGGGCCACTCGGTATGACCTGTTTCGCGGTATTGACTTCCGGTGATTGCTATGGCAGACGCTTCCTCGAGCGTATTCGGGATATTGACCGATGGCGGGCCTCCATTGCGATAATAGGGTTGCCAAGCCTTGACTTCGGAAACCAAAAGCGTGTTGCTGGTCCCATCGGTGATGGCGGCGAGCTTAAGAAAGCTGTTCGGGAAAAAGATGCCGTCACCGCTCCGAAAAGTTGCTGGCTCGAAAACAAACCACGGTCCGTAATTAAAGCCGTAGTTGGTCGAAAACAAACGAGGACGCCCGGTTCCGTTGTTCCGTACCTCGCTCGCTCTCGGATCGCTTGGGCATTGAAAGATCGGAATCGCCAGATTGTCGATCGCCATCTGAAAATCCCAAGCGGTCGTGAGATCGATTCGATTGTAGAGGACCGATGCTTCGAGTTGAGGCAGGATCCGACCATGAACACCCCAACTGCCGTTGTAGAGCAAGGCCGGATTGCTGTAATCAATCA
Organism: Pirellula sp.; assembly: GCA_044370255.1. Classification (GTDB taxonomy): domain Bacteria; phylum Planctomycetota; class Planctomycetia; order Pirellulales; family Pirellulaceae; genus JBKCUI01. The sequence goes on from JBILVV010000012.1 coordinate 21,569, forward strand.
CTACCGATGGAGGCAACCGTTTGTGCGTACTCTCGTAATTGGCAATCGCGAGACCGATTTGACGGAGATTGCTGGAGCAGGACATGCGCCGCGCCGCTTCTCTCGCAGCCTGTACCGCTGGCAGGAGCAAGCCGACCAACACACCGATGATGGCGATGACGACAAGAAGCTCTACGAGGGTGAAACCGACAGGATGCATTCGTCGAGTCATGGTTGATCTCAGTGCAGTGAATCTAAGGTAACGAGGCTCATTAATAAAGACTTTAGACTCGCAGTTCTAATGTCGTTCTAACCGAATCGACATCCACCTACGGCGAATTATTCGTGAAGCTTTCGATTAGCGGGGAGGTGTCAAGGGTCGCAGAACCACTTGTCGGATATCAACGATGGCAGCGGCTTTCTTGGAACGAGGGCGGACCTCGAGCCTCGCCTTGCCCGGCTTAGCGTCAACGCTCCCTAAATCCTCGATGACGATGTTTTGGAAATGCCCTGTTTCGCGAACAGTCCATGGGATTCGCTGCACCGTGCCGTCAGCAAACGTTAGGACCACATCCACTTCGGATCCACCGTTGCCTGTGCCACAGCCGCAGTGGATCTCCAACTCCGCCGGACCATCGATTCCGCAATCAAACGTCCACTCTGCCCAATCGGCGACCTCGGTCCAGTAGCCGAGGACATTCTTGTAGGTCTCAGGTTCATAGCGCAGTCGCGATCCGTGAGGTGTCCCTTGCGATGCCTCCAGCCAGACAGCCCCTTCACGCAGTTTGAGCTTCGTTGGCCGACCGGCGATGGCTTGATTCATCGCCTCTCGCCATGGGGCCCAGGCTTCGCCAATGTCGACAGCCTTGTCCGATTGACCTCGCAATCGGCTCGAGTCTCGATCGATGTAAATCGCGCGATGCAGATCGGCATTCCAATCAGGATTGGGTTGGCATGGCTGAGCACCAACCGATTGCTTCCATGTATCGAGAGAGCGTTTCAGCTCCTGCGCAATATCGGTGTTTTGCGATGCGACATTCATCGATTCCGCCACATCCGTATTCAAATCGAATAGCTCCATCGCATTGGTTTCGTAGTCGTGAACCAGTTTCCAGCGACCCTTGCGAATCGCGCCGGTCGGTTTGCTCCCTTGATTGGTGTAGTGCGGCAAGTGCCAATAGAACGTCCGATCGTTTGGCTTTGAGGATGCCCCTTGCAAGATCGGAAGGATCGACTGACCATCGAGCGGACCAACGGATCGAGCGGGATCGATTCCGATGGCGGTTAGGATCGTCGGCAAGATGTCCATCAGGGAAACCGGTTCCTCGATGACTCGGCCAGCGGGGATGTTGCCGGGCCATCGCATCAGCAACGGAATTCGCAAACCCCCTTCGTAGAGATAACCCTTGCCTGCTCGATAAGGGCCGTTGTGAGTCACTGGCTGGCGATATCCCTCGGGGACATGCAGTCCACCATTGTCGCTGGTAAAGATCACCCATGTGTTGGCCAACTCAGGCGTTTCATCGATCGCATCGAGCAACCGACCAATCGCCGCATCCAACGATTCGATCGATGATGCATACAGGGGATTCCACGCATGCGCGTTCGCAGCAACCTTCGATTCCATCTCTTTGAGCATGATGTGCGGAGAGTGATGCGGGATATAGCACAGGCATGGCTTTCCGCCTGAAGCCTTCAGGAACTCGATCGCTTTGTCGGTGATGAGGTACTCATTCTTGCCACCATCGGTTGCGGGATCGCCGTTCCCGGGTGGCTCGAACACCACGTCGAACCCTTGGGCCTTTGGCGATGAGAGCCCACCTCCCAAATGCCACTTGCCAAAGATCCCCGTCGAGTATCCGGAGCGTTTCAAAACCTCGGCAAGCGTTTGCTCCGAAGGAATCAATTGCGGCTCGATCACGGCATTGAGTAGTCGCTGGCTTGGGGCATCGGCTCGACCAGGCAGATAACTCGTCAAATGGAGTCTCGCAGGATTCTTGCCCGTCATCAACGCTGCTCTCGAGGCCGAACATATCGGCAAACCACAGTAGCCACTTGCGAATCGAACCCCTTGGTCAGCCAATCGATCCAGGTGCGGCGTACGATGGTCCGTCCTGCCATAGCAACCCAAGTCAAATACCCCGAGATCATCTGCGGCGATCAGAACGATGTGAGGCGGTGCTGGCTCCGTGCCAGTCGCGGGCAGGCTACCGATCAACACCATGAAAAGAGTCCCTAGCCATGGGAACCATGGGAGGCGAGTACTAGATCTAGGTTTAGGACGCCAGGATGAAAAACTCATGGTGTGGATCTTTCCATATTCAAATGCAAGCAAATACCAAAGTCGCAATTTAAGTTCATCGCAGGATTCGGTTTCACTTCTGTGGAACGGACTTCCGATGAAGACGATGGACACGAATCACCGCAGCGAGCTCTTCATGATAGCAAACTGTGTCTCAGGGGAACGGTGGGGGCATGTTTCGAGGTTTGGTCATATCCGCTGGCAAGCTTCGGGCTGATCTTTCGCAGCACCGAACGCCGGACAAGATTGCGATGGGAGTTGCCATGGGTTCCACCCTTGGATTTCTTCCGATGGACAATCTGGTCTGGGCGTTGCTATTTGTCGGTGTGTTGTTCCTGCCCGTGCATCAGTTGAGTGCGTTTGCGGCTTGGCTGTTTGTCGGACTGTTGAGCAGTTATCTGTCGGTTCTACCGAACTCTCTTGGGGATTGGCTATTGACCTGGGATGTTGTCCGCTGGCTTGCAGTCCGATGCCATGGGCTTCCGATGGGTGCGTGGTTTCGATTGAACAACACATTGGTTTTGGGGAGTCTCTCGCTTGGTGTGATGATGCTCATTTCCAATTGGTTGGCTCGACGAGTGTTTGTCAAGCAAACATCACTTAGGAAATCATCTTATATTTTTGATCGAGCCGACGAACCGATGACTGTGTATCGCAAGATCGGGTCGATGGCCACACAACTCGAGACTCAGCAGCCAGCGCAGTCCGACAGCGCATTGTTGACGAACAATTCCTCCGCGATTGCAATCGCGAGTATCGAGGCTCCTAATCCATGCGAAATGACCGTGTCGGTTGTTTCACCGACTCGAGACTATTCCCTCAGGATGGATCCCCCGCATACCTCTTCGCATCAAGGTTTGCATGAAGAGGCCGCCTGGGAATCGCATAATACCGGGGAATCGGACGACATCGATCAAGTCACTATTCGGGAAACATTCATCGAAGTAATTCGATTGCGAGCTTCTCAGCCTCATTTACACTCACCTACGAACGACCAGAGTAGCCCCATGATTCTTGAATCGCAACAGCCCGAGGTTTTGGTTCCTGCGACCGATAATGTAGTTTCGAGTATTGGAACAACCGAGGCGACTTCCGAGGTGAAGGAGTCGGTCATGACGCGGTTGTCGCCAGCGCATCAGCAGTTGTCTGGACCCAAGTCATCGAACTCGCTTCGATTTCTGCTAAGCCATCTGACTTCCCATCGCAGTGCGCAGGATTGCCCCGAGTCGGATCGCAGAGGGCCTCAAGCATGAAGTGGCGGGACACAGCGGGATTGACGGTTGCCGTTTTGGCGTTGTTGGGTATTGGATCCCAGCCGGTCGCTCGCTGGATTGCAACGCGTACTGTGTCCCAATTTGTTTCAGCGGATGCGGACCTCTTAGGGAGCACTCATTGGGATCCCGCGCGGCATGCATGGACGTGTTATGATCTGAAGATCGCTGCAGATGGTGGGGAATCGATCCGGGTTGCTCGCTCCACGATACGGATCGATGCCAATGAGTTTCTTCGTCGCAATCTGGTCATCGATTCCGCACAGGCAGATGGAATCGTCGTCCGGGTTCCCATGGGGGAGCGGGCCTCCTCAGATGTTTCGCAAGCGGCTTCGACGTTTCCAGCGTTTTCATCCGATGCATGGATGGATTCATTGCTCAATCAACATAAAGGGGAGGTATTGTCTGCTGCACGGCGCCGCGAGCAGCGACGCAAAGAACTGCAGCAGGATCTCGAGCGATTGCAGAAGCGATGCGCTGGCATGCAGACCGATTCCTCCACCAACCCATTGCGGGGCCGGGGAGAAATCCAAGAGGTGCAACGAGAGATTGCGAACCTGCTTCAAGCATTGGCAGAGGAGCGGATACGGGTTCGCGAGACCGGTCGCGAGTTGGAGCAGATGGTAAAGCGATTGCGAGAGGGATGGCGCGAAGAAGTTGTCCGATCGATTGCTCAGTCTCTTCCGGAACGATCCCGTTTGATTCAGCAGATCGCTGAGCAGAGCATCGCTGAGTACTGGGAATCGCGGCGAGCTCTTTTGTCGTATGCGGCCGCGACAGCCAAGCCGCTCAAAGAGCTGAAATCCAACAATCGAGGCACGGAAATCCCAATCGTCGGTATCTCGAAAAATTACTTGAGGATCCGAACGGCGACCTTGTCCGGATGGATGGAAATCGGGAATCGGACACCGGTTCGCTTTCAAGCTTCCATTCAAGGTTGGGGAGATCGATCGGGTGCAGTCAACCCGAAATCAGACTGGCGATTCGAATTAGCTTCCTCCGCATCCTCGCCGATCATCCATACCCATGTCGAGCGAGCCGATGATGGTGAAGGATGGATCGTCACTTGGTGCGAAGACTCCGATGCGCAACTCGCATGCCGAGGTCATTTGCTCACGACAGACCAAGGGGAGCGACTCGAGATTTCTATTCCTTTGGATGCTCTTTCTTCGGTGGATCCGTCGGGTGCGATGGTATTCGGTGGGGCCACGGAATGGCAAACTTGCTGGAAGCGTGTCTTGCTTGGGTATCGCGAACGGGAATTGGTCGCGTCGCTTCCTCTTGTACCTGCTGATGCCGAAGGGGTGGCAGGTAGTTGGCATTGCACGGCACCCCACGTTCATCCGGACTCCTTGGCGGTCATGGCAGATGCGTGGGATAAGACCCTGGAGCACTATACTGCGAGTGTTTCTGATCGAATGCAGTCGCGAATCGGCGGCCTGTGTGTTGCCATGGAACAGTTCCGAAGTCAGGGCTGGATCGAGGGTGTCCAAACGCACAGCACCAACCTGGCGGAAATCGAACGCAAGACGCTCGACCTACGAGCATCCTGGGACATGTTCGGAACCCTGACCGAACGCTTGGCACGCATGCGAGGAGCTAAAGAGGGCTACTGACGCGAACTCTGAGTTCCACCCAAGCAGTTAAAAAGGGACCGATCCAAGACCTACGCGACTGTCTTTGCCGTATCACGATGGCGTGAGCGCTGCGACAGGGGACGAAGCAGGGGCTAATTCGCGCGAGTCTCGAATCGGTCGGGCTATTCGGAGTCTCCGAACATAGAGATAAGCGATCCCCGAGCGTGCTGAGGCTCAAAAAAATGGGAATTTTCCCAAAACTTGTTGTTGCGGGCGACAGTTCGCCGCTGATCGACAGCTAAGGGTGCTGCGAATCTACTTTGGGCGGGTGAGTTCGAAGAGATCCTGTGTCCGGCACCAGTGCTCTGCTCCCAATCGTGCGATCGACTTTAGTAGCCTCGGATCGGGTATCCCGTCGGATCCGAGAATGGATTCCTCGATGTGCATGGCTACGACCTCGCCGATGACCAGGTTTGCAGCGATCGGACCATCGCCAAAGGATCGGATTTCCAGCAATTTGCATTCGAGAGCCCAGGGAGCATCGGCCAGCCTTGGCGTGGCGATCAGTCGCGATGGGACCGTTGTCAATTGAAGTTGCTCCACTTCGCTAATCTCAGGGGGGTATGGGGCACTCGAGGCGTTGATCAGTTTTGCATGCGCCTCGGTCGATGCATGAATGACGAATTCCTTGGTAGCTTCGATGTTGAGCAGGGTATCTTTCTTGGTGCCATCGCGCTTCAGCGTCGGCGAAAAGACCACGATGGGGGGATTGGCCCCGAATACATTGAAAAAACTGAACGGAGCGAGATTGACCAGACCATCCGCCGAACGGGAAGTCACCCAAGCGATGGGTCGAGGCGTAACAAGCCCCACCAACATTTGATAAACATTCAGCACCTCGCTGTCTCGCACCTCAATAAACATGGACTCGTATCCTCGGACAGTTCTCTGAATCGGTATGGAGCAAAAATGATACTCGGTCAACCGCTCGCTGTAGAGCCGCCATCTAGCTTCAATAGGTGCCACCTCGAGCGCCCTCGATTGGGGTGCCAGTCTTCCACGTCCGGCGAATACGCCCATTGAGCGAACAATCTGTCGGTGGCTTGGTTTGGAACGGACCGAGCGCCCCCTTCTCCTTCCCCATTTCCTTGGGATCGGTTTAGATGGTTGATCACGATGAGCACATCGAGAGGACCTAGGTTATTATCCCCGTTGGAATCCAAGAACGCTTGAACGTCCGCATTGATTCGGTTCGGCAGCTGTCCGGATTGAAAAACTGCGAGGTTGATCGTGTTGACCAACACAAGCACATCGAGAGGATCAACTCCGCGATTGCCGTCCACATCGAGCGGACTGACTTCATTTCTCCAGGGGCGTTCGCTCATGACCTCTAGGACGACCTCACCCGCTGTATACGTTTGAACGTACCGCCCATCGACTTCCTTACCCGCACCTGCGATCCATTGGCTCCCAGTGTTGAGCGTATCGGTCGCGCCCATCATCACCAAGAGAGTCTTCTCTTCATTCAGTGTCGCCACATCGGATGGCTGAAAGCTCAACTGATTCGAATCGCTGCTTACTAGGTCGATCGTATTGATCTTGCCAAGCGAAGAGTTATCGGTCAGCGTCACACTGGGAAGCGTGACCGTCAGCTCGATCTCTCCCGTGGAGTCGTCGACTTCGAGCGAGCCTGGCATTTCTTGAGTAAAGCTTTTCAGTTCCGAAATGACGTTGTCTTCGTCATCGTGAATTACCAAGCTCTCAATCAAGGATGTCGGTGCTTGCCAAACGATTATTCCTTCAGCCGAAACCGAAATCTGATTCGCGGCAACGCCGATTGCGTGTGAGCCGAGTTGCGTCATGTTCAGCCGACCCTTGGCTGGCGGTAACCCGATCAGCAAGACCGCATGATCCTCCACCTCCCCATCTCCGGCCAGTCCTGTCGGATTCAATCCCCCTGCGCTACTCAATCTGATTCTCGCAAATGAGACGCCGTTCCCTATACCTGTCGGAACATTGAAGGGGATCAGATTTCGTCCAGCTGTCACTGGATGGGCATCGGCGATCCTTTCGCCTGGATCATCCCAGTCCCCATCGCGGTTGAAATCGATGAAGGCATCGACAAATCCAGGTGCCGATGCGCGTGCAATGAACGTGTTTCTCAACTGGATGCTAGACGCGCCGATGATCGACAGAGGAAACGAGACTCCATCTTCATCATCCCATCGACGCTGATCATCGCCGAGAGCTTGAACCTGAGGCTGCCCGTCCGCTTCTCCATCGACGGTCTGGCCTAAGTGTAGGACTCCTCGCAGGTGTCGTGCACCGTCATCCACTAGCAAGGTCGGGTAGCTTTTCGCGAAACCGGTTTGCTCTGACCATGGGGCGTCTCCGAAATCTAGCGATCGAGGAGTCAAGGATATTGTGACCCTCATCGTTGCTCTCAAACCTACTACACCTGCATCCCTCACCTCTACCTCGATTACTGAGCTTCCGCTCGATACGAGTCCCACCTTAAGACGTACCTTTCCCGTCGTGTTGGGGGATGTGTAATCAATGGAATCAATCGAAATAACCTCGGGTCTGCTGCTAGTCGCTGTAACTTGCAATGGTTCGGATTCACCTGGACCAGCAGTGATGCCTGTCAAACTCAATTCGAATACTCCGATATCCTCAGGAACGGAAAAATCGGAGACCGAATCGATTGTTGGTGGATCGTTAACCGGGGTTACATTCACATTGACAGTCGCAGTCGACGTCACCCCGCGCTCATTCTTCAAGGTATATGTGAAGGATACCGATCCAAAGAAGTCGACTTCGGGCGTATAACGAACGGTCTTGCGATCCTCGGATATCACGACAGCCCCATTCTTTGGCTGAGATACTTGAATAATTGGAGTATCTCCGCTCAACGGAAGTCGATCGTTCCCAAGTACTGCGAGAGTTGTTACCCCCGAATCCTCCGTCAACGTGTACTGATCATCAATCGCCTCGATGTCGGTCAAGATCTCGAACGAAGAGACTGATGGCAACCGAATTTGGGCGCTGTCCAGATAGTCGGACGAATCGGAGAGCAGGGCATGTCCCAGGAAACGGTCGTTGGGATCGGCTGAATTGAGCCCAATCTCCACCGATCCTTCTCGCACTGCCACAAAGCGACTGCGACTCACAAGTCGCTTGGATGCATCATCATGGCTATATCGATTTGAA
>JBILVV010000169.1:0-9547 GCA_044370255.1 Pirellula sp.
TGGTCGAATACTACAAACAGGTGGAAGCAGGGACGCTCCCTCGCGACCTTATGGTACCGTTACGCGAAGAAGATAAAGTACCGGGTTCCGGTATCTTGACCGAGCATTTCGCAAGTGGCACCGTGCTATCCCTCGAAACCGCTGCCCATTTGATGATCACTTACTCCGATAACACCGCAACCAACCTCGTCCTCGAGCACGTGGGCCTCGCCAATGTAGGCAAGACGATGACCGAGCTAGGGATCCCTGAAACGCAAGTTCACTCCAAGGTCTTTCGACGAGATACATCGATCGCAGTGGAACGAAGCCAGAAGTATGGCCTCGGAAGCACCACCGCATCGGACATGCTCACACTCCTGGAACAGCTACATGCCCGCAAACTCGTCTCGGAGCCTGCTTCAAAACGCATGCTCGATCATCTTCTCAGTTGTGACGACAAAACGAAACTGCTTCGTTTCCTGCCCAAGGATGTGAAAGGTTATCACAAGACGGGCGCAGTCAACGAATCTCGCACCGATGCTGGCTTGTTTCATACCCCAAGCGGTTGGATTGCGATGGTCTGCTTGACCAGCGAAAACGAGGACAAGAGTTGGGGAGATGAAAACGCGGCAGAGATCCTTTGTGGACGAATTGCAGAAGCTACCTATGAATACTTCCATCCGATCCCGCAAGAATCTGCACAACCTCAAACGCTCAAACTCGGAGCAAACGGCCCTCTCGTGGAAGCGTTGCAGGCCGCCCTCAACCAACGTCTAAATCCGTCACCCAAGCTGAGTGTGGATGGCGATTTCGGAGGAATGACCGAACAAGCCGTGATGCGGTTTCGTCGCGAACAAGGGCTACCGGAAACGGGTATCGTTGATCAATCGATGTGGTCAAAACTGGGTGAGATTCGACTGAATGAATCTTCAGAGCCGCCTCTCGAGGAACTCAAGGAACCCGAGCCCCCTGACACTCCAAGCGGGATACCGACCGTGTCCTGCAAGGCTTGGGCAATCGCTGATGCAAGTTCAGGAAAAATCCTTGCAGGCCATCGCCAAGATGAATCGCTTGATATCGCAAGCACGACCAAGATCATGACCGCTCTGTTGATCGCTCGCGAGTTGAAAAGCCAACCGAATCTATTGCAGGAAACCATCACGTTCTCCAAGCGTGCGGACAATACGGTGGGCTCCTCGACCACTATCCGGGCCGGGGAATCGATTTCCATACGCGATGCTATGTATGGCTTGATGTTGCCATCGGGGAACGACGCTGGCGTCGCGCTGGCGGAATGGTACGGACGACGAAAGGGTGCGATCGAAGCGAATGTTGATCCGCTGAAATTCTTCATCGACGCGATGAATGAAGAAGCAAAACGGTTAGGAATGAATAAGACATCGTTCCGAAATCCGCACGGCATGACCCATCCAGAACACAAGAGTTCCTGCGAGGATCTGATCATCGTATCCTGCGAATTGCTGCAGTATCCATTTGTTCGGGAAGTTATTGCAACTCGCAGACACGAGTGCATCGCGAAAAGCCAAGAGGGATACCAACGTCGATTGATTTGGAAAAACTCTAACCGTCTTCTCGACGTGGGAGGCTATGTTGGCATCAAAACCGGAACGACAGATGCCGCAGGCGAGTGCTTGGTGTCGATGAGCGATCGCGAGGGAGTTCAGACAATCGTCGTGGTCTTAGGTGCTTCAGGTTCTGCAGCACGCTACGCCGATTCACGCAATCTCCATCGCTGGAGTTGGACGATCGATCGCAAGCCGCTCACAACTCCTTGAACTGCGGCTGGAATTTCGCAACGACGATTCGACAATCCAATGACTGTCGCTAAGGCAAAGGCGAGTTGCTGTTTTTGGACGATCTTTTAGCTCTCGCTAATCCAGTTGCGGAGCAAAGTCGCCGCTGCATCTGGGTTGGTTCGAACGAGCGACGTCAGATCCTGCTTGAGTTCGGCTCCCGTAGTTCGGAATTGGACCGTCGGATCGTCTCTATCATCTCCTTTATTGGATATCGTGGGTTCATCGTCTGTCAAGCTCGTGAGGTCCAAGTCGATTCCATCATCGAGTGGGATATCGAATCCGCGTTCAAAGGCTGCATCCGATCCGGCCGGAACTGATTTGGCAAAAGACCTCAGAGAAATCAGCGCCGCAGCGGCTAACCCAAGCAACGCAAGGGTCTGCCAGGACTGAGAGAGCCATGCCAACGAGGTCTCTAGGTAGGATGGTTCTGGAGGAAGTGGTTCTGGAAGATCCAGATGCTCGGTGACCGTGACTCGCGGAACGGTTTCTTCGCCCGCCGCCAGCTTGTCCAGAATTCCATTGAGTTTCAGTTTCACGTTATTCGCTGTATCGGTTCGGATCTGCGTGAAGTCGGATTCTTTGGGAGGCGGGGCATCGGCTGGCTTCTGATCGGGATTTCGAAGCTGCCAACTGTGCAGGTATGCCTTTTGATAGTAGGAAACAGGAATAGAAACCGAAATCATGGCGTAGTTGACTTTCAGTCCAACACGTTTGCTGCTGACGAGTGTATTGCCGGTGATGCGTCGTTCGGTTTCGGTCTGTTCCTTGGTTTTGCTCGACTGATCTGCTGCGGCCAGGGAGGCCCCTCGATTTGCGAGAGCATTTGGTTCCGTACCGGGGCGTCCGTTGGAATTCGCTCGCTGGGACTCGGAATCCTTCTTCGTCGTCGATGACTGGACAGTCGTTGGTTTATCGTTGTACTTCAGTTCCTCAGTTTCCTCTGCCAAAGTATTGTCGAGTTCCACATTGACCGCCACCTGAACATCGCCGTAGGCCGCGAGCAATTCGGTCGCTTTGCTCTTGAGTTGCTGTTCGTGAAATGCCTTGGTCTTGAGATACTGGTCATGGGCCATCGCTTCGGGATCATCGTTCCCTACTTCCAGCTCTCCGGTCCTCATGTCGATCAAACCGATATTGGAACTCGGAAGATCTGGAAACGATTTTTCAATGTACGTGATGATGCTTCGTTTCTGGGAAGCGGTCAGTTCCGCGCTTCCTCGCGGCATGATCGCGACGCTCGCGGACTTTTTCTTTGACGACGAGAACCCTTCGGTCCGTTCGTCGTAAGTAATCAGAGCTTCTTTGATAAACGGGAAATTGCGAAGGGCGGTTTGCATGTCCTTGATTTTGGCATTGCGGTGCCGCGCCTGGGTTACGGACATCGATTCCAAAATGTTTCCACTGCTGAGCGCCTTGTCCATCGCGCTTCCCAAGCGTTCCGGCATCGCCTTGGCATCGAGCAATGCTTTCAGGTAGGTATCCTTTGTGGCTGTTGGTACACGAATACGATTCCCGACCCGTTCGTAGTTTCGCAAGCTTGCTGAGCTGAGCGCTAACTCCATTTGATCCAGTTCTTCATTGCTGAAGCTCTGGCCTCCGAAAACATATTCCATCGAAGCGGTCGCACCGGAATACCCTTGGATCAGGAAGCCGCCTCCCACCAAGATCGCGCCGAGCATCAAAACCGCCATCACCCGGGATTGCGCATTCATCCCGGCGACGATTGCCTGAATTTGTCGTAAGAGCTGAGTGAGCTGATTCATGAACTAAACTCGAATCGCATTGAGTTCCTCAAACGCCTGCAGCAGTTTGTTTCGAATTTGAACCAATAATCGAAACGACATGTCTGCTTTCTGGATACTGGTGAAGACTTCCGCTTGGTTGACATCGCCACCGGATAGCAGCAATTCCATTTTGTCTTGGGAGTCGAGTTGGCTGTCGTTGACTTGCGAGATCCCTTGCATCAGGAGCGATGCAAACGGATTAGCTCCCTCGGTGACTTCTCCCGACTCAGCTTGGCGATGATCCGCAACCCGACGCATCAAATCGGACACATGGTCCGAATGCCGCTGGAACAAACTCGAGTTGCTGATATCCATGCCGATGATTTGTCTGCCTCAAGCGATTAAGCCAGGATGCTCAAGGTTTGGCGGGACATCCCCTTGGTCACTTCGATGATCCCGACGTTCGCCTCGTATGCTCGAGATGCCTCGAGCGCATCGACAAACTGTTCGTTCATATCGATGTTCGGATATGCGACGTACCCCTTCCATTTCCCTTCGGTGATCGCAAGCGGGTGGTCTGGTTGGTAGCGGTACAAGGGTTCGACTTCGTCGGTTTCTACCTTCGATACTTTGACTCCCGACGCGCCGTTTCGCGATTTCTCTACGTCGGTTTCAAAGACCACAAACCTAGGTTGGTAGGGTTTGTTTTCCCCATCCTCGTTCTTCATCGTCGACATGTTGGCGATGTTGCCTGAAATGGTGTCCAATCGTGCTCGCTGCGCCACCAACGCGCTGGTGCTGATATCGAGAGATGTGATCATGATCGGCTCCTGATCGAGTTTTGGGATGGTCCAAACGCGGTCTTTCAGCATCGGCTTTAGCAAAAACGATAAGAATTTCCAAGGTCGTTTGTCAGCAGGTGCAACATTGGCGTTCTCTAGGTACATTAGGTAAAGATCTCGACCTTGAATGCTGGCTAATTTATGTCAACTCAGACAACAAAAACGGAAGTCGGAAGCTACTTCATCTCCAATTACCCTCCGTATTCGCAGTGGACGGCGGACGCGATATCGGAGATCGAGCAGGCGTTTGCCAAGCCACCGGTCGCATGCGACGGCCAGGCGCCCCCGATGGGTCTTTACTTGCACATTCCTTTTTGTCGCAAGCGCTGCAAATTCTGCTACTTCAAGGTTTTCACCAACGTCAACGCGGACCAAATCGAGCGTTACGTCTCTGCGTTAAGTAGCGAGATATCGCTGGTTGCCGAGCAACCGATCATGAGCGGGCGGCAGTTCCGATTTGTTTATTTTGGTGGTGGCACTCCGAGTTTTCTCTCGGTCAAGCAACTGCGTTCCCTAATGGAGCGGTTGCATGAGCATGTGACCTGGAATGGAGCTGAAGAAGTCACCTTTGAGTGCGAACCGGGAACCTTGAGCGAGGCCAAGGTGCAGACTCTACGCGAGCTTGGCGTGACACGCCTCAGCTTGGGTGTTGAGAATTTTTCAGATGCGATTCTTGAGGAGAACGGGCGAGCGCATCTGTCCAAAGAGGTCTATCGTGCGTGGGAGTGGATCCAGTCTGCTGGTTTTCCGAACGTGAACATCGACCTCATCTCAGGGATGGTGGGAGAGACTTGGGAGAACTGGAAGGAGAACATACGCAAGACCATTGAACTCTCTCCGGACAGCGTCACGATTTACCAGATGGAGTTGCCGTTCAACACCGTTTACTCGAAAGGCATCCTGGAGGCCCAAAGGGAAGCGCCGGTTGCTGATTGGCCGACTAAGCGGGAATGGGTGCGTTACGCATTCGAGTCATTTCAGGAACATGGCTACTCGATCAGCAGCGCCTACACGGTGATCAAAGATCCAAGTAAAGTGAATTTTTCCTATCGCGATAATTTGTGGTCAGGAGCAGACTTGCTCGCGACAGGAATTGCCAGTTTTGGGCATGCTTCAGGAGTTCATTATCAGAATGTACCCGAGTGGGATCGGTATTTGGGGATGATTCTCGATCAAGGGCATCTACCGTTGGGGCGGGCCTACCGACCCAGCCCTCTGCAGCTATTGATTCGAGAGTTGATTCTCCAGTTGAAGCGGGGATATCTCGACACCCCCTATTTCCAAACCAAGTTTGGGGCCGACATCGCGTCGCAGTGGCGGGAGGTGTGGCAGGATTACGAGAAGAACGGATACGTTGTGTTGCGGACAGATGATGCCAGCAAAGTCGTCCGAATAGAGTTGACCATGGAAGGTTTGTTGCGGGCCGATGGCTTGCTGCCGGCATTTTTCGAGCCTTCCTTTCGCAGCGTGCGATATACATGATCGGTTTGATTGGCAAACTCTTTCAGCATGTGGGCAGGTTTTGTGGGCAAGAGGTAGCGTTCTGTCAGCTTAGAAACCGTTGTGTGAACGTGTTCGGTATCATTATTTGTTTGCTGATTCTTGTCGACTCCGCCCAAACGCAGCAGGAAGGCAAAGGAGTTTTGAAGCGAGTCGATTCCAAGAATCTGCCTAACGCGATGTGGGTTCACTCGACGGTTATGTCTGGAGGTATGCCAGCTGGCAAGTCCGCCTTTGACGAGTTAGCTCGCCTCGGAATCAAGACGTTGATCAGTGTGGACGGGATCAAGCCGGATGTGGAAGGAGCTACGGCGGCGGGGCTGCGATACGTTCACTTGCCCCACGGTTACGATGGCATTTCCGAAGAACGATTGCTGCAACTGGTGAAGGCTGTGAGGGACCTGCCCGGACCGGTCTATATTCATTGCCATCATGGTAGGCACCGAAGTCCTGCTGCATCTGCCGCAGTTTGCATTTCGCTCGGTCATTTCACTCCGGTGGAAGGAATGAGGGTCCTGAAAGAGGCTGGAACCAACCCTGGATTCCGCGGTTTGATTTCCGCCGTAGAGAACGCGGCTCCTATTTCACTGAAGAATCTGGATGAAATGCAAATCGAATTCGTAGCTGCCTCCGAAGTGCCACCGATTGTCGAATCCATGGTTGCAATGGATACAATCCTCGATCGATTGAAGGATCAACAGCATCGAGGTTGGAAAGATTCAGGATCGGATGCGACATCCGATGCGCTGATGCTCAAAGAGCATTACATGGAATTGCATCGCAGTGAATCGGAGAAGAAACAGGAGGCCGATTTTCTGATGTTGCTTGAGCAGGGACGCACACTGGCTGAGCAACTCGAGAATCATTTACATAGCGATCGGTCTAAGGATTCGGTTGAGCGCAGCTTTGACGCGGATAGTATCATGAAGCAGTTAGCGAACAACTGCTTGCAATGTCATCGCCAATTCCGAGACAATCGTCCATAAAATACGGTTACCGAAGAGTCGCTGATTACCAGAGTAAAGGTAATCCCGGTTGTTTTTGGAAAGTGATCAGAACGGCTTGATCCGCGCGTACCATTTGGTAAGCCATCCGCGAGAATAACCATCGCGAACATGTCCGCTGTCTTGGCGATTGATCTTCAGGTCGTATATGTGGCGACTGAGCACGACATTATTCGGACCGATATCTTCCGCGCGGCAAATACCACTGAGGGATGCCTCGAACCGGTTATCGGTTTGCTCAATGGTCTTTCGTGCTTCCAGAACGACATTTCCATTGGGCTGGATATCTGCGACACGCGCTGCAATATTAAAGGTCATTTGCTCGGCGAGTCGCATAGTCGAATCTCCGCGATAGACCTCGTTCTCTGTGAATCGAGCTCGCGGATCACCATTGGATTGAGTACTAGGCTTGATCGTGTCGACACCGACCAATCGGACCCAATCCTGAAGGACTGCATCGAAGTTCATGGTCTTGCGCGAAGTCGTGTTGCCCTGTGCGATCATTTGAGCAATCTCTTCCACCCGGATCGAAACGATATCGTTGACTCGCAGGACTCGGCTCGGAACAGGAGGTTGGTAGGTGTAGGACGATTGAAGTGAAGGGGGGACAAAATAGTTGCCGCCTGAGACACCGCTGGGGTTCATAACGTATGCTGGCCCTCCGCCAAATGGGAGCCCAACATACGGGATGTTGTTCGATGCGCCTGCACCCGGCGGCACCACCGGGGCGGTAGCGGGAACTCCCTGGCCACCATTGGGAATAGAGACCACTGGTCCCGCAGGTCCATCCTGAAACAGACTGCCCGTTTGCGCGCGACATAGATCGGATCCGATGAGTCCGCTGATCATCAAAACGGTTAGGGCGCAAAGGACTCGGTACAACCAGCCTAGGTGTTTCATGATTGGACGCTCTTGCTTTGAGGGTAGAGTGTGGGATACATCGATTAGTTTGCGGTTGTGCCCCCGCTTCCGGCGATCACCTCGACGCGTCGCTCGGCTGCAATGCGAGCGGCGACCCGCTTCTTTTGCGGAAGAACTTCGACTTGGATGGTTTCATCGATTGCGCCGGATTCCATCGCGCGACCTTGAGCCTCCACTTGAATGGATCCCGCCACCACAGCAATCGTTACCGATTCGCCAGCCTGCACTGCGAAGGGTTCGCCAACATCTTGGTTGCGGATCGGTTGTTGGGTACTGACCGACTTGCGAAGTTGTTTTCCAATGAGTAGATCGAAATCGCAAATGCAGTCGTCTGGCGAGATCTTCGATGCGGGTGGCAAAGAGAGCCAGACCATGTCTGTGTCCTGCAGGATGCGTCCCCGCGCGAGTGGCCCCTTGGCCGCGACAACCATCGCAGGCAATTGGACCTCCGCTTCGATATCAATGATGCATTCACCGTCCGGCGTGCGAAGGAGCAAAGCGAATTTCTGATTTCCTTCCCATGGTTCTTGCCCGCCAGCGACACTGACAATTTGTCTTCTTTGCATCAAGGCGTTCGCATGTTGGGGTGGAATGGTCGGTTTGATTCGCCATTTCCCTTGCGATCCTGACTTGAGTTGCAGGTAGGATTCGATCGCTGAAGTTACGACACGTTCCGCTTGAGATATAGAGACCGGCGTTGTGAATGCTGGGGAAAACTCTCGGTGATCGGCTCGCTGGGGTTCGACCGGTGTCACTGGTGTCACTGGTTGGCTGGCTGAGGCCTTTGCAACAGCGGCGTTCTGAGATCGTGATACTTGGACTATTTCGGCTCCTGACCAATGGATGGATTTCGGATCCATTCCGCGAAGTGAGAGCACCTTCGTGATATCATCTCGCGTCCAGAGTTGTGTTGTGCCCATGCGCGGCGTGGGGGCAAGCGGAATATCGGCGAGGGCTTTAGCAGTCTCGTTGGACTGGCTCAGCTCGCACACGTCGCGCAAACGCAGGACATTCGAAGCAATCTGGCTGTCGCTTCGAAGAATGAGTGCAATTGGTTCATCGACATCGTCCGCTCGGGAAATCGATGCTGTGATGTAGCACGCGGCTATTGCGGCAAGGGTAGCTTGCAACAGTCTCTGCGTAAGGATCCCAAAAATCTCATGCACCGCTGGGCTACGAATCATGGATTAGAACCTTCGTAGATTCACGATTTGTTGGAGGATTTGGTCTCCAGCCTGAATCGCTTGAGAGTTCAGTTCAAAGCCGCGTTGGGTCGTGATCAGGCTGATCAATTCATTCACGGGCTCGACATTGGATTTCTCCAGTGCTCCTTGGCGAATGACGCCCAAACCATCTCTACCCGCCTGGCCCTGAATCGGCTGTCCACTGGCATCGGTCATCTGGTAGAGGTTTTCCCCAAGTTTGAGGAGGCCATCCGGGTTGATGAAGTTCACCAATTGCAGATCGGCCAGGGGAACGAGTTGTTGCTGACCAACCTGTTGAACGAGGACTTGCCCGTTGGAATTGATAACGATCGATGTTGCATCTTGCGGAATCGTGACTGCAGGTTCGACCAATCGGCCGGTTTGGGCGGAACCGACGACGAGTTGCCCGTTTGCATTGACGTCGAGATTTCCACTTCGCGTGTACAGAATGTTTTGTGTCACAGGGTCGATGACTTGGAGAAAGCCTTTTCCTTCGATGGCGATATCCAAGTCGCGACCTGTCTGTTCGACGGCTCCTTGGCGAAGATCCTTTTG
>JBILVV010000555.1:0-2609 GCA_044370255.1 Pirellula sp.
GTCGATCATGGCTGCTAATAACCTGATCGCAACACTCCATGGCCAGCCTATGCCGCATGGAGTCCCGATGCCGAAAAACACCTGACTAAAAATCTACCGCACATCACTTCATCCCAGTCTGTTGCATGTTCCCAAAAGAATCCTGGAAACCAAAGACACTGCTCGCAGTGATGCTGATCTTGTCAGCGTCTGTGGTGCTCTTGCCGTGCGCTCTGGCTCAAACCAGCGATCGAGCGGATCATGACTCATTGTCCCAAAAGATCGATCGA
This sequence comes from Pirellula sp., assembly GCA_044370255.1. Lineage (GTDB taxonomy): Bacteria > Planctomycetota > Planctomycetia > Pirellulales > Pirellulaceae > JBKCUI01. Next base: position 270 of record JBILVV010000555.1, read on the forward strand.
GTCATTGCCAATCGCTATTTTGGTCCGGAGATACCGCTCTCTAGCGATTCTGAGTTTCATCGACGAATCTATCTGGATTTGCTCGGACGCGGTCCGTCGACGAGCGAAAGCGAAGCATTCTTGCAGCGCATCGAAGCCAATCCAGACGCAAGACAGACCGTTCGCAACGAGGTGATCGATGAACTTCTGGAACGAGAAGAGTTTGTTCGCTACTTCGCAAAAGTACTTGAGGTGATGTTCACCGAGCGGCGCGAGGTCATCGGGCCTTTAGAGTTTCGCGCTTGGCTCCGGCAATGGCTTCATGACCGCCGACCGCTGAACGAACTGTGCACGGAGATCCTCGCTGCGGATGGCACGGGTGAGAGTCTCCGGCCGGCAGCAAGTTTCATGATCAATCGACAGGCTGAACCGAATCTCGTAACGCGCGATGTAGGCCGTATCTTCTTCGGTCGCGATGTGCAGTGTGCTCAATGCCACGATCATCCCTTGATATCGGACTATGAACAATCCGAGTATTTCGGCATCCTCTCCTTCGTCAATCGGACGTATCTGTTTCAAGACGAAAAACGAGGCAACAAGCCATTCCTCGGCGAGAAAGGAGAAGGATCTCTCGAATTCGCTTCGGTCTTTCGTCCAGAAGCGGGTAAATCCGTGGCCCAACCGGTGCTACCGATGGCGATGGCGATGGATACCGAACCGGATTTCGCCGATGCTACCGATGCCTATGTGGTCGCACCTGAGAAGAACCAACGCGGAGTTCCGCGATACAGCCGTCGTCAGCAACTTGCCGTCCTCGCAACGCACCCAGAGAATCAATCGTTCAATCGCAATCTAGCCAATCGTTTGTGGGCGATCATGCTCGGAAAGGGTGTCGTCCATCCGGTGGATATGCATCACTCCGACAACCCGCCTGCCTCTGCGGAATTGCTCCGACTTCTCTCTGACGAATTGGTCGAGTGCGATTACGAGCTGCGCACGTTCCTTCGACAAATCGCTCGATCCGATACCTACCAGCGTTCGGTGATGATTCCGGATCTCCAAACATGGGAAGGACCAACCGGCGGGACACTGCGACTGGACGAGGAATTGTTGCAGATCGAGATCGAACATCAGAAGCTCAAGCCTTTGTTGGAGGAACTGGAGTCAGAGTTGGCTCTCGCTACCAAACAAGTGCAAAAAGCGCAAGCCGATGTATCCAAACTTCAAACCCAGGTCGATGACGCCAAAAAACAATTGCAGCAGTTGACCGAACAGCGCGACAAGACGGTTGCAAAGCTAACGGAACTGAAAAATCAGCAGGCAATTCAACAGCAACGGATCGAGTCATTCCAGGCCGCATCACAAGAGGCCGATAAAGCTATAAAAATCACACCAGAGGATCAAGAACTGGTCGCAGCCCGAACGCTTCTCGCTACCCGATTGACTTCTGCCAGCGAAGCCAAGACCGCATTGGATAACGCAGTTCAAGAGCAACTCGAAAACGTCGACGATGCGAGTTTTCGCGTAGACGACCAGCGGAACCGTATCCACGCGCTGACCAATCGTCGTTTGGCTCTCGCCGAATTCGTCGTCGAAGCCCGGGGCGTCGAGCGACGCGTGCGGAAACAGATGCAAAGCGTGATCGATCAACAGACCGATTGCGATCAGCAAAAGATCAGGGTTCAGCTCTTACAAAAATGGATCGAGCTACGCGACCAAGCTAGGACCATCGCGAATGAGGAAACAAGAAATGCATTGAGCTCGCTCGAACGAGAACTCGTCGAATCCTGGCAACGCATCTTTGCGTTCAGATCCGTGCGAAGCCTGAATCCAGAGCAGTTAACAGGTGCTACCTATGCGGCACTGGAGTTAGATCAACCCATTCGGACCAAGGCTCTTGCCGACTGGAACACTCAACATCAAAACGATCCGAGCATGCGCGACGATACCGCGAAGAAGGATCTATTCGTAAATACAGCAGTTGCGATCAACATGTGGGACACTGTGGAAGATCCCATCGTCGAACGATTTTCGGCTCCGGCAGGGAATCCGCAAGATGGCTTCTTCGCGACCGTCGATCAGGCATTGATGATTCAGAATGACCCGACCTTTCAATCATGGCTCAAAGCCAACGATGGCACCTTGGTCGCACGTTTATCAACCATCGAGGATTCTAATCAGGTGGCTCATCAGTTATATCTAAGCATCCTCTGCAGAAGACCCGCTGCCGAGGAGATACAAAGGGTGAGCGAACTGTTGAATCAAAACGCAACCGACCGCGTCGCGATGATTCAGGAACTGGTATGGGGACTGTTGGCCTCGACCGAGTTTCGGTTTTCGATGTGATGGGATGATCGCCTC
>JBILVV010000557.1:0-2597 GCA_044370255.1 Pirellula sp.
AAGTTCTTCGCCCGCAAAGACGCCGATCCGGCATATCGTTGCTCGAAGTCGTTCTCGCTCTTTCGATTCTCGCCATGTCCGCTGGGATCCTCGCATCGATCACTGCCACCGCGGTGAACAACGGTATGATTGGCCATCGATTAGCCACCGCACAAATCTTGGCGGAATCGAAAATGGCAGAAGTACTCACCGGAGCTATTCCTGTTCAAGCTGGAATCGATTGGACGCAGATCACCGATCCGGTCCCCGAGGGAACTTGGTATTACCGGCTTGAGATCACTGTCACGGGCAATCAAGACATGATCGGTGTTCGCTTGGCGATCACCGATGAGATCGGTTTGGAAGATAATAAAGAACTCTTCTATGTGGCCCGCTGGATGATCGATCCTGCATTGGGATTAGACACTCCCCCTGCTGCGCCAGCGGCCGGGACATCGGGATCTTCTGGAAGTACTTCCCCGAGTTCTTCCACTGGGACGGCGACAGGCTTTGGCGGAGGGATCCAATAATGTTGCGACGCGGTTTCACACTGTTGGAAGTCATGTTGTCTTTGTTCTTGACGGCAGTGGTTGCGGTATTGATCGGCGGGTTGGTCCAACTTTATTTGATCAATGAATCGCGAGGTCGCGAACGATTGCGACAGACGCAGACTGCCCGAGCGATACTCAATATGATCGCCGAAGACATTCGAACGACCGTTCGATACCAACCCTACGACACCAGCGCTCTGGAGCAGATGCTCTCGGGGGCGACCAGTTCCATGCTCGGTGGCGCGATGGGTGGTGCAGGAGCGACCGGCGGCGCTCCGACCGATCCTGCTGCTGGCGGCGATCCCAACGCGGCAACGGCAAATAGCGCCCCGGCCCCTACCGGACCAACAATTATCCCACCTGGAATCTTTGGGAACGAACAGTCGATCGAGATTGACGTCAGTCGCATGCCGCGACCCGACGAATATGTCATCCAAATCGGCGATGTCAGTCGCGGAACCCTGGGAGATATGCCCAGCGACATCAAGACCGTGGGATACTACGTACAATCTCCCCGCGCCGATGGGGTCCTGGATCCCCTAGCGAGAATCGCTGCCGAGTCTGCGGAAGGTGCAACGTCCGATAGTAATATGAGCGGCGGGTTAGTCCGTCGCTCTCTCGATCGAGCCGTAACCCAATTCGCTTACGCAAACGGCAATACGATGCAAATCGCTCGTACCGGGGAAATCATCGCCCCCGAGGTGGTGGGTATCGAGTTCTCGTACTTCAATGCGAACTCCGGTTGGCAAACGCAATGGGATTCGGCACAACTCGGATTGCCCCACGTCGTTAAGGTCACGCTGGCGATGCAAACCGAATCCAAAGCAAGAACCAACCCGATCGAACCAGGTTTGATGCTCTCAACGATCAACCAAAGCATGATGCAGGAATACGGCATCCAGTTTTATTCGACCAATGTAGTGATCCCAGGTGCGATGCTGTTGTCGGCACCGTCTGCTCAGCCAGGGACCGGAACTTCCAACAGCGGAATGAGTTCATTAGGACTATGAAACCTCGATCAATGAATAAGACGCCATGGAAGCCTACTCGTCGCAACGCAGTGTTGTTGCTGGCGGTTCTCTTGGTCATTTCCGCTGTAACCCTTTCGACACTGGCCTTCATGCAGTCGATGCTCCTGGGGCACGAGGAATCTCGGCTGACAGGTGAGAACATCCAAGCTCGATACGCAGCTGAATCGGGAATTGATGCAGCCAGACTGTTTGTCGCCAGTAGCCGAGCCGCAAGACGCGAAGCAGGGGGTACGTTCGACAACCCGAATCGCTTTCAAGCGATCCCTGTCTTGCAAACGGTTGATCCCCTCAATCCGTGCAACTACACACTCATCGCTCCCAGTCTGAACGAGTCGGGAAAATACTCCGGAGTTCGGTTTGGACTCCAGAATGAGTCGGCGCGACTCAACTTAAATGCCCTTCCGATCATCGACTCTGCTTTGTCGATTCCTCCTGAACTTGCGAATCTGGCGTCGAGCAATTTGATGCCTACCCCATCCGGTTCGAACTCCGGCGCATCGGGTGGTTCAGGAAACACCATGCTCGATGGTCTTGCTTCCGCGAACAAGTCGGGAAGTCTCGGTCGCGACCTGCTGATGGCGTTGCCCGCGATGGATGAAGAGATCGCCGATGCCATCCTCGATTTCATCGATGCGGATGATGAAGTTCGAGAGTATGGTTGCGAACGGGATTACTATGCACAATTGCCCAACCCGTATGCACCCATCAATGGTCCACTCGACTCCATCGAGCAATTGCTTCTAGTCCGAGGAGTGACTCCTTATCTGCTGTTTGGTTTGGACCAAAATCGAAACGGGGTTCTCGAGTCGAGTGAAGAGAATGCCGCCTTGGGACTCGGTGGCGCGGGAGCAAATCCTGCGCTGGGAGGAATGGGGGGAACTTCGACGAGCACCAGTACAGCATCCGCAACCGATTCGGAGAAACCACCCAATCTAGGTTGGGCGATGTACTTGACCCTTTATTCCAAAGAAAAAAACGTCACCGCCGATGGTAGTCCACGAGTGAACCTGAACAACACAGACTTACAATTGCTGAG
>JBILVV010000556.1:0-2597 GCA_044370255.1 Pirellula sp.
TTGTCCTAAAGCCTATCAAGTTCACGACGCATATCTGGAACAAATCGATCGTCGGTTCGGAAAAACGGACTTCGTTCAATCCGATGATATCCACTCCATGGTGGATGGTGCGGACTACATCTATACCGATGTTTGGACCAGCATGGGTCAGGAAACCGAGAACGAGATTCGCAAGCAGGCGTTTTCGAAATACCAAGTCAATAAATCAATTCTCAACCACGTACCCAGCCATTGCAAAGTATTGCACTGTCTTCCTGCTCGTCGCGGTCAAGAAGTGACCGACGATGTTCTCGATTCCGATCGAAGCATCGTGTTCCAGCAAGCTGGCAATCGGCTGCATGCGCAGAAGGGTCTCTTGGTCTGGCTTGCTACGCAAAACGGATACATCGAAAAGAATCAGGCAAAGCTGGGTTAATCGGGCGCGACCGATGCGCCGCCTGATCGGATCATGTGATCTGCGACCCAACGAACATATGCTTGGTCGAACTCGCTCAAACGCCGCATCGCGACCGTGGTCGTACGTCCATTTTCTTTTCGGAGCCGCACCTTGTCGGGATAGATAATGACCAGCCTCGCCTCAACTTCGTAGGCACCGGTGTTATCACGCCATTTTCTCAGTTCCGCCCCTCGAAATTCGCTCGGTGGAGTGAAGACTAAGTTTTCGAAAAGATTTCCGAACTCGTTCCTCGACTCTTCAGCCAGAGTTGTTTCGCCTTTCGGGTCTTCGTCGATGCTGCGCAAGTACTGTCGAACCACTGGATCGGTACCAAATGCGACACATGGACATACGATTGCCGCTGACAGGATCGCGATGCGTTCCATGAGAATCAGAAATCTTTCGGCCATTGTTTCCACCCTCCTCGTACCTTGATTGATTGGTATCTCACTTGCTTTCGGCGCGCGCGAAGGCTCCAAAGCAACTCCTTCTCGAAATTCGCTTATCTAGCCCGCAAATGAGAGGGGTTGTATCGAGCATTCCCGAAATGTCGCTTGCCGTGTCCGTTCGCTCCTTAGACCGTTACATGCTCGATGTCATCATTTACAATGCTTCCGGTATCCGAAATCGCCGGGTCCGTTTGTTTGCAGGGAGAGGTCATTGCTCAAGTCACTTTTCCGATCGTGGTCTTTGGAGAGCAAGTGCCTGCTATTTCTCGGGTTGGCGCTCTTGGTTTCGCTCGTCTTGGGATTCTTTGCTGTCCAGTTCGTAGCCGAACGCTTAGTGATTGAAGCCACTCGCCAATCCGCTCGCGACTATGCCTACTCATTCATCGGTCTCAAACACATCGCTTGGAACGAATTCACAACTGGTGAGGAACCCAATCGTGCGGATGCGAAGTTGCTTAGCAGTCGCGCTGAACTGATGCGGATGGCGCGAGAGAATATGCTCGAGTCTCGTTTTGAGTCTTCGATCCTCCGGATCAACGACAAACTGGAGCATCGCTACCTGAACAACAATATCGCGACCGATGGGGATTTGTCCCGTATGCTGAAAATCCATGCTCGACTCGCCGAGCAGGATTCCTTGGCGCTGGAAGCGGCAGAAGAAGAAGCCAAGAGACTGTCCGGGAATACCGATGCCGGAACTGCGGTACCGAACGATCTGCAGTCGATTGCCAAAGGTGAGCCCGAACGGCCTCTCATACCCGCTACCACCAATCCTCTGTCGAATCTTGCGAATCCGACGAAATATATCTTCGAAGAGGCAGGGCCGATCGATGGGTTCTACTATTACTACCATCCTATCTCGTTCAATCAAACTTGCTTGATCTGCCACGCTAAACTGTCGTCCTCGCTCGATGCACCCGCTACCGTATCGACCGATCCGTTTCGTGTCGTGCGAGTCAAACTTCCGTATGGTGAAACCCGAGTCTGGCGCATTTGGAGCTACTCGCTATTGACCTCAATTGGAATCGCAACTCTGGCGATCGGTTTGTTCTTTATTCATTGGGTCTTGAAACGCGTGGTGATCAATCCCCTGTCAGAACTAAAACTTGTCAGTGAGGAAATCACCAGCGGAAAAACCGGTGTGGAATTTCGAGTCGATACCGACGATGAATTCTCCGAGCTCTCCGAGTCGTTTAACCGAATGCTGCGGCACTTGACAGAAACGCAAACGGAACTGCAGACGGTGAATCGTGAACTCGATCTTCGGATCGACGACCTCGCCAGCGTGAATCTGCAATTGTTCGAAGCCAACAAGCTCAAGGGAGAATTCCTGGCGAGTATGAGTCATGAATTGCGCACGCCCCTCAACAGCATCCTCGGATTCAGCGATGTACTGCAAGGAATTGAAACCCTTACCGATAAACAACGCCGCTATGTCAGCAACATTCAGAACAGCGGCCGAGTGCTGCTGGAGATGATCAACGACATTCTCGACCTCGCGAAGGTCGAGGCGGGGAAAATGGAGGTTCGAGCTTCGGAGTTTTGCGTGCTCAATGTCATCCAAGCACAAGCAGAGATCTTCCGAAAAACTGCCGAAGACAAGAACATCGATCTTCAAGTCGATTCCAATCAATCCGAATTGCACGTCGTGCAGGACCAACCAAAACTCGCGCAGATCTTAACGAATCTCCTGTCGAACGCCATCAAATTCA
>JBILVV010000558.1:0-2595 GCA_044370255.1 Pirellula sp.
ACTTCCTCCATAGATCGGAGTAACGCGCAGCCCACGCAGGTGTTGCCCGTACTTCAAAAACGATTCGGATACTTGAATCGCCAACTCGCGCGTTGGGGTTAAGACCAGAACTTGTGTCTCAGGCAAGTGGACATCCAGTCGACTCAGAAGCGGAAGCGCGAAGGCGGCCGTTTTGCCGGTTCCAGTTTGCGCTTGACCGAGCACATCTTGGCCCGTTAAGAGCGGCGGAATCGTTTTCGCTTGGATTTCGGTGGGGTGTTCGTAGCCCGATTGTTTCAAGGCCCGACACAACTCCGTGGGCAAGTTCAAATCATGGAAACAGACCTGGCCTTCGGCCAGCTCAATAGTGCTCATGGCTTCCTCAAATGGTTTTCTGTCAGTCGAAACGACCCAACTTTTCGTTGGCTGCCACGCATGCGGCGGCAGAAACACGCGAAAAGGTCGGTTCGACTCAGCCGCTGAGGGGACCACCGGTCCTGCTGAGCAATAAGAACACTTCTTTCCAAGCGCTTTTCATCGCAGAGTCACCGATGTTAGTCGCAACCCCCTCTTCGGATAAGGGGTAAACCGTCCCTTTTCAGATCGAATGGTCAGAATCGCGTTCCTTGGTATAACATTTCAACTCTCAACGCAGGCCTGTTCGTCTCGATGTAGGCGGCAAGCCTGCCTATTCGGAACCATTGATACTCTTGCCTTTCATTCTCTTGATGGAGAGCCATAGCCATGTCGGATTTTCGCACCGAAGTTGACTCGATGGGTGAAGTTCAGGTACCCGCGCGAGCGTACTACAGTGCCCAAACACAACGAGCCGTTGAGAACTTTCCTATTTCCGGCTGGACACTTCCCGTTGCATTGGTTCGTGCAATGGGACGCGTCAAGCTAGCATGTGCCGCTGCGAATAACGATCTTGGCAAACTTACTGGTTCAGGCAAAAACCCGCTCGATGAAAAGCAAGTGAAGGCGATGTTTCAGGCCTGTGAAGAAGTGATCGCGGGAAAGATGGACTCCGAGTTTCCGGTCGATGTGTTTCAGACCGGTTCGGGAACCTCGAGCAACATGAACATCAACGAGGTGATTTCTAATCGCGCCATTGAACTGTTGGGGGGCGATCGATACTCGAAGACCAAGCCGATCCATCCCAACGACCATGTCAACATGGGCCAAAGCACGAATGACACCTTTCCGACTGCGATCCACGTCGCGACCGCGTGCGAGATTCGCGAACGTCTGATTCCTCAATTGCAAAGATTCCACACGAGCCTCATGGACAAGGCCAAACAGTGGGACAAGGTCATCAAGATCGGGCGCACGCACTTGATGGACGCGACGCCACTCAGGTTGGGCCAAGAGTTCGGCGGGTTTGCCCGGCAGATCGAGTTGTCGATCGAACGAGCCAAGGTGGCTGAGCGCGCCGTGTACGAGTTACCGGTCGGTGGAACCGCCGTTGGTAGCGGCATCAACACCCACCCGGAGTTCGGCAAACGGGTCAGCGACCACCTCGCAAAACAGACGGGCATCCCCTTTGTCGAAGCGGTGAATCACTTCGAAGGCAATGCACAGCGTGACGGTTTAGTCGAATCCCATGGCCAAATCAAGACAATCGCCATGACTCTCTTCAACATCGCAAACAACATCCGATGGCTCGGATCGGGCCCTCGCTGTGGATTCTTTGAAGTCATCCTGCCCGATCGTCAACCCGGTTCGTCGATCATGCCGGGCAAGGTGAATCCCGTAATGTGCGAGAGCATGATGCAGTTGACCGCGCGCGTCATTGGCAACGATGCAACCATGACACTATCCGGCGCTACGGGAGGAAATTTCCAGCTCAACATCATGATGCCCGTCATGGGACACGCTATGCTCGAGAGCATCATGCTGCTGACAAATGGGGTCAGTGCCTTCATCGAGTTCTGTATGGAAGGTCTCGAGGCTAACGAAGCCGCTTGCGAAGCAAGTGTAGAACAGAGTTTATCTATGGTCACCAGCTTGAATCCCTACATCGGCTATGAAAAAGCAGCCAAGCTCACGAAAGAGGCATTCGCTTCGGGAAAAACCATTCGCGAATTGTGCTTGGAGCAAAAGATTCTGGAGCCAGAGGTGCTGACCAAAGCCCTCGACCCGTTCACCATGACTGAACCACAAGCATAGGTATCCCGGATTTTTCTTGTTGGCTACCACTAATAATTCCTCACTTGCACTCCTTAAAGGAATGCGTGTACGAGGAAAATCTTCTCAAAAGCACGTATGTGGTTTCGCCACAGACCTGTTACTATGAGCAAGTCCATGCTGAAACAGTCACACTGTTTACGATGGGCTGGATAATCCATGGCTGATTACCGAATACCACGCCCCATTCGCAATGAACGACAACCGTGCTCTTTGGACGATGGAACTACGAATCGGCGCTTGATGCCATCTCCAGGCGTTATTTGCGGCGAGTCTCCGCTCTACCCCACTTTGGAGACCAGGGCTTGCCGAATCCGAAAGGCGAACCCGATCTTAACTTCTTGTTCACGCAGTCTCGCAATCCAGTGGTTGGATTGACCGAGTCAAACTTCAAGAATGCTGCGAATCTGATGCGTGCCACCCACCTAT
>JBILVV010000170.1:0-9486 GCA_044370255.1 Pirellula sp.
TCGTTCGATCCGAAGCCTTTGCTGGATACTCAAGACGGCCAAATGATGCCGTTCGACGATTCTCGCGAATTTGCGAACACCAGAAAACTCGGCTCGAATCAACGGATTATGAAGTCCCTTTGGGGATTTCGTAAGTACGGCGAATGCGGTCGAGCCGTCTCCGATCTCTTTCCGCGAATGGCCGAGCATGTGGACAAGATGGCTGTCATCCACAGCATGCACACCGAAGGAATCGCGCATGGTCCGGCGACTTTGTTTATGCACACCGGTTCATTGAATGCGATTCGACCGTCGATGGGGGCGTGGACACTTTACGGATTAGGAACGGAAAACGAGAACCTGCCAGGCTTCATTTCTATCGCGCCATCCATCGGCAATGGAGGCCCACGAAACTATGGGGCTGCATTCCTGCCTGCGAGATTTCAAGGCACACCGATTGGATCAGCAAACCGAAGCGAATTGGGTATCGCGGACATCAGGCCCCCAAAGGAATCCACGGGCACGAGCTTGGACGCTCCCTGGAAACGGCAACAGGAATTGCTTCGAATACAACAGCAACGCTTGCGGACCGAGGCTCTCATCGGAGAAACCGACGAATTGGACGCCTTGGTTGCCTCCTATGAACTTGCAGCCCGCATGCAATCGGCTGCCCCGGAGTTGTTTGATCTGTCTGCCGAGACCCAAGCAACACACGAAATGTATGGCTTGGATAACCCTGCGACCGAACGTTATGGTAGACGCTGTTTACTGGCGCGACGTTTGTGCGAAGCCGGAGTGCGGTACATCCAAGTCAATTACGGTGACGATTCTGCCAATCCTGCATGGGATCAGCACTCTAATCTTCCCAAGCATGCGGAACACGCACTTGCTGTCGATCAGCCCATCGCTGCATTGCTAACTGACTTGGCCCAGCGAGGATTATTAGAGGACACCTTGGTCTGGTGGGGCGGAGAGTTCGGTCGAACTCCCTATGCGGAGAAGAACGGAACGGGACGCGATCACAATCCAGGAGGCTTTACTGTTTGGCTCGCTGGTGGTGGCGTTCGAAGCGGAATCGTATACGGCGAGACAGATGAATTCGGCCATCGGGCTGTAGTGAACAAGGTGCATATGCATGACTTGCATGCAACGATTTTGCACCAACTAGGCATCGACCATGAACGGTTGACCTATCGCCATGCAGGCCGCGATTTCCGTTTGACCGATGTCCACGGCCGCGTGGTGCGTGGGATACTCGCCTAAAGCTTTTTCAGTTGCACCTTTAGCAACTATCCCAACCGGAAGCGTACGCTCACGCATCGGGTTTTGATCATTCCCGGCGAAAAACTAATTGCTAGCAATCGCGACGGATAAAGCCGCAATGTCGAAGTGCCTCAGCGAGGCATAGACTTACGCCCCTTTTTTACCGGACGAATCCTCGTTTCTCGAGCAACGCGACGATTGCTTCGGCGCATTGGGATATAGATAGCTCTGCCGTGTTGAGAACCAGGTCTGCATTTTCGGGGGCTTCATAGGGAGCGCTGACACCTGGGAAGTTCGGCATCTTGCCCGACAGAGCTTGTGCGTAATGCCCTTTGGTGTCGCGAGCTTTCCGCGTCGACTCGTCTGCATCGCAGTGAATCACAAAGAATCGATCCCGCCCGATGACGTCTGCAACCCGATCTCGAACGGATTGGCTCGGAGCTACGAACGCTGCGATGCATAGCAGTCCCGCATCATTGAACAGTTTTGCGATGTGGGACGAACGCCGCAGATTTTCGCTTCGATCCTCGGTCGAGTAACCCAGGTCGACGTTGACGCCACGCCGCATCAGTTCGCCGTCCATCACGGTGACTGCCCGACCGCGATCGAATAGGAGTCGTTCGGTGGCTCGCGCGATTGTCGATTTGCCGGTGCCTGTCAGGCCAGTCAAAAGAACCGTCGCTGGCTTTTGACCGAAACGGGCCTGCCGCTCGTCGCTGGTCACATCCGATCGCACGATCCCCGCATCGCTCCCCTTTTCTTCGGCTTCCCACGATGCGGTGCGCTGGCGAACGGTATCGCGATCGGAGATCATCCCGGCCCCGACGGTCGCATTCGTGATACGGTCGATGATGATAAACGAACCTGTTCCGCGGTTGCGCCGATACGCATCGAAGAATAGATCCTGGTTGACCGTGATGGAGCAGCGTCCGATTTCGTTGAGTTGCAACTCGGGTGAGGGTGTGCGGTGGAGAGTGTTCACATCCACTCGGTATCGAAGTGAATCGATCTGTCCCGCAACGGTTTGCGTTGTGTGTTTGAATAGAAAGGTTTTGCCCGGAATCATCGCATCGGCGTTGAGCCACACGATGGTCGCATCGAAAGTATTCGACACCTTGGGCACATTTCCCGGACGAACGATCATATCGCCGCGTGAGCAATCGACCTCATCCTCCAATACCAACGTCACCGACTGCGGACAAAACGCTTCGTCGATATCCCCGTCGAAAGTCACAATCCGTTTGATGCGGCTCGTTCGTTTGGATGGCAAGACCATGATCTCGTCTCCCTTGCGAACGATCCCGGAGGCGATGGTGCCGCAGAATCCTCGATAGTCGAGATTGGGGCGATTGACATACTGAATCGGAAGCCGGAAGTCCTCGAGATTGCGATCGGAACCGATGTAGACCGACTCCAGAAAACTCATCAGCGTGCTACCGCGATACCAGGGCATATTCGGGCTTGGATCAACGACGTTTTCGCCATGGAGAGCAGCTAATGGAATGAAGTGCAGGTCAGGCAAATCGAGCCGCGATGCAAAGTCCTTGTAGTCCTCGCAGATTTCATCGAATCTCGCTTGGCTATACTCGACCAAGTCCATCTTGTTCACAGTCACGATCACGTGTCGAATCCCGAGAAGGGAGACGATGAAGCTGTGGCGTTTGGTCTGTGTCAAAACGCCATGGCGCGCGTCGATGAGGATGATCGCGAGGTCTGCCGTCGATGCCCCCGTGGCCATGTTGCGAGTATATTGCTCATGGCCTGGTGTGTCGGCGATGATGAACTTGCGTTTGGCGGTGGAAAAATAACGGTAGGCGACATCGATCGTGATTCCCTGCTCGCGCTCCGCTCGCAGGCCGTCGGTTACCAAGGCGGGGTCGAATTTACCTCCGGTAGTACCATGCACTTTGCTTTCGCTCTCAAGCTGTGCCAAGTGATCTTCGTAGATCATCTTACTGTCGTATAGCAAGCGGCCGATGAGTGTGCTCTTGCCGTCATCGACGCTCCCGCAAGTGATGAAACGGAGCAGTTCCTTGCGCTCATGCTGTTCGAGGTAGGCCAAGATATCCTTGGCGATCAATTCGCTTTGATGTGACATCTCAGAAGTATCCTTGAATCTTCTTGAGTTCCATACCTGCGCCGCCACCGTCTTTGTCGATCACACGACCTTGGCGTTCGGACGTCTTGGTCAGGAGCATTTCTTGAATGATTTCGGGCAGTGTGGTTGCGTTGGACTCCACTGCTCCTGTCAACGGCCAACATCCCAGGGTTCTGAATCGCACCATCTTGTTCTCGATCTTTTCACCCGGTCGCAATTGGAATCGATCGTCGTTGGGATGGATCAGTACTCCGTTGCGTTCCACGACCGGACGCATTTTCGCTAAGTACAAGTCGGGCAGTGGGATCTTCTCAAGGTAGATGTACTGCCACACATCCAATTCCGTCCAATTGGATAGGGGGAACACACGGATCGATTCCCCTGGGTTGACGCGTCCGTTGTACAGATTCCAAAGCTCGGGTCGTTGGTTCTTGGGATCCCAGCGGTGAAAGCGATCGCGGAACGAGAAGACCCGTTCCTTGGCTCGAGACTTCTCTTCATCGCGACGAGCTCCGCCAAACGCGGCATCGAAACCGTACTTGGTGAGAGACGATTTCAGAGAGTCGGTCTTCATCACCTCGGTGTGTTTATCGCTGTTCTCAAACGGGTCGATGCCGAGTTTCAATCCCTCATGGTTGATGTTCACGATCAATTCAATACCGAGTTCATTTTTTACATAGGTGTCTCGGAACTGAATCATCTCCTTGAACTTCCAAGTGGTGTCGATGTGCATGAAGGGAAACGGCGGCTTGCCCGGGTAGAAGGCCTTCAATGCCAAGTGGGTCATCACCGCGGAATCTTTACCGATCGAATAGAGCATGACCGGCTTTTTGAACTCCGCGGCTACCTCGCGAATGATGTGGATGCTCTCTGCCTCAAGCTGTTTGAGGTGGGTCAGGTTGTAGGAATGCATCTATTACTCCAGTAGCGACTCTTGGAATCCCAAACCGAACTCTGCAGATGAAGAACCGTTCATGCTTGTCGGCGATCTTCCGCGACAACTTGAGTAGAGCATATCTTGGCGAGTCTGGGAGCGGGTAGACATATCCACTCCCCTTCACCCCATGGCACTCGGGAACGAGCCGAGTGCTAGCATTGTAAAGTGAGACTGGAAAGCTGTCTGTGGGAGCAGAGACTGGACCGTTACGCTTTGGCGAGTGCGGCCAGTTGCTTCTTGCGTTCCGCAATGATGTCGTCTTGCAGGCTTCTCGGCACCGGAGCGTAGCGTGCCAGTTCCATGGCAAAGGTTCCTTGGCCCTTAGTCATGCTCCGGAGGTCCGTTGCGTATCCGAAGGTATTGGCGAGGGGAACTTCTGCGGTGATGTACGAGACTCCATCGCGAGCATCGGTGTTGTTGACCAGACCACGACGCGAAATGATGTCACCGACAACCGACCCTTGGTCGTTCTCTGGACACTCGATATCGCACTTCATGATCGGTTCGAGGAGAAGCGGATTGGATGCTCGCATGGTTTCGCGGAAGCAGTCGCATGCTGCGATGTAGAATGAGCGTTCGCTCGAGTCGACATCGTGGTAGCTACCATCGTTGAGGTCGACTTTCACACCGACGACTGGGAAGTCGGCCAAGGGGCCTTTACCCATCGAGTCGCGGAAGCCTTTTTCGACCGGTGGTATGAACTGCTTGGGAATGCGTCCGCCGGTGACATGGTCTTCGAACTCGAAAGTCTTTTCTCCTTCGGGGTCCATGGGGGAGAGTTTGCCGACGATGTGAGCGAACTGCCCCGAACCACCGGTTTGCTTCTTGTGTTTGTAGTTGAATTCTTGAGCGACGCCGGGGGTTTCGCGATAGCTGACCTTCGGCGCACCGACTTGGACTTCGACCTTGTACTCGCGACGCATCCGTTCGACATAGATATCGAGGTGGAGTTCACCCATCCCGCAGATGATCGTCTCGCTGGTTTCTTCGTCGTTGTAGACTTGGAACGTAGGATCCTCTTTGCGGAATCGGTTGAGGGCTTTACTCATCTTGTCCGCATCGGCGCGACTGGCGGGAGTCACGGCGACTTTGATCACAGGATCGGGAACGAACATGCTTTCCAGGGTGCAGTAATCGCGATCGTTGCTGTAGGTTTCGCCGCTGGCGCAGTCGATCCCCATGATAGCGACGATATCGCCAGCTTCTGCGGTGTCGATTTCTTCGCGTTTGTCGGCGTGCATGCGAACGATTCGGCTGAAGCGTTCTTTCTTGCTTGTACGCTGGTTGATGTACATTTCGCCCTTGTTGATCTTCCCTTGGTAGATACGCATGAAGGTCAGCTGACCGAACGGATCTTCCACGATCTTGAACGCCATCCCGACGAACGGAAGGTTCGGGTCGGGTTTCAGATCGAGCTTGACCGTTTCATCGCCGACTTTGCGAGCGGTAATGTCTCGCTCGAGGGGGCTGGGCAGATAACGAAGAACGGCATCGAGCAGCAGTTGCACCCCTTTGTTCTTGTAGGCGGATCCACAGAACACGGGGGTGATCCGACGTTGCTGGGTAGCGTCTTTGCAGACCTTGTAGATAAGGTCTTCCGAAACAGACTCTTCGGCGAGGAGGCGTTCCATCAGCTCGTCGCTGTACATCGCCAAGCTCTCGAGCATCTTTTGACGCATTTCGGCAGCTTTGGTTTTGTAGTCAGCGGGGATTTCTTCTTCCCGAACATTTTCGCCGTCTTTGCCATCGAAGAAGGA
This sequence comes from Pirellula sp., assembly GCA_044370255.1. Lineage (GTDB taxonomy): Bacteria > Planctomycetota > Planctomycetia > Pirellulales > Pirellulaceae > JBKCUI01. The sequence goes on from JBILVV010000170.1 coordinate 6,035, forward strand.
GGCCTTCATGGTCACCAAGTCGATGACACCTTCGAAAGTTTCGCCAGCCCCGATGGGGATCTGCATCATGACGGCATCGGCGTGCAGTTTGTCACGGACTTGCTGCGCGACGCGGTAGGCATCGGCGCCGGTTCGGTCCATCTTGTTCACGAACGCGAGACGTGGCACACCATAGCGACGCATTTGGCGATCGACGGTCAGAGATTGGCTTTGCACGCCACCGACGGAGCATAGAACCAGCACGGCTCCATCGAGCACGCGGAGAGAGCGTTCGACTTCGATGGTGAAGTCGACGTGGCCCGGGGTGTCGATCAAATTGATGATGTGGTCTTTCCACTGCAGTTGGGTGGCAGCGCTGGTGATGGTGATCCCACGCTCTTTCTCGAGTTCCATGTAATCCATGGTGGCTCCGTCGCCGTCCCCTTTGACTTCCTCGATTTTGTGGATTCGGCCAGCATAGAACAGAACCCGCTCGCTAAGGGTCGTCTTGCCCGAGTCGATGTGTGCGCTGATACCGATGTTTCGAAGTTTGCTGAGGTCCATAAATCCACTTTTTGACAATGCGACGGGGGGTGTCCCGAGACCAACCCCAGGATCCAACCAGTCTGTTCCCTAGGTAAATCATCCACGGTGGCAGCCGACGTCGACCACCCGATAGAAACGCTCAATCCCACGGATTTCCTAGAACAATAGTCAATTAGTTTATCGTGGAGGTTCACAGGGGAAAGGCCAAAATCATGGCTGAATGCCTTGGGCGCTCCGACGCTACCCCCTTTTTCAAGGTAGCGCAACGGATTGAATTCCGCCTTTGCTTCAGAACTGGACTGGCCCCGCACCCGAATGCGACCTAAGGTTTCCCGTCCGATATTCGTTACTCCCTTTGATTTTTCGTGGCTTCTCGAGGGCACTGGAATGTCCAGCTTGATCGAGTGGATTCTTCATGTGGATCGCCATTTGCGCGAATTGATGGAGGCGATTGGGCCGGGTTGGTTGTATTTGGTGTTGGCAGTGATCGTTTTCTGCGAGACCGGATTGGTCGTGACCCCATTTTTACCCGGCGATTCCCTCCTGTTCGCCGTAGGAGCGTTGTGCGCGATTGAGGGGAGTCCGCTAAGTCTGTGGGTGATGTTGCCGCTGCTTTGCTTCGCCGCTATCGCCGGGGATGCCGTCAACTATTGGATCGGAAATTATCTCGGACCTCGCGTCTTCCGCAGCGAAACCTCCCGATGGTTTAACAAGAACCATCTTCTGCGTGCGCAGGCTTTTTATGATCGTTACGGATCCAAAGCGATTGTGCTCGCCCGGTTCATCCCGATCGTACGGACGTTTGCTCCGTTCGTAGCAGGGATCGGTCGAATGAATTTTCTCCGATTCTGGTTTTATAACATCGTCGGCGGCGTGGTTTGGGTAACCCTGTTCCTCGTCGCAGGATATTGGATGGGAACGTGGGAGATCGTCCAGAAGAATTTCTTCTTGGTGACGATTGGAATCATTTTCGTCAGCCTTCTGCCAGTTGCATGGGACTGGTACCAGGCGCGTCGGGAATCTCGAGCATAGAACCAAGGATGGGCTCAGACCGATCCTCAGCGTGTTGCCCGCATCACAGTCGTTGGCGATTCTATCGGTTACAATGCTGCGACAATTATACTATGACGATCATGTCATCATGATCATGTGATGACGGTCATGTCGTCATGCGTCTGTCGAGCGGACATGGTAGCAGGCATGTTCCTGACACCGTACCGTTTGACAACCTTCCATTGTCCTTCCGTCACCCTTTCATCAACCCTTCCATCGACGAAATTCCGTAGACATGCACATCACGCATCATGGCGGTAACGAGGGCGTTACCGGTTCTTGTCACCAGTTGCACTACAACGACAACGATTCGGTCCTGGTCGATTGTGGATCTTTTCAAGGTCGAGATGCTCGACGGTTTCCGAGCGCGGAGATCCAGTTTCCACTCGATGGTATTCAGGCGCTCGTGCTGACGCACGTTCACATCGATCACATCGGTCGCATTCCTTATTTGCTCGAAGCGGGCTTCAACAAGCCGATTTATTGCACTCCTCCGACAGCTCGTTTCCTGCCGATCATGCTCGAGGATTCGATACGGCTCGGGATCACGCGCAACAAGAAGGTCGTGGCGCAGATCCTCAAGGAGGTCAACTCGTTGATCAAGGCCGTTCCGTATGGCAAGTGGCAGCCCTTGCCACGCGGAGCGTCCTTTCGCTATTCACCTGCCGGCCATATTCTCGGTTCTGCTTACATCGATTTCGATCACGGCGATGAGCGATTCGTTTTCAGCGGCGACATTGGTTCTCGATGCACACCAATCCTCCGCGAACCGGCTAGCCCAGAGCGTGCCGACGTGCTAGTCCTCGAAAGTACCTACGGAGATCGTAATCACGAGGGGCGGGACACGCGATTAGCCAGACTTGAAGCGATCCTGTGCGAAACGATGGAGAATCGCGGAGTCACGATCATCCCGGCATTCAGTTTGGGACGCACGCAAGAGCTACTCTTTGAACTCAATCAAATCATGGAAGGGATCGATCATCGAACCAACTGCTCCATGCTCCACGCCATCGATATCATCGTCGACTCGCCGATGGCGATTAAATTGACCGATATCTACGAACAGATGTCGGAGTACTGGAGCGAAGAAGCCAACGAAATCCTGACCGTGGATCGGCAACCCTTTGTGTTCAAAAACCTGGTGGAGTTGGATCAAGCCGGGGAATCGCGAGGGAATATCGAATACTTGAAACGATCAGGAAAACCGGCGATCGTGATCGCAGGAAGCGGCATGTGCACCGGAGGTCGCGTCGTCGAATACCTCAAGACGTTCATCTCCAAGCCTACCACCGACATCATCTTTGTCGGTTTCCAAGCGTACGGGACCCTAGGGCGAAAGATCCAGGATTGTCATGGCGGTAAATGCGGAGTTTCGATCGACAGGGAGGAATTCTTAGTGCGGGCCAAGACTCATACACTCACAGGCTACTCGGCGCACGCAGATCAAAACGATCTGCTTCGTTTCGTGCAAGGAATGAAGAGTCCCCCCAAAGAGATACGACTCGTTCACGGCGAATATCGTCCCCGTCAAGTGCTCGCGGAGAAGTTCAATGCGCTGGGAATCAAGACCATCGCATGTACCAATCCGAACGAACAGCCCCCTTCTGAAGATCGACCGCAAAGCGATCCCGCCGAGTAGAGGTCGCGATTGCTAGCAGTCAGTTTTTGCCAGGGATTATCATAACCCGACGCGTGAGCGAGGGACGCACGAGGGAACACGTCGCGAGCGACGTAAGTCTATCGTTTACGATCACCCAGCCCGAGGGGTTGACTCAACGCAAATCAACCCGGTCGACCGAGGGCTTTGGTGCATCGTTTTGTTCGTGCTCTGTTTCGTACTCGTACTCGTACTCAGGGAATCCGCGAATGCGGAT
>JBILVV010000171.1:0-9473 GCA_044370255.1 Pirellula sp.
AGCAGGCGATCCGCTATCTGCCTGCTTTGCTTCGGCCATAGACAGGAAGATCCTTACGGCACAAGACGCTGAGACTCTCGAGTCGGTTCTTATGTCGCCATCACCGTGGAGCGCGTGGTCAATCGCTCAGTGGCGGCCTCGAGTTACTCCGCGCGTTCGAAGTCAACTTGTCGACGTTGCGTTGGGACGGCTCCCACTCAACGGCCCAGTCGATATGAGTGAGAAGTACGTGCTGCGAGCGGCTCAGATACTGACTCGACTTGGAGAAGCAGTACCCGCCGAGCAAATCCAGCGTGGCACCGCATCGGCGGATCCTGCGATACGCGCTGCCGCATGGTGGCTTGCAGGACGACAATCCCCTTCAGCGACTCGTGTCATATCGGCACGCAATCAGGAAACCAATCCCAGCGAAGCAACAACAGGTACGCGCTGGGAGGTTCATCTGGGTTCGGACGAAGAACGATTGCGATGGGAAGCGACAGGACTCAAGCGTTGGCCAATGTCCGCTAACCAACCTCCGAAAGTCGAATCGAAGCCCTCCGACCACGCACTGCGGCGAACGTGGTTGTGGGCATTGGGCCGAACCGCTGCTTCGCCCGTCGAGAATGGACTCGCGGGTCGACTGGAAACTCAAGTCGCGAAAGCTCTATTCGCCCCGAACTCGAAAACAGCCGACAAGAATCTGCTCGATGCGGTTACTCGCAAATGGGGTGACAATCGGGACAAACTGTCTCAAAGGGAACTGATGGAAAGCCTGACATATGCCCAAGCCGCTCTCGGTGATCGTCGCTGGGACTTTCCTTTACAAACCGACGCGCCGGCCGATATTAGCGACGGATATCGCGGCCTGTATACCAATCAAATCACCGAATCGTCGCGCAATAACATGGCCCGTTGGGCCCTTTATTTCGCCGCAACTGCAAAGACACAAGGCTGGGATGCAATCCACTCCGAAGCGATCCGCACCATGGCGATGATGGAGCCCAGCGACCAGCAATGCATGGCCTTCATCCTGGAACAGATCACTCCCGATAGCCATCCGACCTCCGACCTTCATATGCTCTGCGCGTTATCACAATGCATCGCGCCGAGAACCGCATCCGAAACCAGCAAGACGGCTACCGCCTTATCGGAGATTATCCGAAAAGCAAAAGGACGAGGGTTGTACACGGACAACCAATGGCCAATTCGACTCAATCAACTTGTCGCTCAACTCATCGCGCGCGACACTAAACTCGCAGAGGCATTCATCGAACTACCAACCCCTTGGTGCAGCGATGATCTCGCCTTGCTCAACGCATTCCCGCCAGCAATCCAGGAACAAGCTCGCGAGAAGATTCGCACTCAACTCCAGTCCGCTTCTCCCGAAGTATGGTCGATCCCATTGATGAAGTTTGCAGTGGTTGGTCCATTGGACGAACCGCTTCGCAATTCATTGAGAAAGGGATGTCAACTCGAGAATCTCCGCCAAACCTGCCTGGGCTATTTGGCGATGTCACCGCAGGAGGAAGATTACGAGTTGTATCTCGGATCGATTGAGGACACCGATCGGACATTGTGGCCCGATGCATGGCGGGGGATCGCTCCGCTCGCCATCAAGGACCCGGCTAGAGAATTTCCCGCAATCGCGAAGCTTTTGTCCGCTAGTTTCAATACCAGTACCCCATTGCCTCGACCAGCCATTCTCGATCGCGCGCGACGAGTTGCAGCCAACAGCCAAAAGACAACCCCTCCAGCCACAGATTCTTGGCCCGAATGGACTGTTTATCTGCAATCGCAACTCGACGAAGCGCAATTGGCAGCACTCGTGGTACCCACCGCAAAAACCGATGTGGCAAGCGTCCTGAAATCGATCGAGGGTTTGGCGGGGAATCCCGAACGAGGTGGCAATCTCTTTCAAGCCAAATGCGCTCTGTGTCATGGAAGTCAATCAGCTCTCGGGCCAAGCCTCTCGGGTGTCTCCAGACGCTTCTCTCGCGAAGATCTTGCTCGAGCCATCTACGAGCCAAGCCGCGATGTCCCCGATCGCTATCGTGCCATCCGCGTCCTGACCGTAGATGATGAAGTCCTGACCGGCATGATCATCTACAACGCGGCCGATGGCGTGACTCTCCAGGCCGCCGACGGTTCCATCCTTAGAATCAATCAAGATCAAATCGAGCAGAAGGCCTTCTCCACCGAATCGATCATGCCCAGCGGACTACTCGAAGAACGCTCCCCACAAGAAGTTGCCGATCTATTTTCATATCTCGGCACCCTCCAGTAGGAGAAAGATCGAAACTCCGGAAAAACAAGATAACTTCGGCGCACCTGTTTGTTAAATTTTTGATGGCATCGTATGTTGCATCGTCTCCAAATCGATGAAGAGGATTTTCCGACTGTTTGAGGTGCCTGGATCGATTGCCCAACACAACATAGAATGCGAATACCAGTTCGTCCTATAAACCTCGATGGATGCTGTCATGTTGAAAAAAAGATTTTCTGGCTTGCTAGTTGCAGTATCGCTTTGGGTGGCAACCATGCCAGGTCTCGCATGGGCCCATCCCGGTCACGGCAATGCAGATCCTGATAGCCCGGCACACTATCTCTTGTCTTTTGAGCATGCCGCTCCAGTAGTCGCTATCGTTCTGTTCGCGATAGCGATCGTGCTGGGATTGCGATCTCGCCGAGTTCGCGGCTAGTCCTACCAAAAGTCGCCAGGCCTACCAAAAGTCAGCTGTATCGAGAAATGTGCCGTCGTCACGGTGCATCAGGTTCTTATAGATCTCGGGATCGATGCTGAACGGGAGAAACCGAACTGCTCCGTCGCCCAAAACAAAATTCGCACCGCTTCCATGGAAGCTGCTAAACCCACCGACCGTCAATGTGCCCACTTCGGTATTTGAAGGCAAGGACCGATCGATTCGGGGACGCGAATCAAACGAACCCCCGTTGCGAAGCGTAGCTCGCGTTCCCGAAGCCCAACCTAAATCGGAGCTGGCCGAAATCTTTTCCCCAAAAAAGATCGTATTCGAACTGCCGTCGAGGACCTCGCTGAATCGAGTACGGCTGTTCAAGTAGAAAACACCTTTGTTGTCGCTGTCGATCGGCGCCTCGACATGATGATGATTGGCGGCATAGGTGCTGATTCCCACTTTCCCTACTCCGGTCGCATCTGGATAGCTGGGACATAGAAATGTTGCGAGACGAGCTCGACGTGCATCGAGATTCGCGGGCGCATAGACCCCTGCCTTTTGGTCGATCGCTTCGAACAAACGTTGCTGCTCTAGGAAGGGGAGGATCTGAACGACCCAACTGACATGTTGACCGATCGGTTCGTCTCGGATCGGACCACCCTCATTGATGACTCCTGAGGGCAAATGTTCCGCTGCGAATTCGAAGTTGTGCGTCGCAAGCCCAATCTGAGCCATGTTGTTCGCACACGAGCAGCGACGAGCTGCTTCCCGAGCCGCTTGTACTGCGGGCAGCAAAAGGCCGACCAGGATACCGATGATGGCGATCACCACCAGCAATTCCACCAACGTAAATCCCCGTCGCGATCCCTGGACAGAAAACCCGAGGCGACGGGAAAAAGTAAATCGATACATAAGCGTTCTCCTAAGATTTCGGTTCGACAGGTAGCAGTAGTGTTCGGGTTTCTTGCAGTTCACGCGGAATATGCACTCGTTCTTCGATGCGCGCTTGGATGATGACTTGAACGTTGTTGGCGGTTATGGATTTCAAGGTGATCGTGACTTTCCAATGATCCTGGCCAATCGACGACGGAGTATCGATCCATGTTTCTCCTTGGTAATCCTGAGAGCGGTTCCACTGGTCCCGGGCTCGCATAACACCAGCATCGCACAATAGATTCAATTGAGTCCGATCGCGCTCGGTCTTTCGGGACTGCCGGTTTCTCAGCGTAGCGCTGGCTGCGGCTGCGGCGATCGCAGTCATGATCGCCATCGCTGCCAATGCGACCAAAAGAATAGCCCCCTCTCGGCGATGGATTCGTCGTTGAGAACCTGTGTTCATGGAGTCCCTCCTTTCGTAAACTCTCCCTCGAGAAGACCATCTATCGCACAGACGATATCGGGTTCCTCACCTCTCGTCGGCTGATACATCCATAGCAATCGAGCTCGCTTCGGTGCATCGAGTTGTTCGATGCGGAAAAGGGACTGGGGATTGAAATAATACTGTTCGGTACCGGTGATCTTGGTCTCTTGGCTTGAACGGAACACGTCACGTCGAAGGATCATTCCTGGCCGCACTTCGTATTCAAGATGTCGCTGCTCTGACAACCGGAGAGCGAATACACCACCTGTTAAGTCTTCGATCGCTACTCCGCTGCGACAATCTTCGCGCCAGGATTCAGCCAATCGCTGCAAGCTCTGCTGATCGAGGTTCCGCGATGCCATCCGTCCTGACCAAGCCATCGACTGGTGAATCATAGTGACCGCCAACAGCATCATGACCGTCCCGGCAGAGACACTGAGGATCATTTCGATCAACGTGGATCCGGTGCGTTTGGCCTTCATGGCGATTACTCCCCTCCCGACGATTTCGGTTGCGTATCCAACCATCCCACCATTTGAACAGGCGGTGGATTCCCAACCCGCTCCCATTGCAGAGACAATTGGACTCGGGTTCCCAACTCATCGCGCAGAATGACGGCATGCAGGTTCGCCTTGGGAAGACGCTTCAGCACGTAAGAAGGGACTTCAAGATTTTCCAGTTCGCTTGCTGTAGTTTGCGACTCGAGTGAGCGAAGTCGGCTCAGTTCGTTGGCCAGCGTCTGCACGGCGATCTGATACTGGAGCGATTCCTTGTGGATTCGGCTCAGGTGATATCCCAAGCTCGGCAAGAGACTCGCCAACGCGAAGAGGACAACTCCTGCGACGACGACTTCGATTTGCGCGAGACCCGAACGATGCATGCGATGGTCCGATGGAATCATGAGTGAGCCGTCCTTACGGTGCGAGAGCCGTAACCAACCTGTAAATGGAAACAAGCGTCGAGGATGCCAACCAAAAGACGAGCCCTCCGAAGAAAAGAACGATCACAGGATGGACACACTTCTCGAATAGCGTTTGTCGACGTCGATAATCCAACTCCCGTTTGGATGCCAATTGTTCCAGGATCCAAGCCTGGGAGTCTTTCCCTGGGCAACTCTCCAAGGCTTGCTGCTCCAACGATGAAATCAAGCCCGAGGTCTGCATGCTCTCCCATTCCGTCGCACCTTGCTCGATTTCATTTCGGGCGAGGAGCAGACCTTGTTGCACCCGGGAATCGGAGTGGTATTTGGCCAGAGTCGAAAGGGCCCCCACGATCGGACGCCCCTCTCGCACGTTGGTCGAGAGCATCTGCAGAACCGGTGCGCTGATGGTTGCGAGGGGTGGGCTGAACCATTTTCCCATCCATTGTTTGCGAATCCATCGCCGGATCGAAACCGACCATCCCAACAGAATCCCGGCAACCAGCAAGACCACCGCCGCGACCCCTATCGCAATGGCCGACTTCATGGGATCGGCTCGCATCAGCGAATTCGCCGAGGGACCCAATTCCAAGTGGTGATAGATTTGTCTGAGATTGGGAAGAATGCGGTATTCGAAAAAGAACAGCACGCCGATCAAGATGGCCCCCACAACCGACCAGTACACCATCATCGAGGTCCAATGCGAATCCGATCCGGAATCGTTCGAGGTCGCTCGAGTGCGGAGCGACGCAAAGGTCGGTCCGAGCGTTCCAGATTGACTGGCCAGACGGAGCGAGAGAACTTGATCGTCGGAAAGGACATCCGGAGTCTGTTCCAGCGCTTCGAGCCAAGGGGTTCCTTTCGCGATGCGATCCGAAAACCGTCGGAGTCTGCGACGATACCAACCCCGTTCTTCCAGTGCGTAATGAGCAATCCAAGGCGCCGGCTCCAACCGCTCGCGATGTATGACTTCAAGTAACTCCAACAAGGAGTTTTGTCGGCGGCTCAAGGATACCCAAGCCCCCAGGCGACTGAGTCGGAAGACGAATGGATTGCGATCTCCAAAGGAAGCCGTCATCGAAGGAAAAGGATCCGAGTTTGGTGGTTCGCTGGTCATCGGATGCCGGTTCCTAACTGCTCAAACTGGTAACCAGAGAAATCAACGGCATGAAGAGAGCGATCGCTACGAAAGCCACGATCGTTCCCACGAGAACCACGGCTAGGGGTGCGATCCATCCGGCGCTTGCCCGCGATGGAACGGCCAACCGGTTCCAGTAGAGATCGGACAGAGTGCGAAGCAATGCGATTCGCTTATCAGAATCTGGGTATTGCAAGGCGGCCATCGCGACGGGGGATATACTCCATGTGCGCCTCACGTTGCTCCTTGAGGATACCCCTATTTCTCTTCCGTTGGCGGACTCCTGTGCCAATCGCATGGATTGCATCTCGAGGGAACGTTGGCCGGACAGCATTCCTGCCAATCTGATTGCTTGGGGAATCGGAATACCGAGTCGGAGCATCTCAGCCAAACTGCCGGTCCAACGGGCCATCCCCCGCAATTGTCGCCGCGAGCCCGACAGGAGAAACGAGAGGATCGAATCGCTAGGAATCCTGTCCTCGATCCAAAGCATGCCGATTCTTGTTAAGGCGAATAAACCCAATAAGGCGATGACTGCTCCAATCGACCAGACTGGATGCAGAATCATGCAGTCACTCATCCAGATCAACCACCTTGTGGGTGCAGGCAAGCGAAGATCAAAGTCAAGAAACATCTCCTTGAAAGTCGGCACAATCGTCGTCCCTAACAAGATCGCGACGAGGATAGCTGCCATGAGAATGATGGAGGGGTAGACCCAACGAGTCCATCTCCAACGGCGACAGTCTATTTCCCCAAAAAGCAATCGCTGCAACGACCCGGAGCGGCCCGGATCATCGCTGGATGCGTCTTGCAATCGCAGCACGATGGGTAGATGCCTAGCCAAGAAGGAATCTTGGAGCCACATCGCAGCGGGCGGGGGATCTCGCAACGCGTCGGTGAGTCGGAGCAGATCTTTGGGTCCGGACTGCATCTTGGCCAGCAGTTCCTCTGCTGGATACGACTGCGTTAGAGTGATGCTGTGGCGGAGTGCGGCATCGAGAATCTCGAGGCACTTCGAATCGATCGGCAGGTTATTTCCTGACACGATATACCTCCGGAGGTTGGCAGATCGCGAACAAGTACTCCAGCAACGGCCAGAAAACAACCATTCCAACGGCTAGGACGATGAGTCCTCCGAGAAAGGCAGCGATCAAAGAGGGAATCCAAGCTTGCAGGCCCGCCCCGTCCCGTTGCGCTTTCAGTTTCAGAGCGTTAGCCAAGGCATCGAACGTCTGCAGAGTCGAGATTTCCGCGTGCTGTTGCTTGGCCAGCAGGCTCTCGAGCTGCATCTGGCTTGATGATTGCAATCGTGAGAGAACCTTCCGGCGAAGCGGCAACCACGACCAATTGGTTCGCTGAAGGATCATCCTCGAGATCACTGGCACGAGGATCGTGAGGGCGACCAAACCGATCATCCACTGCCACCAATGGGAATAGAAGAAATTCAACCATGCAAAGGCAGGTCCAGGTGGTACACTGGAAACTTCATAGAGCGATCGCAGTGGAGGGGTGATGATCCCAATCAGTGCAAGCCACGCGATACAAGCCAGCACCCATACTATGCCTGTCCCCAAAAGGGATAAGGAAAATCGACTGCGATTTCGATCGCTCCATGATCCGCCATATACCAATCCTTGAGCCGCTTCGATCGATCCACCCAAGGCGACGTAACTCTTCAGTGCCTCTCGGTACTCATCGGATACGCCCGTGCTATCGAGCGCGGGCTCGACCGCCAGTCCTCGCCCCACTTGCATCGCGATGCGGCCGCTCCAGTCTTGCAGTGTTCGTTCGATTTGGTGAGGGTTGGGAATGTATGCTAGGCGAATTCCAGATCGAGAAATCGCAATCAACTGTTCGTTGAAGGACAACACATCCTGTAGCTGAATCGTTGCCGACTGCGAATCCGCCATGCGATGCCGCGTCCCCAACATAAGAGAATCGAGAGCGAACCGAAGTGAGCTCGGGAGATAACCGCTCTCAATCACAACGATGCGCGGACCATAGAGATTTATTCAGTCGTCCGAGAATAATTTACGGCTGAGTGGACGAGCTCGCGGTGGGATTCCGCCAGCGTTGCGCCAGATCGGATCGCCATTCCAAATAGGCTTCGCACAGAGAGGCGTCCACGGCGATTCGCCGTTCAGCCGCGATTTCCGCAGCTCGCTCCTGCATCCCAGCCCATGTCGCACGGCGAACCGGTTCATCTTGCCACGCGTCGAGTTTCGATGCCGTAAACATGAGCAGTAGCGAACACACGACCAGCGCCATGACCGCTCGTAGAGCGACCCGATCCGAGCGAGTGTCTTGCTCTTTTTGCCGCGCCCGCTGAAGGATCTTAGTACGCAATAATTCACTGGGACGTACGATTCGGGATGCGTCCCGAACACACTGAACCGTGATTTCCAGTTCGCATGGAGGTTCGTCATCGTCATCCACGCGATCTCTCGCTGACGTGGAATCAATCGACATGCCGCACCCCCGAGAACGCCGAGATCTCCGAGAACTCCGCAGACAGCTTGCTCGCAAGTTTTGTTATCGCATATCGGTATCTGCTGGCAGCGGTTGGGGCCGGTATCTCAAGTATTTCCGCGATCTGTTGGAAAGTCATTTCCTCCCAGACCTTGAGCACGACCACTTCGGATTGCTCGGTCGGCAAGGTTCTCAGTTCCCGCCAAACCGCTTGCAAAGACTCTTCTCGGTCTATTTCGTCGACCGGAACCACCGTCCAGAGATCCATGATTCCCTGTACGATCGACCATCGCTTTCGTTTTCGAAGAATCACGAGCGACTCATTATGGACCATCCGCAGAAGGTACGACCAAGGGGCTGTGGCCTGGAGCAGGATAGAAGGGGACTCCACCACCTTGAGAAGAACAGCGGACACCGCATCCTCAGCATCTTGTTGGTTTCGAGTGATCGTAGTCGCGAAACGGACCAGCCGAGTGGCCGTCAAGTCGTACAGTCCCCCAAGGGCAGTTGCTCCGCTTTCCCGCAGCCGAAGCGCATACTCACGAACAGATTCCGACAAATAAGACGAACTCATCACGCCCTTAAGATGCGCCACCCCCTCGCATTTATCTATGCCCTCGCAAAAAATTTCTTCCATTTTATTGCCTAGCATTTATCGTCAAACCGAAAGCAAGAGTTGACGAGCACTGATTGCGCTTGCACCCAGAAAGTCGGATCGAATACTAGCCGAAGTGCGCAAGCACTCGGGTGGCTGCTCGGTTCGTATTTCCGGTTTCAACCGGCGGCTGTTTGGTTTTAATGTTAGCCGAAGTGCGCGAGCACTCGGGTCGGAACTGAAGCAAACGTGGCCATGTCGTACACGCTTCCACCCGGCTGCTCGCGCATCACGGCTAGCATTTTTCGGTTGCTTCG
>JBILVV010000559.1:0-2584 GCA_044370255.1 Pirellula sp.
CACCAAAACCGGAGATGCGGGGACCACAGGTCTTTTCGGAGGGCCCCGCGTATCCAAGGATGACGTTCGCATCTGCGCCTACGGTTCTGTCGATGAACTCAATGCGGTCCTCGGAATCGCTCGCAGCACCCCGCTCCCGGAAAGCCTGGATGCGATGCTCGATCAAGTCCAACACCAGCTCTTCTCTATTGGTGCAGAATTGGCTACGCCCAACCCTGACGAACACCACTTGAAGTGGGATGGAGAGCCTCATGTTTCACAGCTTGAGAAATGGATCGATGCGATGGAGAGTGAACTACCCCCTCTCCGATCCTTTATACTTCCCGGCGGCAGCCCTCAAGCCTCGCATCTGCATTTGGCCCGCACGATTTGTCGACGCGCGGAACGGGAAATCGTACGACTCAGCCACGACCCTCGCGTCAGCGATGTTTCGCATATCATTATCTACTTGAATCGCCTGAGCGATATGCTCTTTGTCATGGCCCGTCGCGCCAACCGCTTCCAAAACGTGGCGGATGTTCCATGGGAGAGTCCTCGCAAGACCTAGCCATCTGCAAGTTTCAACCATCTGCAAGTTCAGCTATCTTCATTGAAACGGAAGCCTGCCATGCCTCGAACTCCGCGATCCATCCAGCTGGCGCTGGTACAAATGTCCACGACAAGCGACATACCGGCCAACATCGCCAAAGCCATGGATCATGTTCGCAAAGCCGCCCAGCAGGGGGCGCAGATCGTTTGCCTACAAGAGCTGTTCAACGCTCCCTATCCTTGTCAGAGCGAAGACCACGATCGCTTTGCATGGGCCGAGTCGATTCCAGGTCCTACCAGCGAAGCGATGAGCACAGTAGCTAGAGAATGCGGAGTTGTCGTCACCGGTTCCGTGTTCGAACGCCGAACCCATGGACTCTATCATAACACCGCCCTGGTCTTCGATACCGATGGTTCGCAAGTCGGCTTCTACCGCAAGATGCACATCCCCGATGATCCCCACTACTACGAGAAATTTTACTTTGCGCCCGGCGATACGGGCTTCACGATCGCAAAGACCCAATTCGCAACTCTCGGGGTCGGAGTTTGCTGGGATCAATGGTATCCCGAGGCGGCTCGTTTGTTCGCGCTCCGCGGTGCTGAGATTCTCCTGTATCCGACCGCTATTGGTTGGCTCGCTGCCGACAAACCCGTTTATGGTCGTAGCCAGCATGAAGCGTGGGAAACCATGATGCGATCGCATGCCATCGCCAATGGGGTGTTCGTTGCCGCATCCAATCGCGTTGGTCTCGAAGACTCCATCGAGTTTTGGGGCGCTTCGTTCGCTTTTGATCCAGCCGGAAATCTGCTCCACCGCGCTAGCCATCACGAGGAAAGCATCGCAATCGTTGAGTGCAATCTCGATCAAATTGATGTTCAGCGGACTTATTGGCCGTTCTTGCGAGATCGACGTATTGATGCATACGCGGATCTGACTCGCCGTTGGATCGATGAGTGAGTAACTCTATGGAAGAGCGTTTACCAATCCATAATGCTGCGACCGAGGCGGGATTTCGCTGGGTGGCTGAATGGGAAGAGCATGAAGCGACCTGGATATCTTGGCCACACAATTTGGGGACGTGGCCAGGTCGTTTTGAGAACATTCCTCCGGTGACCGAGCGGGTGATTCGTATCCTCGCAGAGGTCGAACATGTCCATGTTTGCGGTGGACCGACTCCATCGTATGAGCAGGCCAAGAAGGCTCTCTCCAACGTACCGAACGTTACGCTACACGACATTCCGACCAACGATTGCTGGATTCGCGATTATGGTCCGACCTTTATTGTGAACCGCGATGCGAAAACGTTAGGGGCGGTCCGTTGGCGCTTCAACGCATGGGGAGAAAAGTACAAGCCGTACGATGATGATGCGGCGGCCAATGCTCGCATCTGCGATCGACTCAATGAACACGGCGGCATTCGATCCTCCAATGAGCAGGCGATGAAAACATTTCCATCGACGCTGGTTTGTGAGGGAGGAGGCTTGGAAACCGACGGCATGGGAACCTTGATGACGACCAGCAGTTGTGTGATGGCTTCGACACGCAATCCTCGTTGGACCCGTTCGGAAGTTGAGGCTGAATTGTGTCGTATGTTGGGGGTGACGAAGATCCTGTGGGTGGACGGTGGAGAACTCGCAGGGGATGACACCGACAGCCACATCGATCAACTGGCTCGATTCATCCGGCCAGGATTGGTCGTTTCCGCGATCTCGTTTACGAGCGACGACAGCAATGCTCCGAAGCTATCAGCGCAGCGGAAGCTCCTTGAAAGGATGACCGATGCTCAGGAGCGATCGTTGCAAATTGTTCCCTTGGTCACACCCCCTCCGCGGTTGATTCAGGGGAAGCGTGTTCCGGAAAGTTACTGCAACTACTACTTAGCCAACGGTATCGTGATTGTTCCCGGGTTCGGGTATCGGGAGACCGACGATGCTGCCGCCGCGAAGCTCCAGGACCTCTACCCCGACCGGGATATCATTCGTGTCGATGCGTCCGACTTCATCTGGGGCCTGGGAGCATTCCACTGCGCTACCCAGCAGCAACCCAAGGTTTGAT